>QIGV01000194.1 GCA_003230085.1 Gammaproteobacteria bacterium
ATCGCCACTGTGATGGCCCAGTGTGTCGTTGATCTCCTTGAAATGATCGAGATCGGTGAGTAACAGGGCAAGCGTCGAATTATCCCGCCGCGCTGAAAGAAGGGCATGTTGTACACGATCTGCCAGTAACACACGGTTTGGCAAACCTGTCAGGTTATCATGCAGAGCCTGATACTCAAGCGCCTGCATTTGCTCCTTGTGTACGGTGATATCACGGATGATGACGATAAGATAGCGCTCATCGCCCACCATCATTTCACTGACTGCAAGCTCTACCGGAAAGACAGTGCCATTTTTACGCTGGCCCTCAGCCTCATACCCAACTCTTGAGTTATCTGAGACGTCTGATTCAGGACCCTTTTTTGTGCCTTCTTGAGGGGTATATGCCGTCACTATGTCGCTGCCTGAACCCGGCATCAGCAGTTTGATGTTCTTCCCCACCAATTCACCTGCACTGTATCCAAACAGGTCCGACCCAGCGTAGTTGACTGATTCAATTTTACCGTTTTCATCAAGCGTAATAATTGCATCAACAACATTATCCATGACCGCACGAATCCGGCTCTCCGTTTCCTGCAACTGGTCCTGCATGCGATTGAAAACACGACCAACCTGACCTAATTCATCATGCCGGATATCGGGCAACTTGGTGTCGTGATCGCCACGCCCTACAGAAATGATCGCATCACGAAGCAAGCTTACCGGGCGAATCACACTATAGCGTAGTGCCAACCACAAAATGATACCTAAAAGAACGACCAGGGCACCTGTGATACGCCAGAACTCATGACGGATATTTTTCAGCTGAACCTGGCTCTCCACTGTGTTAAGGCTCAGTTTAAAGACACCGCGCAGTGGTGAGTTGTCATAGCCATGACAGGCAAGACATGCCGTCTCCGACTTGATCGGGAGATAGATGGTGAGTTGATCAACGACGTCCGGGTCAAAAGCCATCGCCCCTAGTAGGGCCTGCCCGAATGCCCTTGAAGTTTCCTGCCCAGTTACCGCGGCTGGTAACCCCTGGCTCACGAAACGTTTATCGCCAAGGTATTCGTTGACGGCGTTGATGGTCGATAGATCGGAAAAAGCGACACGACCATCGAGGCGCAACACCGAAATATCAATTACACCTTCATTTTCACGCATATTATCGAGCCACTGCTGTGCCTGTGCACCTTGGCCGTTCAACATTAAGATTTTCAGGCTGGAGATAAGCGACTTTGCATGAACCTCCATATGAAAGAGGTTTTTTTCCATGAAAGAACGGCTCAGCTGTTTCTCTATGATCCAGCCCGCCGCCAACAGGAGCGTCAGCAGGGCAACTGAGATGATGGCCGCAATGCGTGTACCCAGGCTATTCATTGCATGCGGCCATAGTCAATAAAACTAAAATCAGGCTTTCAAATATCTAATTCAGGATCCTGGCGACACCGCCAAAACTGCCAACCCACATCGTACCATCCTCAGCACGCACCATGGAAAAAACATTGTTGGCAAACAGACCATCCGCGGTGGTCATGGTCGTCAGCTTTTTGCCCTCATCCTCCACTCGCACCAGACCCTTGCTCGTCCCGGCCCAGAGAACACCCTCTCGATCCAGATGCAGCATAAAGATATGATTGGAGGGTAGTCCATCCGCAGTCGTAAAATTTTCCCAGTTCTTGCCATCAAAACGAGCCAGTCCCGCGCCCCAGGTGCCGGCCCATACTGTGCCATTACCATCCACTACCAGTGAAATGATGTAGTTTGGATTATAGGCCACCTTGATATCCTCCATTCCCTGCTCAGCCTTTTGTTGGGAATGGTGCATGGAAGCCTTCGCAGGATCATTAGTGGACTGAATGGCATCCTTGACGATCTCATAGGGAGCCCCCAGTCCATCGCTATGTTGCCAGTTTTTCCATTCACCATCTTTGTAGCGGGCCAGGCCTTCCTCGGTTGCAAACCACATTTCTCCGTTTTTCCCGACCTCCACACCATAAACCCAGGGGTTGGGCAAGCCGCCGTGAGTGCTCTCCATGGTAAAGGTCTCCCATTGATCAGGATCATCGAAATCACCACCCTTGATGTGGTTGACGCCTGACCAGGTGGCAATCCAGATATCGCCGTTGGCCGTTTGCGCAACATCGTAGACAAACTGATCGGCAAGACCATCAGGAATATTGTAATTCTTCCACTGATCCTTTTCCGGGTCATAGATCGACAATCCACCGCCATAGGTTCCTACAATAATCTTGCCTCCGATCTTGCTGACATGAAATATGCCGTTGGATAACAGTCCATCAATCTTATTGTCAAAAACCTTATGGGTATCATCAGTCGTATCGTAGCGAATCACACCACCGGATGTCGCTATCCAGGCAACTTTACCGTCGAGAATAATCCCCTTGACGTTTCGGTTCCCCACGCGGAAATGAGTAAAACGCGATTTTGAAGAAGGCGCACTAACTGCTGGCACTCCCTGAGTGGGCTGTGTCATAGGAGGATGATTCGTTGGTACCTGTGCACCAGGGGGTAGAATCCCCGCAGGGAGTGAAATCCCCGCGCTGTTTTCAAAAACAGCTGGTGGTATTGGCGCCGCCGTGGAAGACTTTCCAGATTGTTGCATTCCCAGCATATAGCTGCCAATCACCAGCCCCCCCACGATTAAAATCAGGAATGCCCAGCCTTTATGATCTAGTTTCATGGTAACTCCAGTCTATATTGTAATGGGGAGTCTTTGATCGTGTCCTTTAAATCAGGCAAAGTCTCACCGATAACCAATTCTTGCTACCCCACCCTTGGAACCGACCCATATGTCACCTCCAGGCGTTGCAGCAATTGCATATATATTTTCATCTGGCAGGCCATCTGCCCGCCCGTAACTGCGCCAGATTTTACCATCAAATCTCGACAATCCCTGGTTCGTACCAAACCACAGATTGCCATCCTTATCCTGCGCGATGCTATAGACGATATTACCCGCCAAACCATCGTCTCTGGTAAAATTAGTCCATGTCTCGCCAGCGAAACGGCTGACACCACCACCCCAGGTACCCGCCCACACGGTGCCGTCATCGTCCACATGGATACTGAAGACATAACTGGGATTATAGGTCGCACGGCCATCCGACAGTACGCCCAGGTTATGCCGTGCCCGCGTTCCCAAACCGGTATTGGTACTGATCGGGAGCTGTTCACGATTCGGTGCTCCCAGACCGTCTTTATGCGTCCAGGCCGACCACGATGACCCATCATACATCGACACGCCCCCTTCAGTGCCTAACCAGACCCGACCGGCGGAATCAATATCCACACCGTAGACCCATTCATTGACAAGCTCATCAAAATAGGTGGTGAACGTTTCGGATTGCGGATCAAAAAAGTTTGCGCCCGCCCAAGTGCCTATCCAGAGTGCGCCATCTGTATTTTCCGCAAAGGCATATACCCAGTAGTCCGCTAGCCCATGCAATGGAAAATAGGTCGTCCACTGACCTTCCTTATAGCGTGAAATACCACCACCGTTAGTGCCAAACCATTTATAACCCTGGCTGTCGACCAGAATGGAAAAAATATACTCATTCGCAAGGCCGTGCTTGCGGGTGAAGGTATCTTTGACATCCCCGCTAGCCAGGTCCACTTCATGTACTCCCAGTGATGTTCCCACCCACAGTGATTGACGGTCAGGATCGAAGGCCAGTGAACGAACAAAAACATTTTCGCCAACATTAAAGGTTTCCAGAACCTCTGGCACAGCCTTGTCCTCAGAAAGCACGGCCTGCTGTGATTCGCCAGCTGGCACCGTTTGAATCTGGCCCGCAGCCTGATCAGACGATTCAGAGCAACCCGCCATCAAGGGCAAGACTACTAAACCGGCTATCAGGATAAAACGGGCCAATCTCATCGACGCAGTGTTCTCAGGTAAGCGGTGATATCGAATAACTCGTTGACAGTCAACTGGCCACGAAAAGAGGGCATCACTCCCTGACCGTTCTTAATGCTCTCTACGATGACTGAATCTGGCTGCAGCATACGCTCACCGCGTGAAAAATCCGGCGCCCCTGGAATTTGGCCAGCGCCATTACTGCCATGGCAGTTCTGACAATATTTTGCATAGATTTTGCTGCCTTTACTGGCATCTGCCGCATTCGCAAGACCTACCCATCCGACCAGCAGGCAAGATGCAACTATGAATATGGTGATTTTTAATCTCATCTCAACATTCCTCTTTAAATGATACTGAACAAAACTCTAGGAAAGCTCTGATTAATTCGTCATTCCGGGCGAAGCAGAGCGAAGACCCGGAATCCAGTGCTATTAATTCAGTGTGTTACTGGATTCCGGCTTTCGCCGGAATGACGAGAAACGAATTAATCAGAGCTTCCCTAGTTCATATTTTCTCTAACATTGCCTGATCACCATCATAAGCCTGACGCAATGCCTCTACCATGGCCGGGTCATCCCAGGTTCTTTCGCCTACAATTCTGCGTATCAATTTACCATCCGGCGAAATCAGAAATGTATCCGGGTAAACGCGGATACCCAGAATCTGTTCACTGATCTCCTGGTTCTGATCAATGAAAGAGGTAAAACGAATTCCCCTGTCCTGATAAAATTCAATGGCAATATCTCTGTCGCTATCCACTGACAAGCCAATTACGATAAATTTTTTTTCGTCCAGCGCCTCATTTAAACGATCAAGGCTGGGCAATTCCATTCGGCAGGGTGCACACCATGTCGCCCAGACATTCAGTATGACAAGCCTCCCCCTATAAGCATCAAGCGCCTGCTTTTCACCTTGAAACCCGGTCAGGACCAGCGAGGGAAACGGCCCGCCTTCCACCAGGCGATCCGGGGGTGGTGTCTGATTACAGGCTGACAATGCCAACAATGTCATTGTCAACGCAATTGGCAGAGTGAAGAAATTGAGCACAACAGAATTGTTCAAGTTCCTCCCGCTCCTACCAGGTTACGGTATCACCTCATTGACTAGAATGTCTGCCATGTTACCGGCGCCGATGATGCCACTGGAACCCTGTAGATCACCGCTCTTTGGTGTCGCATCACCTGACCTTGAAATTCGTGCGACCACTTCCACCTGGGAGAACATGGACAGTTTCATGGCCGGATTAATCGCAGTGGTATCGTCAAGGGTAAATTGTAGCGGGAGGTCTTTGACCTGGGCACGAATGATGGCTAAAGGCATACGGGGTCCTTGCGGAGCGCGGGCAAAAATAAATACCGTGTCAGAACCGTTGACCTTGTCCTGGAGAGCGCCATCCAGCTTTACAACACCGTCCAGTTTTTCGATTCCCTGCTGATCACCGGATGCTTCTACCTTTGCGGAAATCGCTGCACCATTATCCTGAGGATTGCGCCCCGCCAGCAAGGCCTCTACTTCGGAGATATTGCTTTCCATGCTTCTGGCAGCTTGTGAATCCTTTGGCACCAAATCATAAAGGTGTTTCCAGACCCTGAGCGCTTCCTTGAAATCTGCCCTTTCATACGCAGCGGTTCCAGCAAGCCAGAGTGCTTTCTGATTATTTGGATCAATCTCCAATGCGCGGCTGATCAGCTCCAGCGGACGGCCTTCCAGAGATTGGCCACTGGACATTGCCACGGCATCAGCGTAATCCGCAAACAACTGGGCGTCGTTGTCATTGAGCCGGGTGGCATTATCCAGTGCAGCCAGGGCCTCGCTAAAGCGCTCCAGTGCGATCAGGGATCGGCCCAGCATCGCCCAACCCTCCGCATCCGTCGGATCATCCTCCAGGCGCTTGGCAAGTTGTGCCACCATTAGATTAATCTGATCTGCAATCTCCGACTTGGACATATCGGGCGTAATTCTCGCAGGCTGCACAGGATTCAATGCAGCAGGTTTACCCAATGACATATAGGTACCAATTGCAAATACCGGTATAAATATCCCGACCAGGATGGCAGACAACCATGATCGTTTACTGTGTGTGTTCTGACTGACTGTATTCTTATCAGCCGCACCCTCACTGTTCACCGCAACATCATCAAGCAGCCGTTTCTCCAATTCCAGGCGCCCCTGTTCATATTTATCCCGGCTGATGACGTCGTTCTGCACGTCGCGTTCCAACTCTGCCAACTGGTCCCGGTAAACAGAAACATTGAGGTCATTACGTTCTATCTGGCCCCTGCTCCGACCTTTTTGCAACAGGGGTGGAATAGCAAATACCAGCGCAACTACGACAAGCAGCAACGCGGCGACTACAAAAACAGTCATGCCAAGTGGTCTCCCGAAATCATGAAAGTGGATTTATAGCCCTGCCGCGAACTGCAGGGCAATGAAAATGCTGCTGTGCTCCTTCGAGCAGGTCCGTGCAAGCGAAGGGAAGCACTACCCTTTCCCGTCCTTGTCATCTCCCAGTAACGATTCTGCACGACGTATTTCTTCATTCGATAACGATACCTCACTGGCTCGCAGTCCACGTCGTTTCAAGCTAATGAACAGGACAAGCAGTGCAATGCCCAATAGAATAAAGGGGCCAGCCCACAACAATAAAGTGGCGCCCTTTACGGGTGGCCTAAAGAGTATAAAGTCACCATAACGCTGCACCAGGAAATCAACGACTTCGGAATCTGAGCGTCCATTTTCCATCATGGTACGCATTTCCTTCTTAACATCATTGGCAAACCCTGAATCCGATCCAGCAATAGACTGCCCCTGACAAACCAGGCAGCGCAGCTCACCTCCCATGGCTGCCATGCGCGCCTCGATCACGGGATCCGCTATCATGGGTGCTGCCTCCTTTGCCAGACTGACGTTTCCCGTCAGCAGCAGGCACAGGCCCAAAAATAACAGTCCCGGCACTGGCCTAAAGTGAGTGTGCGGCACCAGGCTGTCCATTCGTAATTGCATATCTCTAACGTTCATATTCCCTGGAGTTTTTCAATTAAAGGTAAGATCTCATTTTGCAAAGCATCCGGACTAATCGGGCCGATCTGCTTAAAGCGGATCGTCCCTTGCTGATCGATAACATAGGTCTCGGGTACACCGTAGACACCGTAGTCCATCCCCACCCGCCCCTCAATATCGTGGCCGCTCTTAGTGTAAGGGTTACCAAGATCTTGCAGCCAGCGAATAGCATCGTTGCGTTCATCTTTATAGTTCAAGCCAATAATCGGCACGATATTCCTGCGCGCAAGCTCAACTAACAGGGGATGTTCCTGGCGACAGGACACACACCAGGATGCCCAAACATTAAACAACCACACCTGCCCTCGCATATCACTATTTGATATGGTCTCGGATGCATTATGTAATTGTGGCAATGCAAATGCCGGTGCCGGCTTGTCAATCAGCGGAGAAGGCACTTTGCTGGGATCCAGCAACAGCCCAACGCCAAGAAAAACAACCAGCACGACAAAAGCGGCTAAAGGGATTAGTCGCTTCATCCGCCACTCGTTTCTGTTGCCAGTGAAGGCTTGGCTTTGGCGGCTGACGCAGGGCTTTCCTGAACGCTCTTCTTGCGTCTGATTTTGTCCCGGACCTTGATGCGATAGCGTCGATCACTGACAGCCAGCAGACCACCCAGGGCCATGAATGCAGCTCCGCCCCAGATCCAGTCGATAAATGGCTTATAATAAATTCTAACGCTCCACGCGCCGCCACTAACCGGCTCACCCAACGAAACATAGAGGTCTCGAAATAGACCGCTATCGATAGCCGCCTCGGTCATGGGCATCGTCTGCACATTGTAAATCCGTTTTTCCGGATTAAGCTGCATCAGATTCTCGCCATTCTTACTGACCTGAAAATAACCTCGCGTCGCCTTGTAATTCGGACCGTTAACTTCAGCCACACCATCGAAACGGAAGGCATAGGCGCCAATTGTGGCTGTATCGCCCACATCCATACGCACATCTTTTTCGGTTTCATAGCCCTTGACCATAGTGACCCCGATTATGAATATTGCCACTCCAAAATGGGCAGTCTGCATACCAAAATAACTGCTCGACATACCGGAAAATCCTGATTTTCCAAGTTCCACATTGCGACGATACCGGCGCCAAAAACTGAGGAAAATTGTCGAAATAAGCCAAAAAGCCATCAACAGTCCAAGGCTAATCAACGGTGACCAATGCCCCAGAATGAATGGCAAAATAAGCGCAGTCACAGCGGCTGCTCCGAACGCCCAACGTAGACGAACAGCCAAATCAGGAATACTCGCGCTCTTCCAGCGTGCCACAGGACCTATTCCCATCAGGAATACCAATGGCACCATGAGCGGCAGAAACACTGACTCAAAATAGGGCAAACCCACAGAGATTTTACCCATACCCAACGCATCCAGCACTAATGGATAGACGGTACCCAGCAGCACACTACCCGCAGCGACAACTAGTAACGCATTATTAGCCAGCAAAAACGATTCGCGGGAAACTAACTGAAAAGTACCGCCCTGACCGACGCGGGGCGCTCGCAAGGCGTAGAGGATCAGTGAACCACCTACCACGACGATCAGAAAGCCGAGGATAAAAACACCGCGGGTCGGATCTGCCGCAAAGGAATGGACCGAAGTCAAAACGCCAGAGCGCACTAGAAAGGTGCCCAGCAGGCTCAGTGAGAAAGCCATAATGGCAAGCAATACGGTCCAGTTCTTAAAACAACCACGTTTTTCGGTCATTGCTAATGAGTGTATTAATGCAGTCCCCACCAGCCACGGCATAAATGAGGCATTTTCAACCGGATCCCAGAACCACCAGCCCCCCCAGCCCAACTCGTAATAAGCCCACCAGCTACCCAAGGCGATCCCCACCGTCAGGAACAGCCACGCCACTGTGGTCCAGGGTCGTGACCAACGCGCCCACGCTGCATCAAGACGGCCACCTAGCAGAGCGGCAATCGCAAATGCAAATGCCACCGAAAAACCAACATAACCCATATATAGCAGAGGCGGATGAATTATCAGCCCGGGATCTTGCAATAAGGGATTTAAATCGCGGCCATCCAATGCCGCAGGGATCAAACGCTCGAAAGGATTTGAAGTCATCAGCATAAACAACAAAAATCCAATGGAAACCAGCCCCAGCACACCAATCACCCTGGCCACCATTTCTTCGGGCAGTTTGCGGCTGAAAATGGATACTGCAAACGTCCACCCTGTCAACATCAGCGCCCATAGCAACAGGGAGCCCTCGTGCCCACCCCACACACCGGCAATTCGGTATTGTATGGGTAAGGAAGAGTTTGACTGAGTAGCCGTGTATTGCACGGAAAAGTCGTTAACGATAAAAGAATAGGTCAAAAACCCGAAGGCAATGGCAACAAAAACAAATTGCCCCTGAGCGACAGGGCGCGCTAGCGCCATCCAGGAATGGATGCCACGGGCCGCCCCAACCAATGGCAGAGTACCCTGCACCACGGCCAGACTCAACGCCATAATCAATGCAAAATGTCCAATTTCAGGAATCATTGTTTACCCCCTTCGCTAGTAATCAGCGAACTTGTTGTTGATGGATTGCCACCACTCTTTGCTTTTTCCAAAGCGTCTGCTACCTCAGGCGGCATATAGGTTTCATCGTGTTTGGCCAGCACGTCATCCGCGCGGAATACCCCGTCGGCCCCCAGGCGCCCCTGGGTGATCACTCCCTGACCCTCACGAAAGAGATCCGGCAGGATGCCGGTAAAAACCACAGGTATTGATTTCTGATTATCCGTCACCGTGAAATGGACAGTCAAACCGTCATCTTCCCGCTCAACACTACCTTCTGTCACCAGTCCTCCCAGGCGGAAGCTGCGCCCCTCCGGCGCTTCATTCGCCGCGACCTGGCTAGGACTGAAAAAGAACACCATATTGCTATTAAAGGCATTCAGTATCAATGTCGCCGCAATGCCAATCCCGGCCAATCCTGCCACAATAAATAGCAACCGTTTATGTCTTGGTTTCATGCGTAGTGCACTATCCTTTTGATAGACGACTCATACGAGCCAGGCGATTTAACAGGGCCTTACGCCGCTGAAGCACCCATATAATTTCAATAATGATCAGTAAGGCGGTGACGCCATAAGAGCCCCATACATAGAACCCGTACCCGCCCATGGTGAAAAAATCAGACCAGTTCATTTTCGCTCTTCCACCAGAGCCATCACCCATTCGCTGTGGCGCTCCCGTTCGAGAATTTCACAGCGCACTCGATATAACACCATCGCAATGGTATACATCCAAAAAGCAAATGTCATAAGCAGCATGGCAGTTAACATGGTAGACGCCATGCTCGGCGCCTTATCAAAACTGATCGAAGCACCCTGATGCAAGGTATTCCACCATTTTACAGAAAAATAAATAATCGGCACATTGACAACACCCACAATGGCCAGTAAACCGCTGGAGCGGGAAGCACGCCGCGGATCATCGATAGCCGCTTCAAGGGACATAAAACCAATGTAGAGAAACAGCAGGATCAGCTCAGTTGTCAGGCGCGCATCCCAGACCCACCAGGCACCCCACATGGGCTTTCCCCACAACGCGCCTGTCCACAATGCCACAAAAGTGAACAGTGCGCCCGTCGGGGCCAGTGAACTGGCCATCATGGCCGACAAGCGGGTATTGAATATCAGGCCCATGGCGGCGTAGCCGGCCATCACCACATAGATGAACATGGACATCCAGGCAGCCGGCACATGAATGAACATGATGCGATAAGCCTCACCCTGCTGGTAATCTGTAGGCGCCACAAAAAAACTGAAATATAGCCCGATCACAGCCAGGATCACTGCGACACTGGCCACCCAGGGAATCATCTTGCCCGCCACCGGGTAAAAACTCGCTGGCGATGAATATTTGAACCAATTTATGCCCGCAAAAGCCATTTTCTTACCACTTCAATTCTGTCATCTCAATCCCCAATTCTCAATCCAGGGAAATCCTCAAAGCTGCGGCAGCTGCCCAGGGCGCAAAACATAAAGCCAGCACCAGAATCGCCCCCAGCAAGGATAAATGAGCCTCAGCGCCCAAACCTGAAACACTAGCCTCTACAGCGCCAGCACCAAAGATCAATACAGGAATGTAGAGCGGCAAAACCAGCAATGAAACCAATACACCACCTCCTCTCACACCCAGTGTTAAAGCAGCGCCCACTGCACCAATCAGGCTGATGGCCGGTGTTCCCAGTATCAGGGAGATCAGCAACACTCCGATACCTTGCGCCGACATCCCGAACTGCATTCCCAGTAAAGGCGCCACCAACACCAGCGGCACGCCGGTGACTGCCCAATGGGCCATCACCTTGCCCAACACCAGCAGCGACAGGGGCTGTGGCGACAACAGCAACTGCTCCAAGGTGCCATCACGATAATCGTTCTCGAATAGACGCCCTAGTGCCAGCATGGAGGCCAATATTGCCGCCACCCACACCACACCCGGCGCTATCATCCGCAGCACCTCGATCTCCGGCCCTACACCGAGGGGGAACAGGCTGACCACGATCACGAAAAAAAACAGTGTCGTCAATACATCTGATAAGCGCCGCACTGCAAGAATCAGATCGCGCATCATTACACAGCGCAACACCGCTAACATATCTAGTACTCCGCCAAGGCGACCTGCTTGATAACAGCAGCTTTAATTTCTATTTCCTGATGGGTGGTCAAAATAACCATGCCGCCATCTTCCAGATGGTCCTCCAATCTCGTTTTCAAGGATCCTACAGAGGCCTTATCCAGCGCAGTAAACGGCTCATCCAGAATCCACAAGGGGGCCTGAGTCAAGGCCAAGCGAGCCAGCGCAACCCTGCGCCGCTGCCCCTGGGACAACACCCTGACGGGTAAATCTTCATAACCATTCAGCCCAACACCCTGTAAAGCCGCCATCGCCCGAGGCTCGCTGATTTCTTCGCCTGCCAATGCTTCTGTTATGCGCAGATTCTCAAGCCCGGTCAAATCATCCTTCAGTGCACACAGATGGCCCAGATAAACCAGACTCTGTAGATAGGCTTCCCGCTCAGAACGGATGTCCTCCTGAGACCATAAAATTTTACCCTCTTCAGGAATAACCAGGCCACACAGCATACGCAACAGAGTGGTCTTGCCACTCCCATTGGCACCCTGCACATAGAGCAGATCGCCACCTTGCAGTGAAAAACCTACGCCGGCAAACAAGCGGCGATCACCACGGACCGCGGCAAGGTTAATGGCCTCCAGCATTACTTCCCCCGCTCATCACCAGCGCGAAGGCAAACGCGCATCTTAACATATTGAGTTGTTATTCATGGAATAATACCAGGCCCGCAGCACACTAAGCTCAAGCCTTGAGATTTTGACCATCAGGTTAATTAGGAGGACCGGGAAGTGTTGATCTATTGGCTATATAATCATTCAAATTGCTAACTTTAGTTGCAGTGCCCTGCTACCCACATCACTAAATCCTGTAATATTAAATAGTCACAGGGTGATAATAACGCAGTTGGCTTGAATCAAGCTAGGTCTATATCATAAATAATACAAAATTAACTAAAAATACGATGAAAAATCAGTTTGTTGCACTAGAGCACCATATATCGCGCGAGATCATCGGGCAGAAAAAAATGATCGAACGCCTGTTGATTGGCATGCTCTGCGGTGGGCACCTGTTGCTTGAAGGTGTTCCCGGACTGGCTAAAACCAGCGCCGTACGCGTGTTGGCCAGTGGCCTGGCCTTACGTTTCCAGCGTATCCAGTTCACACCGGATCTGATACCCGGCGATATCACTGGCAGTGATATCTTCCTGCCTCAGGAAGGCAGCTTCAAGTTTGTAGAAGGCCCTATTTTTAATGACATTATATTGGCGGATGAGATCAATCGCGCGCCGCCCAAAGTCCAGTCCGCCCTGCTTGAGGCGATGCAGGAACACCAGGTCACGGTAGGCGGGCACACCCGCGATTTGTCAGCAGTGTTTATGGTCATTGCGACCCAAAATCCCCTGGAACATGAAGGGACTTACCCTCTGCCTGAGGCACAGCTGGACCGCTTTTTTCTCAAGCTCCACATTGACTACCCTGACGCCGAAGAAGAACTCGCTATACTACATCATGAACAGGCGCGCCTGTCAGGGTCAGTCGCGCATCCAGACAACCCTCCTGTCATGCAAGCCGATACGCTACTCATGGCGCGTCAGGCAGTCCACAAGATTTACCTGGATAACATGCTGGAACGTTATATTATCGCACTGGTGAGAGCTACCCGCGACCCGGCATCACTGGATGAAGGGCTGGCTGAATGGGTCAATCGAGGCGCCTCACCACGGGCCACGCTGGCACTGGCACAGGCATCCCGCGCCCGTGCATTTTTAAACGACAGGGATTTTGTCACTCCTGATGACGTTGTTGAACTTGCCTTTGATGTATTGAATCATCGTATTGCACCCAGCTTTGCCGCACGGGCAGCAGGCATTACCCCCAGAGACATTGTCAATCGCATTCTGGAATTAATCCCTATCCCATGACCCGCGCCGTGAACAGCAGCGCCACATCTAACCCGCCATTACTAACATCAATGGCGCTGGAAGCACTGCAATGGCAGATACTGGATAAATGGCAACGCAATCAGGACAAAACCCGTGCGCCCCATTCCGGGCCGTTTGCGAGTTTTTTTCGTGGTCAGGGAATGGAGCCCCACGACAGCCGCCCTTATCAGGCTGGTGATGATATCCGCCATCTTGATTGGCGCGCGATTGCACGCAGCGGCAAGGCCACTACAAAGGTTTTTCTGGATGAGCGGGGACGCAGCCTGTTCCTGGTTATTGACCGTCACCCTGGGATGTTCTTTGGCACCCGGGTAGAACTAAAGGCAGCCAGTGCTGCCCGCGCCGCAGCCATCCTGGCCTTTACCGCGCTGGCAGCCCGGGATCGAGTAGCCGGTGCAATCATCGACAACGGTATCCATTATTTCCCATCTGCCAACACCCTGGCTGGTGTTCTACCGCTTCTTTATGCCGCTGCCGCGCCAGCACCGACCACGCACGCACGGCGTGCCACTAGCCAATTGCCCTCACTATTACCCGCTCTCGCACAGAGGTCCAGCCCGGGCACTGACCTCTGCCTGATCAGTGACTTTCATGATCTGTCTGATCAGGATGCCCCGGCATTACAGGCGCTTTCCCATGATTATGCCGTCCATGCCATCCGCATCAGGGATAGCGGGGAAGAGGCACTCAAGGATATCGGCTCACTACGCGTCTACTCACCACGCAGCGACAAATACCTCACCATCGATACACATGACAACACCCTGCGAGAACGCTACCTTGATGCGATGACAGCACACAGCAAGGCGGTTACAAAATTATTTGCCCAATGCGGTATTGCTCTGACCACCATCGATAATAGCCTCGATACCTTGACTCAGATGGAAACATTCCATGCAAGAAATTGATAAACTGTTGATCCGAATGGCGGATATTGAGGTTCCATCGCCACCAGACTGGACGCCGGCATTGCTGTCCGGCATGCTTATTATTCTGCTTTTAGTACTGGTTATAGCACTGGCCTGGTGGTGGCGAAAAACCGCTCGTGCGCAGCAGCATCACCCTGTAATAAAACATGAACTGCCGGCCCACCATCAGTTGGAGATCCTGCAAGCACAATGGCAATCAGGAAGTTTACCGGACCGCGAAGCTGCCTACCGCCTGGCCACGATTCTACGTTTGGGGCTGGGACTGTCCCAGCTTACTGCAAACTGCCCAAAGCATTTGTGCCACAAAAAAAAAGCATGGCTGTCGGCAATCGCATTTCTCGATAACATCCGTTATCAGAAACAAACCACAGCCCCTATAACATTGGAATTGTTTGAGCATGCAGGACATTGCTTATCAGCACCTTCCGCGCTGCAAGAGTAACGCATCGTGCTGATGATTGCCCAACCCCTGTGGATACTGTTGCTGCCATTACCCATCCTGTTTTGGGTGCTGAGATCCAGGGGCAAACTGCATTTTATCTTTCAATACAAAGCGCCACAATCTCAGCAGGCGATCCTCCATCCCCAGGCCGATCTAATCGCCGACCTCATCAAGGCGCGTACGACACGTCACACACCCTGGCTATGGCTGGCAGGTTGTGCGTTCATCATTCTGGCCATCGCGCGCCCCCAATGGTGGGATTTCAATCATCCCAGCATCCGCCAGGGGTATGATCTGATGCTGGCAATCGATATCTCCGGATCCATGCGGGCTCAGGATTTTAACGTGCAGGAAAAACCTGTCAGCCGCATTGACCTGCTGAAGAAAAGCGTCAAACAGTTCATTAGCCAGCGCCCCAATGACCGCATTGGAATTATCCTGTTTGCTGATGACGCATTGACTTTCACCCCCATGAGCACCGACCGGGCTTTACTGGACACCTTCATTGATGACATCAGAACCGGCCTTGCCGGTGAGAAAACCGCCCTGGGTGAGGCTGTCGCTCTGGCTGTCGAGCGCTTGCAAGAGATGCCATCTGATTCCCGACTATTGATACTGCTGACTGATGGTACGAATACGGCTGGGAGTATTTCACCCACTACCGCATCCCGCCTTGCGCAACAACAGGCGGTCCGCATCTTTACCGTTGGCATCGGTAGTGATGATAAAGTTTTATTTCCGCGCGGCCCTATCGAGCAAGCTGAAATTGTGACGTTACCCCTCAATGAGACCCTGCTGCGGCAGCTGGCGGCAGACACTAGTGGCCAATATTTTCGAGCTTCCAACCCTGCAGACATGGAACGAATCCTGGAAGAGATCAATAGGCTCGTACCAAGCACCATCCGGGATCCCGCCCATGCCTATAAACAGGAGTGGTATTGGCTACCACTACTCATCGGTCTAATTCTCCTGGTACTTGCTGAAAGTCGTTTGCAAACACGAGCACTGCCATGATAGATCTATTCGATAAAATCTATCTGTCCCATCCGTTATGGTTGTTGGCATGGCCGGCACCCTGGCTGGTGTGGCGATTCCTGCGCGGACGGGTTCGGTACCGCCTGGGAGAATTCATTGAACCTCGACTGTGGCATTGGGTTATCAGGCCGTCCTATACCAGGCGACCGCGGCAATACTCCCGCTTATTTGCCAGCGCATGGATACTATCCATATTGGCCATCAGTGGGCCCTATCTCCAGCAGGAAACACATGAACAACTGGAGGCACGCGGTATCGATATCACCATCATTGTCGATATTTCACCCTCCATGGGCGTAAAGGATGTTAAACCAAACCGGCTGCAGCGGGCCAAGTTTGAGCTCCATGATTTTATCAATAGACTGGCGGAGGACCGTGTTGCCCTGCTGGCCTATTCTGCCAGTGCTTACCGCTTATTGCCTCTGACTAGTGACTATTCTACCGTGCGCCATTTTATCAATGCCCTGGACACCCGACTGACCCGGCAACATGGCTCCAATCTGACACAGGCCCTTGAAACGGCAAGCCAACTATTGCAGGACAGTAGTGAAAATGGTCGTGCCATCATCCTGCTAACTGATGGCGAAACTCACGACGCCGACAGCGTGTTGCAGGCAGGCGCTCGATTGGGCGTGTCGGGTATCCCGATATATATACTCGGCGTTGGCACGACCGCAGGCGGCCCGGTCTACAATGCACGCGGGCAATTTCTTTACTATGATGACAAAGCGGTCATCTCTCGCCTGGATACCGCATTGTTAGCCAGCCTGGCGCAGCAGTCGGGTGGCATCTATACCTCCCTGCGCAGCGATGACAGTGACTGGGACGCGTTGTTCAGCGGCATCCAGACTCTGAATCGCAACAATCTATATCAGGTCGCAAGCGCACAAAGAGATTACCCCCTGTTCCCCTGGATTCTGGGGGTCGGTCTTGCGCTGTTTTTATGGTCAGGGATGCGACGCATAGAAATTGCTGCGTTGATACTGATCATCTCACTACCAGGTCTGCCACACCAATCCATGGCCTCACCCTGGCAGGAGCAACAGGCCTATGAGTCCTTACAGACACAAGACTACGAGCGTGCCGCTTCGATCTATCAATCGCTTTCCGACTACCAGGGTTATCTGGGGCAGGGCGTTGCAGCCTATCGTTTGCAGCAGTGGTCACAGGCGGCCTCGGCCTTTGAGAAATCCCGGCTACTCGCCCGCAGTGAAAGTGAGCGCGCCAAAGCCGCCTACAACCTGGGTAATACCCTGGCGCGCCAGGACCAGCTGGATGCAGCGGCGCAAGCATACCGTGAGGCCCTGCAGTGGCAAAATAATTATCCCCGGGCAACTCTGAACCTGAATCTTGTCAATCAGGCCAGACAGCTGCGCGCACTCACCCCGCTGGCCAATGACCTGGAACCACAACCCAGGCAATCCACTGCACAAAAAAAACATGCCGGGCAACAAGAAACCCTGAATGATGGCGCCACTCGGCGGCCAGGTGCTGACAGTGCTGGCCAGTCAGCAAGCGCCACGTTGCACAACCGCGCCAGAGCCAGCAATATGACCGAGACACCACAAGTCCAACCATATTTATCATCATCAAATCTTGATCAGGCAGGGATGATCGTGCGGCTGCGCATCGGCGAACAGGATGCCCGTTATGGCGAAATCATGGAGAAAAAACCATGGTAAGACGCATGGTCAGCAGGTCAGTGACCGGATATCTGGTGCGTGGCATAGCCACTGCGGCGATCAGTATCGGCCTCTTTGTCAGTTCTGCAGCGATGGCTGCCAGCTACACCACCAGTGTTGACAGGAAAACATTATTTCTTGATGAATATGTCCTATTCAAACTATCGCTGGTCAACAGCGAAACACGCCTGCGCGCCCAGGGGGAATCACCCAATGTCGACCTTAGCGTATTGACAGAAGACTTTGAAGTCGGCGTGCCACAGGCCAGCCATCAATACAATATTAACCGCAACCGGGGTCGTTCAAGCTCCGAAATCAGCGTCGCGCTTTTTCCCAGGCACAGCGGGAAACTCGTTATTCCTCCGTTCACCCTGGATAAATTGCAAACAGACCCAGTCACTCTTAAAGTCATGCCCACACCACCAGAGAAGGTGCCGGAGGTCTTCTCACGCAGTGGCGTTACCCAGTCTACAGTATGGGACAGAGAGCCGACCCTGGCCTATCTTGACCTCTATCATCGTGTCGAGTTGAAGGATGCCCGCCTGGGTGGCAAGCTTGACACCAAGCCCCTGCAACTCCAGCTGTCAAAGCTGCCGCAGACAGAACGGACGATCACCATGGACGGTATGACCTATCATGTAACACGCAGCACATGGAGTATTACGCCACTCGGCAATCAACCCATCACGGTTTACTTCCCTGATATCTGGATAGAAACCCGGGACGGAAAAAAAATACGCCTACCCTTTTCCGAAACAAAAATTATGGTGAAACCACTACCGGAGAATATACCTCCGCTAACATTGATCGGAAAACCTGAGATATCCCAGACGATCCCTGATGGTGATTTTCGCGTTAATGATCCCATCCCATGGCGCATTACCCTGAGTGCACCGGTAGACATCAACCAGCTACCTGAAGTCCTCCCCATTGGCGAGGTTTCACCCCGGCTTAAACTCTACATGGAAAATGCCACACAAAAACAAGGGAAGTCTGGTAGCACTGAAAAGCCAATAAACACCGTGATTTATAGTGGTTATTTGATCCCCCTCAGTGCCGGTAATATCAAAATGCCAGATATACGTCAGCCCTATTTCGACATTCAGGGAGGATTTGTTACAATTCTTGAGTTAAAAGGTAAGATACTGGCAGTCAAGGCTGCCATTGTTGATGCCGAGCAGGATGGACCACTGCGACCAATCAGTGCCCAGCCTTTTTCTTCGGTACGTGATGCGTCTACATCCGCTATCTGGAAGGTCCTCAGTTTACTGTTCGCCTTGCTGTGGTTGACGACAGTCGCGCTATGGTGGTGGCGCAGAAAAAAAGATAGCGGCAGTGATACAGAGACAGCAGTATCTAACAAGCTATATCCAGCCAATACTCCGCCATTGGTAGCCATGTTATTAGAAGTTATGCAAACAGCTACGCTGGAACAGGGTCTTGGAATAAGGGAGCAGCATTATGGGCGTGACGAGGCCTTGCGCAAGCTGATTGGGGATCTACAACAATATTATTATGGCGAGCATAAATCCGGAGATGAAAATCGGATACGTCAGGATGTCGAAGAGGCCATTAAAAAAATCCGCATTACTCCGAATAAATGCATACAGGCCGATCCATGGTTGCCGCAATCTTTTCAGCGGAACCTTAACAGGCTATAAATCTGAAGCCACAGTGTGTTCACAATATTACTTCACCTGGCTATTACTAAGGCAAAGGTATTTTATGACTTTCAAATTCAGGTCTCATTTTCCTGCTATGAAAACAGGGCTACTATACAGCCTTTTATGTCTTTATGGGGCAAGTGCCCTCGCCGGCATTGACAAGCTGGCAGGCGAGGACGAAATGGTTTTGATACCCGCAGGAAAATTTATTATGGGAAGCAACAAAATTCCCGACAAGGACAAGCACTACGGTAATGCCAAACCCTGGTTTCTGGATGAGCATCCAGCACATATAGTTGAATTACCCGCTTATTATATCGATAAATATGAAGTGACCAACCGTGACTACCTAGTGTTCGTCAATACCGTCAACGTTCAGCCGCCGGAAAACTGGATCAGCAACGGCTACCTCCTGAGCTTGCGTCTGGATAAATTGTCACAGGTCAAACTGGAGAAACTGCGCAAGGTGGCCTCCGACATTTTCAGGCTCGACATGGATACCCGAAAAATGTCCAAGGAAGCCTTGATCAAGGCCATCAGGGAAAAGCTTGAGTATGACGATCAACTGCCTGTGGCTTTTATTAACTGGAAGGATGCCAAGGCATACTGCAATTGGAAGGGAAAACATTTGCCTACTGAGGCGGAATGGGAAAAAGCCATGCGCGGAACAAATGGACGAGAGTTTGCGTGGGGCAATGAATGGGAGCCAGGCATGGCAAACAATGGTGAAAATGAGAGCTATGAAGGCGCAGCACCTGTCGGGGCATTCAAAACAGATACGTCACCCTACGAAGTTTTCGACATGACCGGCAATGTGGCAGAATGGACCAATGACTGGTATCTACCCTATCCCGGCTCTGACTATACCAGCGACGATTTCGGTGAGACCAATAAGGTCGTACGAGGTATCGGTTGGAGCGGCGGTACCGCGCATTACACACTGCGTTATTTTCAGCGCGCTGCCTACCGTTTCGACCTGCCACCCGATATGAATTTTGGTGACGTGGGGTTCCGCTGCGCAGTCAGCGAGTCAGTGACGGCGGAGAAATAAACCGCATGCTTCAACAGCTTCAGGGCATCTCAGAATATACAAACCGTTCAAGGATAAAATGAGGAACGTGGCATACTGGCTAACAGGCATACTGCTTATTATCTTGATTGTACTCGCTGGTTTGTCTGTTGCCTCCCGCAAGGAACCCGACCTCGGCATATCGGAGGGGAGGCTCACCCCCTGCCCCGACTCACCCAACTGTGTCAGCAGTGAGAAGTCAGACAGATCGTCATCCATCCCCCCACTCACACTTGGTGTCCCGGCCGATCAATCCTGGACAGCGGCGAAAGAGGCAGTCCGTTTAGCCGGAGGTAAGATCCACAAGGAGAGCGATGACTATCTGTGGGCAACCTTCACAACCCGTATTCTGCATTTCACCGATGATCTGGAAATGAGACGCGACCTGGACAGGGGCCTGATACAGATACGCTCAGCATCCAGAGTAGGGCGCAGCGACCTTGGTGCAAACAGAAGAAGAGTCGAAATAATAAAAGATTTTTTCTGCAATAAAGCAAATAACTCAAGACCTGAAAGGCCCTGTCAATAAAATATATGGCGGCTTTATTATTCAAGCTGAGAGGGGTTCCAGATGAAGAGGAACAGGAAATCCGTTGGCTACTGACAGACAATAATATTGAATATTATGTGACTTCTGCGGGTAATTGGGGTATTTCCATGCCAGCCATCTGGATCAGAAACGATCCAGATCTCTACAAGGGAAAGGAAATCCTCAGGGCTTATCAAGTAGAGAGAGCGGCGCACGCAAAGCAGGAATACGAGGAAAACGCTAAGGCCGGTAAAAACAAGACTATTATTGATTCTATAAAAGAGGAACCACTACGTTTTCTGATCTATAGTGCCGTTATTTTACTAATATTTTATCTTTCTACCATGCCGTTTCTAAATCTTGGGAATTGATAACGAACAAACCAATCGAACCTGACCCGTTAGGTTTTTAAGAGCGTACTATTTAATTGTGTCGGCCTGTTAACGAAGCCATGCTCAATTGCATAATAGACGAGCTCGGCAAAATTGTTTATTTTCATTTTTTCCAGGATCCTGTTGCGATGGGTGCTGACTGTCTTTTCACTCAAATTAAGTGCCCGGCCAATCTCTGAATTGCGCTGCCCTGAAACCAGCATGCAAAACACCTGGAATTCACGATCGCTCAAGCGCTCGTGGGGCGGCAAGGTTGAACCCAACGAAAAATTTTCCGCCATTTTCCGAGCAACAGACATGGTGATGTACTTCTCTCCATTATATACGGTGTCAATCGCGCATAACAGATCATCCACCACGCATCCCTTAGTCATATAACCCGCAGCACCGGCCTTAAGTACACGAATCGCATATTGATTTTCTGAATGCATGCTCAACACCAACACCTTCACATCAGGCCAATACAGCTTAATTTCCTTGAGCACCTCAATGCCACTCATTTCGGGCATGGTCAGATCCAGCAAAACAAGATCCCAGGAAACCTCATGCATTTTCTGCAGCACTTCCTTGCCAGTCGCCGCCTCACCGATCTGCTCGATATCGGGGCGGTCAGCCAGTATCTGCCTCAAGCCACTACGCAGTATCGCATGATCATCCGCAATCAGTATCTTCATAACAAGCGGGTCCAGAGTATAACTTTGAAGGGTATTTGAAACATCCTGTCTCCTCGTCGATTCTTTCGGTTACGCAAAGTACAATATACGCAGGTACTTTACAAGAGATGCTAGACGAGAATTAGAATGGGGATACCCCTCCCCTATCTGTCTGCACCAGAATAGCGCAAAGAAAGATCTATTGCCGCACCTTGTTCGTCAGGTAATCTGCAACCTCAACCAACTCTTCGGCGCTACGCACTAAGGTAGAATCAAGGCGGTATTTGCCATTGATGATAATGGAAGGTGCGCCCTGGATACCATAACGCTGACTCATCACCCTGGCCTGACGCACCTTAACGGCGACGAAGTTGCTGCGAAAGGCGTTGATGAAAGCCTGATGTTCAATACCGTTTTCCTTAAAAAATATGGCTAAAGTCTGTTCAGTATCCAGTTTGCGTTTGTGGCGGTTAATGGCGATATACAGCGGCATGTGTATTTTATCCTGCACACCCAGGGCGACAGCTGCGTAATAGGTGCGAGCCAGAAAAATCATACGCTCATCGGTCACTGCGGGCAGGCGTTTGAAAACAATATCATCAGCATTTCTGCTGAGCCACTGCTGTAAATCAGGCTGAATAATGAAACAGGTCTGGCAGTCATACCAGAATAACTCAACGACCTCGACCTTGCCCCCCGACTGAGTCGGCTGCGGAGGATCAATAAGCTGGTAATGATTGCCTTCCTGAAACCCTACCGGCGCATCCGCCAGCACTGGCATCGTAATAAATATCAGTAAGAACTGAAATAATCTTAAAAACCTTCCCACAACCACCCCTTGTATCTTTACTCTTGTATCTTTTACCTGCTTACTGGCTTATCGGCTGCACCGCAATGGATAAATCTCCTTCATCTGTACCCTGCGGCATATCCAGGCGCGGGCTGTTGCGATCCTCCCACTTTTTAGCTTCCCTTTTTTGCCACTGGGCCTCGGCTTCGGGCAAAGGGCCTCTTGCAAGTTGATTATCCCACTCCCAGAGGGCGGAACGGGCGCGCCGTACAAAGGGGCTATCTGCAGGGTTTAGATGGAGAAAGATACGCATGGCGCCCAGTGCACCCTGCAAATCATTTTGACTTTCCAGGGCTATTGCCAACCCCCAATAAGCATTGCCCTGATAGGGTTCCAGATCAGTAGCCGTCCTGAAAAATGATTCCGCTTCCCTGAATCGTTCGAGGCCCAGCATGGCATAACCCATATTGACATAGGCATCCGTCAAACGCGGGGATAATTCCAGTACGCGGTGCAATGCTGTCGCAGCATGCTCATATTGCTGTGCATGAAGCATCACCACAGCCTGCTGAAAGCGCAGGGTAATTTCGGCAAGACGCTCGTCCTGTATAGGTTCTGCGTGGGTGTTGGCGGATAAATCTACCACCACCGGCATGTGAACCTTGGTATCGCGGGGAGAATAGTCCACATCTGTATTGCGGAACAACATAACAATTGCCACCGCCATCACCGCAACCATCGTGATGGACAGCGAGCTTACCGTCGATTCATGGACCCTAAAGGAACTGACAGTATTACTCATATCTATAACCTAGATGACGCCCTTGTGGGCGGCTTCACTAAAAAATGGGGTGCCAAAGTAGGTCATAAAGGCGAATACAAAAATCCCCAGTATTGCAATGGCGCCGATATGGATAGGGATGCGATAAGTCAGGCGGGCATGAATAGCTGCTCCCAGCAGCAGCCAATTAAGAAATGACGATGTCTCCAGAGCATCCCATGCCCAGTATCGCCCCCAGGCATCCTGTGCCCATACCGCACCGGCGATCAGCATCAGACTTTCAAAAATCAGGGCAAGCAGCATAAAACGCCATGCGACATGATCCAGCACGGAATCAGGCGGCATGTGACGAAATAATGGAGCAAGTCTGGATATCTTCCTCAACAGGATGACACCTGCAACACCACTTCCCATCAAGGAAAAGGCAAGAAAAAATTTGCCAACACCCACGTGGACCCACAGCCACTTGTTGTAATAGGTGGGCGGAAATGCACTGGCCGTTGGTTCGAGTAATAATACCCAGATGCCTAGCACCCACATCATAGGCAAGACCACGATTACTGCGGGACGAATAACGGGTAGGCGCCAGTAAACAACAGATAAAACGAGCCCCAGACTAAACAGCTGACTCATCAGTAATTCGAATAAATTGACGAAAGGTCCATGACCAATGCGTATCCAGCGTTCGGTCAATGCCATCACCAGCAATATGACGCCCGCACTGATCAATCCCAACACCAGCGGCTCATACGAGCGGTTTACGGCAGCCCCCACCGCGCCCCCTCGAGCCCTGACGATACCTCGTATAGCGATAACCGTTGCCAGCGCATAGGCCGCCATAGCGGTATACAGCCAGGGTTGCTCTGCAACCATATTATTCACGCTCCGATCGTCCTGCCTTCATTGCCAACCCTGACAAAGCCACATTCAGCCCTCTCGGATGGCCGGGCATCTGCGTCTTTTTTTCATCACCACTCGTCTGCTGCGGCCAGGGATAGGCAGCGAATTTTCTCCAGAAATGAATCGCCAGACCTAGAACACCGATCATGGCGGTAAGAAATAACCATTGCAGTGTTGGATCGTAATACAGCTTGTAACCCATCCAACTACTCAAACGTTCATATTTCAGAACACCATTCTGTAAACGAACAGTTTCACCGACTTGTAGTTCAACTCTGCGCTCTCCTGCCCTGACCACGAGCGTACCACGCGATTGAGCAGCATCCAGAACCCATGCGCTCTCTGGATCCATACCGGTTTCCAGTTGCAGCCAGAATTTTATTTCCTCAGTCGCTGTAGGAGGCGTCCAGCGGTTAGCCTGGCGAAATTCAAACAAGGGATAGGGCGGCATGTGTATGGTACCGGTTTCTACCCTGCCACGGTTCGGCATCCAGGTGAGTACCGGCGCAAATCCCTTATTAAATGTCGTATAGAAGCGATATCCCTCCAGAACCAGTGGCCTGTCATCACCCACTACTTTACGCTCCCATCCACCACTCCCATCGGGTACCTGAACATGACTATGAGTCAGCCCACGCACCATGCCTGGCCGATAATTCACCGTATAAGGTCCCTGAATAAACTGGACCTGATCCAACTTACCACTGTGCAGGGGACCCCGGCGAATATCAATGAGCTGATCAGTGTCAAAACCCGTACCTTCGACGATTTCAAGATGGGCTTCCATGTGGGTCAGGCGACCAAAAGCAACGAGGACCACGATTCCCAGCAAAGCCACATGAAAGATCAGCAGACCGCCACGCCGGTTGATGCTTGGGTTGGTGATAATCGCCGCCAGAAGATTAATAGCCAGTAAAACCAGCGGTACGACCAGCACCCATGCCGGTGTATCTACCGGATTGTCATAACTGAGTGCTGCGCCTACGCCCAGCAGCGCCATCCACAGCAAGGTCAGGCGAATGGAGGAGAGGCGCTTTAACAAGGAAATCATGGGATATTGTTACAGGCCTCGTTGCTGCCCAACATCCAGTTTACACCACTCTGGCCGTTGCCAGGTGGGCCTGCAGAGCCACAACTTGCCGGTGTCCACTCGCCACTGCGTGCAAAGTTGCGCACTTTCAAGGCCGCGCCATTGTAATAAGGACCATTATAATAGCGCGCCGTGGTATTGAGTCTTACCTGACGCTGATTAACGCTACCGCCACCAGATGTCTCACCGGCCAGCAAAGGAGCCTCCAGGCCGACATCATTCAGATTAGCCAGAAAGACCTTATTTTTCCAGCCATGAGGGATCGCGACATGGCAATAAGTACAGCGAAAGTTAATGATAAAGCTGGCGTGCCCGACATGCAGATTGGTCAGCTTGAATGGCAGACAGCCCGGTGAGGTACCGCTGGCCATCTTGAATCCACTGAGCTTTACAGCTGGCGGGGGTGCTCCGGTCCAATTGGCAGGTGGTACATCGCGCGCGTACTGATTGGGATCATGACACCTGAAACAAAGATGGTTGGATGGGTTGGCCTCATTGATTAAGTCGGTAGTATTCTCACCTGTCTGGTCATCCCAGGCGCCTTTAAGCAGGAAGTTTTCATTAGATCCATGTGGGCCCCACGGAAAACCATTTTCGCCATTGACAGGCACGGCGGTATCCCCGGCTGTCTGGGAACCATGACAATCAGTGCAATACATTGTTTGCGTCCCCACCGCAGCATTGAAGGGCGGGCGCCAATCGTCAGCATCGGCATTGCGCACCGCGGGGGTACGTCCGGTACGTCTGATGATGGGGTGCCAGGAACGGTGATTATTGGTCTCATAACCAGGCCCTGCGCCTGAGTTCGTTGCAGTGCCTTCACCCATATGATCAATTGGGGCCTGATACTCCATGGCCTGATTGGTGTATTGGAACAAGTCGTTTGTGCCCGGTGGAGTACCGCCGGTAAATGACCCTAACATAGGTGCCTGGTCATAGGAGTAGTTGGAATGGCACTTGAAACACAACTGATATTCGCGGGTTAGGTAGGTAGCGCTGACAGCCACGCTCCCACCAGTGCCAGGATCGCCACGCTTGACGTCGAAGGTCAAGGGCTCACTGCCAAAACGGGGTGAACCGTAAACCGGCTCCACACCCCAGATACCTCTCAATACACCAGAGGCCAGGTTAGTGTGTGGCACGCCATCTTCATGCATATGAGTCCCTGCCGGATCAGGCACCGTATTATTGGCATTAAACAATCTGTTTTTCATCACCCGATGTGGATTATGGCAATCGGTGCACTCAGCATGGCGGTTGTTGAGATTGCCTTTACCGAGATTTTCCGGGGATTCTACAAAATCCTGTCCACGCCGGTCCCCTTGCGCGGTTGCACTGCCGGTGCCAATACTGTGTACCTCGGTCCCTGCCGGCTGGTCGGAGCTGGCAATGGGCATATGGCGGGCCATGGTCGTGAAGTCTGTCTTGATGTCCGGGACCTCAAAGGAGGGGCTCATATTCGGATTAATCTGCCCCTGGAGGGTATTACCATCAGCGGAGTGACAGGCATAGCAGACTTCCTCAACAGCAGGATTGCCCCCCTGCTTGTAACGCGCACCATCCGGCGTCGTAGACACTGGGCCATCCGTACCTTCACGCAGGATGCGCCGCGCACCCTGAACGGTATGGGGATCATGACAATTCAGACATGCTGCCTGCCAGACACGGGTATCACGGGGAAATTCCCGTAGATCAGCAGACGCATCGTTGTAACGTTCATCACCCACCCCGGTATGGGCATGCGCCGAACCGACCCAGCCATCCTTATCATGACAACCCAGACAGATGATATCGTTGTCCTTGTCGAACGACCCGTCGACCGGCGCTTGCGTCTGAAAGCGGTTGACCCGTAAAAACTTCACGTTCTCACCCACGACATCTGAGCGGATATGGGGATCGTGACAGGTAATGCACTCAACCTTGCCATCCTCAAGCGGCAAGTAATCACCCTGTGGCGCCGCCGGTGGACTGCCTGACGTTCGCTCATTCAGTTGGGGCACCGTCATGGGGTCAAACAACTCACCATCACGGGCCGCCTGAGCACCATCAAAGGTAAATGAAATCGGGTGGTCATTACTCAGGTCGACACCCAGACGGCGGGTAAACCCGGTTAGCTCACCTAATGCTTCCGGAATGGTGTCATCCGGACCGATCCCCGGGCCGGTAAAATCTACCCGGTTGCCTGGCTGAGTCTGGTCTGTCCCCCGGAAATCAACGCGATTGAGTACGTTGACAGCGCCCAGCGCGATGGTACCGTCGTGGCACGACAGACAGAGCTTGGATTTCCCGCCCGGTTGACCCAGATCGGTCGCATCCAGTGACGTAGACGCATAAGGTAGATAACTGGCTGAAGACAGCTGCCGATTCCAGAGTGGTGCCTTCTGTACCGGCGTAGCACCATGAGGAGTATGGCAAAATGCACAAATCTGTGATTCAGTTGTGGCGCGTGCAAGACGGTTCACACCCTGCGGCGTGACGGTTGCGGAAAAATTGTGCTTGGTATTGGAGATATCGGAAATCAGTGCGGCATGGGCTGCTCCTGTCGCCCACAGCGATAGCATCAGAGTAAGGAGTACACCTCTTATACCACTTAAGTGATCCATCATCCTGCTTCCTGAACCTCTCTCAAGTATTCAAACACCATGATTCGCCCATTAAAAGAATCGGCAACATAAATCCGATCACGCTCATCAGTCCAGACGCCTGCTGGCAGATAAAACTCTCCAACGCGACTACCTGTTCCCCCGATGGGCAACAGAAACTCCCCTTTCTCGTTGAATATTAACAGATAATCATAATAGGATTCCACCACATAGATATTGTGGTCAGCATCTGTGGCAACGCCCTTGGGACGGGGCATATCACCCAGATACAAGCCGCGCCGACCAACCGTACTCACCACTTCATCCTCACGGTTGAAAATCTGGATCCGGGAGTTCAGAGTATCAGTGACATAAAGCTTTCCATGGGCAAAGGCCATATATGTCGGGGCGTTGAATTCACCCGGGCCTTCCCCTCTTTGGCCTATCACACGCAGAAATTTTCCGTCGTTATCAAAAACCTTGATATTGTGCGCCTGGCTGTCCGATACATAGATTCTGCCCCGATCAATGTCTCTGGCAATGCCTACCGGGCGCTCCAGGAGACCCTTGCCAAAACTGCCTACCGGCTCACCGCTGTTGTCCAGCAGTACAACCTGAGCAAGATCAGCATCCACAACCAGAATACCCTCCTCTGCTCCAGGTACAATACCAATAGGGGTCTTGAAGCGAATCCCCTTGCCCGCCATTTCCCATACCAGGAACTGACCGGCAACCTGATCAAAAACATAGACCGCCGCGCGACTCACATCGGTAATATAAACCCGGCCATCCTTATCTGTGTAGCCACCCTGCGGCCGTTGCAACACCACAGGGGTATGCTTACTGGAAACCAACCCAACCAACCAGCCAAATACCTTCTGGCCGATT
Organism: Gammaproteobacteria bacterium; assembly: GCA_003230085.1. GTDB lineage: Bacteria > Pseudomonadota > Gammaproteobacteria > SZUA-140 > SZUA-140 > SZUA-140. The sequence goes on from QIGV01000194.1 coordinate 28,879, forward strand.
TCCTGCGATTGCTGGTCTCGCCGAAAATTGTTTTCGCCCGTCAGCTGTCCAACAAATCGATAACGGGGTACATCAGGTTGCGACGGCCATACCTGCTGTGCCAGCGGTTCACCACTGGTCTCGAAGTGCATGCGAGTGGGCGAGCTAGTGGCACAGCCTGCCAAAAAAACAATCAAGGCCGGCCCCAGCCCACATAAGACCCAACGCGTGTTCACTATTACTGAGGTGTCCTGGCTTTCTGCAGGGACTCCGGTGTCACCTTCAAGATCTGGATACGGCCATTGAGGCTATCGGCCACATACAGGAAGCCGTCATCAAGCCACAAGTCAGTGATCCGTTTGAACTGTCCCGGCGCTGATCCTGAAACACCCAGTGAATAAACGAATACGCCATCCACATAGACCTTGATTGTATTATTCAGGTAATCCCCGACAAAGGCGCGGTTCTGGCTATCAACGGCGATCGACAAGGGAAATATTACCGCATCCTTCTGGAAACCCTGCCGGAAGACACCATCCTCCCCAAACACCTGCACCCGATACTCGCCAAAGCGGGTAGTCACATAATAACCATCCGGACCTAGTGCAAATCCCGTCACGCCTCGTAGCGTGCCTGGCTTACTGCCTCGAATACCAATAGCGCCCACCAGCAGCCCTGCACGGTTGTACACCAGGATATCATCGTTAAAACCATCCGCGATATAGATGTAGCCATCCGCCTGGTCCTGGATAATGGCGACAGGCCTGCCAAGGTTAATCGAATCTTCGAACACCCTGATCAGATTGCCTTCCCGGTCAAAATGCAACACCCGGCTCCCATCGCGATCAGCCAGATAGTAAGAGAGATCGAGATTGACAAAAATATCGGTCACCTCACCGCTAATGAGGCCCTTGAGATCTTTCAGTACTGAGAGATCACGGGTATCGCGGTCGTATAGAAAAACCTTTTTTAAACCATCGTCTACGATATAGACAAAAGGTCCACGTGCGGCGACCGCAATGGGGCGCATGAAACGGATATATTCCAGACCAGTGAAAGCATTTCCCCTCAGGACGCCGCCATTGATAACATCCCAGACCAGCGCATTCTGGCGCACGACTGGTTGTTCACTGGACACTGTAGTCTGTTCACTAACCGGCGCCGATGAGCAGCCAGCCAGAATCAGCAGTACAGCCAGGGTCAGCGCATCAAGCCAACTTGATTGGGTACGGAATGACATCTGCCACAATTCATTGTAGGAGGAAAGGCCACCTTGCCATGGCATACGCCACAATATTCACCTTGAATAATCGCCGACATGGAGATGGGATTTGCGCCTTTTTGGGGGATAAAAATTAATGGGTGACAATTGGCGCACGTCAGCCACTCTGTATGTTGCTTGTGAGGAAAACGTACATTGGGCATTGAGGCCGTATTCCTGAATATAATATCGAAATCCACCGTGAACATATCACCCTTGCCATCGACAGACTTGCGGGGATTGATGATTCCAGATTCCAGGGTTTTTACCCAGTCGACAATGCCTTGGGAATCACGCGGAAAACCATCCATGGCTTCATAGGGCGGCTGTAGTATTTCAACTGCCTCACCACTGGGGTCATGTATACCATCTTCAGCAATCCGCACAACCTCACCCTTGAGCTGAAAGTGTTTCCCTCTCGACCAGATGGGGCTGGCCTCATCGGCAGGGTTTAACTTTGCAGCCCATGACAAGCTGGGAAACGCGAATAACGCTGCCATGAGTATCAAGCTTGATCTGGTGCAGATTCTGAAACCTTTCAACATAGCTAGAGTACCCTCACTCCGCCCGGCTTTTAGCATAATGGTGGCGAAGTCACCTCACACCGACGGCTTGAAGGGCGCGCCGGATATGGCTGGTAGCGCCCTGTAGCATCAGGATGGCGGTCTTATAATCGCCCTTGGCGGCAACGGGTACAGATTCTTTTTTAATCCCTTTTGCCTTCTCAACAAACTGGTTCATCATATTGACAGTGCCAGGTGGTGGTCTTTTTTGTTCGATTGCAACGGGGATCAGTTCCAGATAACTTTCATAGCGGGCCAGCTCATATTCGTACTCTTCCTTGGGTGTATCAAATACCAGTTCATATGACATAGTCTCTTCGTGGAGCATGTCAGTCAGGGCATTCGTCAATGTCGATTGGGTCTTCGTCAACAGGTCGATAGCCCCGGCGTAGTTATTGCCATCGCCCAACTGTTTAGCCTGACTGATAGAGGCATTGATCTCATCGAGATCAAGCTTTACGAGATCTTTTTTTGTTTTTTGCCTGGATAGACGTTTGTAATTGCGCTGATAGGAATCCAGAAAAGTACGCGTACCCTCCATCATTTCCTTGAAGCGGGCCTGCTCTGCCTCGGCCCGTGTCTGGGAAGGAACACGCCGCGACGCTTCACTCATCAAGCGCAGGGATTCATCCACCAGCGCCAGTGACTGTTCATATTCGCCCTTTGCAAAGGCGTCTTTGGAGCTCAGAAATTTTCCTCGCGCGCTTTGATACATTTCGTTGGCTGCAGGATTTCCGCTGCCGGTAATGCGCTTGGCCGATTGGGACTGGTTGATAAACATTTCGGCAAAGGCAATTTTCTGTTTGACTCTCGTTTCATCAAGCGGCTTGACTACAGCCTGTTCAGTTACCTTCTTATCAGCTTTCCTGCTAGCGGACAGATCTATCTTGCCTTCCTCCCCTTCATTAACAACATGGATTATACCCCCCATGTTTTTATGATTGCGGCAGGCATAATACAATTCAGATGGCGTTGTTGAAGTCGGTGTTATCGTAACAATGCCATTATAGGTAAAATTGCCGTCTACACCCACTGAATAGGTGGCGGCGCCCCACCCAACCTTGCTGGTGGAGAGATAAAAGTCATGCTTAACACCGGTATCGACCTTGAAGGTGTAGGTTTTACCCCGCACAAAAATCAGCGCCTTACCTTGAATGCCATTGGCACTGAAACCCAACTTACTGCCTATTCCATAAAATGGATGAGTCGAGTTTTTCTGTCCTGCGGTAATCCTAACCGTATAGGGGGAAAGCGGAACTTCCTCCACCGGGTCTGTAGACATCGCTGTATCAGCAATCACAACTTTCTCAATTACCAGCGGCGTCGTATCCGTCTGCCGGGCTGGCACAGCTGTTGATTTCGGAGGTTCCAGTTCCACTTCAGGTTGCAGAACTGATTTTTCGGCTTCGGCAGCAATCATTGCCTCTTGCTTGGAGCGCGCCGCTTCTTCAGCCAGTTCTGCTGAAAGGACTTCGCTCCTGCCTGTGGCCGGCGCTGGCGACGTCTTCTCTACTGTAGCAGCAGTTCTCACAGTTGCTGACTTCTCTGGTGCCGTTGCACAAGAAGGCAGCAGCACGACTGTGGCCAGCAGCATGATAGCTACTCGGGAAGAACGTTCCACTTCCATTCTAATTCATCACGTCCAGGCTATGTTGTGGACTTGCCCCACTATTTCCACGGATTTTTCAAGGTCGCTTCACTAAGCGGTGGCTTCCAATCCTTAGGCTTGGGTTTCGAATGACATTTCTTGCATGTCTTGGTTTCAATCGGGAAAGAGACTTTCCCGTGACACACACCACACTTTTTGCCCAGCAGAATGGCGGACATATTAATCTGGTTGGCACCTTTCTGAGGGATGAAAATTGCAGGGTGACAGTTGGAGCAGAATAACCATTCAGTATGCTGTCGATGCGGGAAAACCACATCCGGCACAGAGGCCTTCACTGGCCGCACAATATCCAGATCCATGACAAAGGGTTCTTCATTGGAATCCAGACGATCCCAACGCGGCTTGATTAGCCCCTGGTCAATCGCTTTCACCCAATCCACCCGGTTCCCGAATGTGGTCTTCGGTAGCCCCTTATAGGCTTCCAAAGGTGCTTGAAGGCTGAAAGTGGCCTCGTTGCTCGTATCATGGATACCGTCTTCCGGTGGTGGCGGGTTGTGTTTCTTGGGTTTTTTCAGGTTACGGTTGAAAATGTTAGCCGAGGAAACATCCGCCGCCGCCAGCAACAGCGGCCTAACCTCACTCACTCCACTGCCCGCAGCTGCCTGTCCCGCAATACCCAGACCACAAACTGCTATAACAACAGCATACAAAACCGATATCATTTTGTTTTTATAATTCATGACGTCCCCCTCTCCTATTTCTTCGATGCTTTCTTGGCATCCAGAGGCCTGTATGCAGGAGCTACAAGTCGCTGAAGGGTACTGCCATGAAAATGGGTTGGTGTCCCGGGAATGCCCGAATGACACATAGCGCAGTTCTCTACCGACCACGCCACCTCACCATTGTGGCAAGCACCGCAGAACTGACCATCAATAATTTTGGCCATGGTGATCTTATTGCCACCCGCCTTGAATTTGAATCCGAGATCGGCATGACAGACTTTGCAACGAAAACGTATGCGGTGAAACCAGTGAGGGAAAACCGCTGGACGCATCCCCGCAGCATCCGCATAATTGTTAATAACAACATCGGCATATTCCGCTTTTGCCGGTTGGGAAACACCAAACAACCCAAGCGTTAAAAGTACGCCAAGCAGTAGTGATTTGAAACCTAAGTCACGCTCGTTCTTAAGGGCCATATTTGATTCTCTCCTCATACCTTTTCTTATAAGTATACTTGTGATTATAACGTTATTCTTTCTGTCTGCCCATCAAAACCGACGCATTACCTGAAAATACACCAGGTGAAAATCCTGATCTTCAGAGCCTTTGGCATCCCCCTGTAGATTAAAATAGCGCCAGCTTAGGCGGGTATCCACCAAACCAATTGAATAGTTCAGGCGATTCTCCCACTCTGTTCGATCGACATTATTGGCCACATCAGTCTTTGCTATGCGCAGATCCGATAGAAACCGCAGCCGTGGTACGCCAAAAATATCGGCGTGGGTATAGTTAATCTGCCCCGTAGACGTTACTCTATCATCATCCCCGCCTGCGTTGAAGTCCATTCTAATGTATTGAATCGTGAAATTGCCTGTCAGGGAGCTTCTTCTGCTCAGCGCTTGAGTGCGTTGAGCCTGAAAATTAGCAAATTGTTGATTACTTTCCAGATCACCATAATTGCGCACATCAGACAGCGTCATTTGTACAAAACTCACCCCGCCACCTTTTGACCTGTCCCAGGACAGGGAACCGGAATGATCAAGGCGCTGCACAGAGGCATCGGCATCGCCGAACTGCTCATCTGCGCTAAATGATTGATCAAAACTGAACCTCAAGTTAGAGATCGCTGCCGTACCCAGCACCCAGGTCCGCTGCAAGTTGTGCCCCAGCTTCATCAATAAGTTCTGGTTTTCAACCAGGCGGGTTTTGCGGTTCTGCGCATTTCCCTGGCCATACCACTGATAGATGATACCTGACAACAGATTGTGCAGATCTGACTGATACAACGCGCCGGTGCGCTGATTTGAGGCCACATCCTGTTCATCGCCATTATCGTTACTGACGACATTAAAGCTCGCATCCAGCCGCAAATTGCGAGTGTACTGATAGAAGAGGCCGCCCGTAGCACTGTAGTTATCGGTCTTGACGTTATTATCCGCAGTATCGCCGTCCAGGTTATAGAGCCTGACGCCACCACTGATGGTCAGTGGTTTGTCCGGTGGGCGCCAGAAGGCAAAACTCGAAAGCTGAAGAAGATTGGTCGTACTATCCGGCAGATTAGTGCTACCAGAAGGCTGCCTGGAGCTGTAATCTGAATCATAGAGGTTGAACATTGTGTCAATGCGCAACGCCCTGCTGGGGGTATAGAAATGATCCAGATTGAGGATTTTTGTATCGGTTTCCTGGTTGAGGATAGAGCGCTTGGCTGTCTGGACGCTAGCCTTACCGATCAAGGTTTGCTTGGGCATTTTCATATCCATTTCCACCCCGAACAGTTGGTCGTCATATTTCTCGCCGCCATCCTGATCCCATTCATTCATATCGTAACGCGCCTGGAAACGATAGCCCTTCTCGGTAATATACGATTGCTTCATCAGCAAGCGGCTGGTGGTATACTCCCGGCTTCCTATTGTCGTCAAGGGACTGTCCCGACCAACTACATCTACGCGGCTATCACTAGCCTGATATGTCAATGAAAATGGCGTTCTGCTGCGGGGTAAAATACCAAGATTCAGATCGCCGGTCAGAATGGTGCCTTCATTGTTCCCTCCTCTATCAAAATCAGTCTTGTCATAGGTATAACGCAGACCAGCATCCAGTGTGGCAGCCCAGGGTTGCCACAAATAACTTTTGACATTGACAGCGCCCACACCCTGATTGCTCGTGGTGTCTCCATCGTCCGTACCCTTCAGCGCACGGTAGGTATAACCGACATTCCCCGATACATCGGTAACAACCAGGGCATGCCCGCGGGTTGACCATAGCACCATGACGACGATAACGAAGAGCATGCCAAATGCAGTCCTCCTCCCGCACTCAACACTATGATCATTACATCCATCATCTCGCAATGATGGGATGTCCATTTGCATCAAAAATCACCTTTTATTATTCAACCCCTCAACCAGGGCACTATTAATCGTTATTGGCGTATTCTTGCGTAGCCGGTCAATGGTCTCCTGCCAAGCTTGTTTTTTCTTCGTCCTGACCAGCAACTGACGAGCGCGCTCCTCGACATGGTTAAACGCGTTGAGTTTCGCTGGCATACGGTCCTCCAGACGAAACAGGGCATATCCGCGCAGCAGCCGCACCGGTTCTGACACCTTCCCCTGCGCCAGTTGGTCGACGACCTGTTGCGCCTCTGCTGACAACATTCCAGCATGGATATAGCCCAGATCCCCACCCCTGGCGGCAGATTCATCCCCTGAATGAAGCCGTGCCAGCTCGGTAAAATCGGCGCCTTGCTGCAGCTTTTTAACTAACCTGCGTGCCTCATCGGCCGCCGCCTGCCATGTGATCTCAGGCGCCCAAGGGTCTACCTTGAGCAATATCGTTGAAACATGCAGGCGTTGCGGTGTCGTGAAGATATCGGGATGATCCCGGTAATATTGCACGACTTCCCCGCGCGCCGGTTCCGCTATCGATTCGACATCCAGCCGTAGCCGCTCGACCAGACTCTGCGCCTCCAGTTGTACCTGCAATTCGCTTACCAGGGTTTCGCGCTGATCCTCCCAGCGTGGCAATTTCTGATACCGTGCTTCGACCTTTCCCAGCTGCTGATCAACCCAGTCCTGATCGGGCTTTAACCCGCGCCGCTGTGCCTCTTTTCGCAACAGAATGCGCTCAACCAGGCCATCGACCACCTCCCGGCGAAATTCCCGCTGTTGTTGCTCAGGCACTTTACCGTGAAAAAAACGTTGCCGGTAAGCCGCCTGGAGATTGATTTGATATTCGTCAAGCGTAATAACCTCGTCCCCGACCGTCGCCACAATTCCATTGGGCTCATCCCGACCGTCTTGCTTTGCTTCTTCACTCGCATTCACATAAGCTGTGAAAGCAAACGCCACCATAAGAAACGACATTGTTCGAAAAATAATCCCGAATCCTCCACACCAGTTTTTTTAGTTTATTTATTGTGACATGTCAGGCAAACCGCGCTTCCGCTGGGATCGATCCTGAGAAATGTAGGGTTATAATCCACATGGGGATCATGGCAGGATGCGCACTCGACATAGGGCTGAGGCTCCCCTGCAAATACCCCTTTGGTACCTACCCTTGTATATAGCTTCATATCCGTCTTCTCAAATGACGAAGTCCCCCCCTCATTCAAGGTGTTCACCCACCATACCCGGGTCACGCCATTGATTGCTGTTTCTGCTGGATTGAAGTCTTGATCTACCCCCGGACCGGAAGGATTTGAGACCGAATAACCACCCCCGGCAAACTGCACACCGATGGGGTGATCGTTGGTGAGGTCCTTGCCCAGGTTGGTGATCACGGTCACTGGCCCGATACGGCCATTCACGGCAGCGGCCTGGCCGCTCCAGACACCATTGGCAAAAGCAAAGTTTCTATCGCCCGAGCCAGGCTCATTGATCATGGAATCCATCGCCTGGGTGCCATCGTGGCAAGACAAACAGGCAATGGAGACTGAACCGATGTTTTCAATTGCAGCGTCCAGGGTGGTAGTCCCCAGCTGGTCGTAGGTTTCAAAACCACTACGATCCAGGTGACGGTTCCAGAGAGGTACTGCAGCAGAAGCATCACCGCCGTGAGGCGTATGACAGAACACGCAAATTTCTGATGTGCCACTGAAATTACTGGCGGCATTGATGCCAGTACTGCCCAGATTATGCTTGGTATTGAATATGCCCGCACCCGCTTGTTGGGCACAAACCAGCAGTACTGCAATTGCCAGCAGCTTAATCCCCGCACCGGAATGACCATTCAGTCTGCGGGACAATCTGTGATGCCCCAGAATTTTCATCACCCCTCCCCTTTTAGCGCCAAAATCATAGGCCTGTCAGCAAGCTATACTTTAGCATAATGTCCGGAATTACGGAAAAACCGGGTTTTTATGTCCTGAAATAACACAAGCCTGACGTAGGAGCGGCTTCAGCCGCGAACAGTTCTCCAGCATCCAAGATGTTCGCGGCTAAAGCCGCTCCTACGGCGGCGTAGTCAACAGCCAGGCCAATCATGCGAATCACATAACAGTTTTTCAGATTGCTCTGTCAAACCGGTATACCAGCCCGAAAGAAAGCGCCATGACGTCTTCTCCAATGCTCGCCCCAACGGGGTCGCTATCATCGCTATCGGCATTGAGTCCATAGCTGGCATTGTCACCATTCTGCATCAGGGTAAAAAGTCCAAACAGATCCGCTTTTGGCGATAAGGCGTAAGAAAAACCCAGCGCGTAGTGATTGGCGCTGCTGTCCTTCAGCGCATCCAGATCTTCCAGCCTGCCATAGGCTGCTTTCCAGGTGGTGTTCCCAGCGATGTGGGCGAAATTCAGATAGTAGGCCTTTCTGGCGACAGCCTCGCTACCAATCCTGGCGCCATTTTTGGCATCTTCCAGGATCAGGCCCACAGTTGTACCTCCCCCAAAATCCCAGCCCAGATTGATCTTGCGCGCCGTGGCATTGCCAGAAGCCGCCGCAGTATAGGTAGGCTGTGCCGAGACAAAATCCTTGAGAAAGCTGTAACTAAAACCAAGCAGCAATGGCCCGTTATCAAAGGCCAGGGCAGTACTAAAAGCATATTTTTTGGAATCATCCTTGTCTAGCGGCAGGCTGTCATCACCCGTGTAGCCGGGGCTGAGGGCCAACGAAAACTCAAACTGTTTGATCTGTGGGGTCTTATAAAATAGCATATTTTTCATTCGATTGCCGAATACCGACTCACCATCGATGCTGCCAACCACGGCATGAAAATCGGCGCGGGTATCCTGAAAGACATCCATCTGATCGCTGGTCAGACGATAAGGTGTGGCATATTTTCCCGCCAGGATGGTGCCCATTTTACCGTTTAGCCCAAGGTAGGCGTTACGGCCATTGCCCCAACCACCATCATCCAGGCTGAGATATTTTTCTGCCCTCCAGATGACCGACATGGTTTCACGGACGCTCTCCTCGCCTCGAAAACCAAGCCATGTTCGGCTCCCGGAAACCGAAACCGTCTTGTCCTCGTTGGCCCCGTCGGGATCGTTATTCTTGAGATAATCGACAGCGACCCGTGCCTCCCCGTAGACGGCCATCTCGGCCTGGGCAGCAAATGAAGCAGTAAATAAAAAAATAAATACAAAAAGCGGCAATCTTCTGACCATATCGGCTCCTGGTAAATAACCTCAGCTAGCTCCCATCCATCGTAAGGAATCTTTGAACAACTGCTCTTCCTGATGAGGGCGTCGTAAAATGTCTTAGTTCCTTCTCCCACCGGGATTTATGCCCCTTGAGGGTAGAAGGTTAGGATGAGGGGGTGGATATACAGTGCCTTATCTTCTATATTCCCTCACCCCAACCCTCTAGGGGCATAAATCCCGGTGGGAGAGGGGGACTTTTACGACACCCTCATCAAAAAGAGAGAGAGCAGTTGTTCAAAGGTTCCTTAAAAAGGTGCTGCAAAAATATCCTCGTTAAAAAGACAGTGGACCTGAATGTACTCCAAACATAATTCCGGGCCAATAATACCAGACTTACAGTGATAACCAGATCTTATATCACGAAGTCGTCACGCAAAAAAAAGCCGGGCAAAAGCCCGGCTTTTCATATCAAGGCGTATGACGCCCTTACGGCAGTGTAGCAATGAACTCAACAGTAACCAAGTCTCCATCCATGATGCCAGTAACCGCATCAAATGCTGCAACACTATCGCTATCACCTGCGGTGTACTCGAGCGCAATCAATAGGTTGCTGCGCGCTTTCCATGCACCATAGAGCGTAGTTGCTGTCGAATCACCAACACCGTTAAGATCTGAGGCAGATTCTTGGTAACGGCCCCTGACTACAAAACCATTACCGAATTCGAAGCCAGCCCAAACGTTATAGGCACCATCAAGAACTTCATCTGTACCCAGGTAGTCAAAACCCACTTGGGCACCTGAACCGGCGATTTTATCCCACTGACCATTGAGATCCCAGACATTACCCGCACCACCAAGTAAAGGATCATCATTGTCCTGCGTCACATAGCCAAACTCAAATTCCATATCCGGCATCGGCATGGCGGTCAAAACGATGGCAAGTGAATTTTCTTCGGCCACCTGCTGAAGATCATTGAGGAAAGCGACAGTACCGGTAAACATGCCAGCACCGGCAGATAAGGCAACACCCGTCACATTATTACCATCTAATGCGGTCTGATTATCCAGGATATTGTAGGTCGAAGAGTGTGAGGTGAAGTTGATGTCCGGCGCATCTTCCGCATCCTGACCCATGGGGTTATTGAACACACCACCAATCAGTGTCAAAGGACCTTCGTTAATATTCCACGCAAAGAAGGCCTGCTCAATCCGGCCTGAATCGGCACCGCTCAAATTGTTGCCACCATTACCAGCAAGATCAAAATCGATATCGACACGCGCGGTCACACCATCAACAGGGCTGACAATGAAATCTACTTCAGCATCGGCGCTGAATTTCTTTTCTGCAGTATTGTCGCCATTGGGCACGTCGGCAGATTCATTAGTCTGGGTATAGATAATGTCAGTAAAACCTGTAACAGCCACATCACCTGCTTGTGCGGCCAGCGGCGTTGCAACAG
>QIGV01000050.1 GCA_003230085.1 Gammaproteobacteria bacterium
GTCGTGTCTGAATTCTTCCGGGACGAATTTCAGTAGTTTGTCTTCCACTTCCCGCACGTTTTTACCGGGAGCAATGCCGGTACGGTTGCTGACTCTGAAAATATGGGTGTCAACGGCGATAGTCGCCTGGCCGAATGCAGTGTTCAGGATAACGTTGGCAGTTTTGCGGCCCACGCCCGGGAGAGCTTCCAGGGACTCGCGTTGTTCGGGTACTTTGCTGTTATGTTGCTGCACAAGGATATCGCAGGTCTTCATGATATTGTTGGCCTTGGTGTTATAGAGGCCAATGGTGCGAATATATTTTTTCAGGCCTTCTATACTTAGGCACAGGATGGCACCAGGTGTATTGGCTACCTTGTACAGTTCCCTGGTGGCCTTGTTGACACTCTTGTCAGTGGCCTGGGCAGACAGGATGACGGCAATCAGTAATTCGAACGAGGTGGTGTAAATAAGTTCGGTTGTGGGTGTTGGGTTGGCATGCTTGAGTCGTGTAAAAATCTCATGGCGCTTATCCTTGTTCATCAAACGGATCTGGTTAGAAGACGTGTCTAGGCAGCAGTCGCCTTGGCTTCTGTTGAAATAAGTGGCGCGGGTTGGCGACGTTTTTCCAGTCGGCTGTCAATGACATTTTTCAGCGCGATCAATATTCCCAGACCGATAAAGGCTCCGGGCGGCAAGACAGCCAGCAGAAAACCTCGGTAGTCCTCAATGACCGTGATCTCGAATCCCAGTGCGATATCACCCAGTAGTAGATGGGCATTGGCGAACAATGTGCCTTGTCCCAGTACTTCACGCATCGAGCCGAGTACTACCAGGACAGCGGCAAACCCTAATCCCATCATCAGGCCATCGAGAAAGGCAGGAAATACCGGATTTTTTGATGCAAAGGCTTCAGCGCGGGCAATGATGGCGCAGTTGGTAACGATGAGCGGAATAAAGATGCCCAGGATAAGGTATAGCTCATGAAAATAGGCATGCATTGCCAGCTCGATGACAGTCACGATAGAGGCGATAACCAAAACAAACACCGGGATACGGATTTCCGGTGAGACAAAATTCCTGATTAGAGATACTGTAACGTTGGACAAGACAAGGGTCAGCATAGTGGCAAGACCCAGTGCCAGCCCATTGATGACTGTGCTGGTGACGGCCAGCAGAGGGCATAGACCCAGTATCTGGACCAGGGCGGGGTTATTTTTCCAAAGTCCTTGCTGGGCAATAGCCGAGTATTCATTCTGCGCCATTTTGTTCATCCTTTGGAGAAGGTGAAGAGAGACTGAAAATTTTGTCTCTATGCTGCTGGTAGTATTTTAAACTGTTATAGACCGCTTTGACTACTGCTCTGGGAGATATAGTTGCACCGGTGAACTGATCAAAAATGCCACCGTCTTTTTCTACCCGCCAGCCCAGTTCATCCGGGTTAGCCAGAGAATGGCCGTTGAAGCTATCGATCCAGTCTGACTTGGCAATATCTATACCATCACCGAGGCCGGGAGTCTCAAGATGGGAGACCACCCGGACCCCCATGATTTCCCCCTCATAACGAATGGCTATTAGCAACTTGATATTACCACTATACCCATCAGGGGCAATGGGCGTCAATATGGCTGCTACGGGCTTACCGTCCTTACGAGCGCGGTAGATTTCAACCGGTTTCTTCGACCCCAGCAGGGTTGCTGATTCTACGGTAATAAGGTCTTCGTAGAGTACGTTATCGTACACGGAGGAGGGGACCAGAGCATTCAATGTGCGCAGAAAGTATTCGCGTTCGTTCTGCTCAATTCGTTCCTCAGTATTTTGAAAGGTCAGCGCGACTAAACCAGTCCCTAAGATAGCAAATATCCCCAGCAGCAGAGCGGTTATGAGCATATGCCGAATCAGCACTGCTGTTAGTCCCCGTGGCGCCCGAAGACTCGGGATTTGAAATAGTGATCGATGATTGGGACCGTCATGTTCATCAACAGTACGGCAAAAGCCACGCTGTCGGGATAGCCGCCCCAGGTGCGTATGATATACATTAGGATGCCAATCCCTACACCGTAGATTAATCGCCCACGATTGCTGGTAGCGGCCGTCACCGGGTCAGTGGCAATAAAAAAAGCTGCGAGCATGGTGGCACCGCTGAATAGGTGGAATACGGGTGAGGCATATAGGTCTGGATCAATGATGTAGAAAAGCACAGATATACTGACCAGTGAGCCTAGAAGGGCAGCAGGGATCTGCCAGCCGATGACTTTTTTGTAAATTAGCCACAGACCGCCCAGGAGAAACCCGCCATTGATCCACTCCCATCCCTTTCCACCAATGGCGCCAAAGATCGGGATGACACTCAGCAGCCGACTGGTCGCCTCATCCAGGCCCAGCTGTGACTTGATTTCACTGACGGTATTTCCCAATCCCAGATTGGTCTTCAGGGTATCTAATGGGGTGGCCTCGGTTAATGCGTCAATAGCCAGCCCCGCAGGTAAATGGCCGGTAAAGATGAAAATTGCATTTTCTACAAAGCTAAGTTCATAGGGTGAAAAGGAGAGTGTCGGGACCCAGCTTGTCATTTCCCGGGGAAAGGAAATCAATAGTACGACGTAACCCACCATGGCAGGGTTGAATGGGTTGTATCCCAGTCCGCCATAGAGCTGTTTGGCAACCACAATGGCAAAGATGATGCCGATGAAAGTGATCCACCAGGGTGCCAGCGGGGGGATGGCGAAAGCAAGCAGAACTGCAGTAACGATCGCGCTACCATCAGTGAGAAAGGGTAGCAGAGGTCGTTTGCGGAGTTGTAGCATTATGGCTTCAGCCCCCAGGGCAACGAGTACTGCGAAGGCGATATTAATAGTGATGCCCCAGCCAAAGAACCAGATATAGGCAGCAAGTCCCGGGATCAGTGCAATGATTACACGTAGCATGACACGAGTGATCGATGCTGCTGCCAGTGTATGTGGAGAGGTCGGCGTTGGCGATGTCATGATGTTCTGATTAAGCTCAATATGATATGAGAGAATTTAAAAAAATCTTATCGGCACAAGAAAGCTTCCAGCAAATTTTTTGTGTTGCTCGATCCCGGCTTGCAAGATCATATGCACTAAGCTGCATTTAACTTAGAGTGCTCCATACATTATTTTTGTTCGGTATCAGAAGAGTTTTCTGGCTGCTGTCCCGCATTGCCCGCAGTTGAGTGGTCTCTGGTTCGTCCTTGATAAGAACTGCGCCGCATTTCGGCATCCTTCATGGCGTCCTGTCGGCGTGTTTGGGTACGCTCGATAGCCGCCTGAATTTCCGCTTTTTTCTTGTCTCTTTCTGCAGCTGCAGTATCTGCCTTTAAGGCAGCTTTTTTTCTATTGCGTTTTGCCTGGCGCTCTTCCTTGTCCCTTGCCACTCTGAATTGATGGAATTCATGGCGGCGTCGCGCGATATCTGATTTTTCTTTTTCCCGTTCCTGGGTCCAGATGTCACCCTTGGCAAAGCGGAAATACTGGACCAATGGAATATTACTGGGACAGACATAGGAGCAGCAGCCACATTCAATACAGTCAAACAGATTGAATTCCTGTACCTTGTCAAGATTCTGATGCTTGCTGTACCAGTAGAGTTGCTGGGGAAGCAGGTTGACAGGACAGGTGTCAGCACAGGCTCCACAGCGGATGCACGGCAGTTCAGGACGTTGAGGAGGTAAATCTTCTGCTGTTGCGGCCAGTATACAATTTGTGGTCTTGATGACCGGCAGGTCGGGGCGGTGAAGTGCAAACCCCATCATGGGGCCACCCATGATGAGACGCTCGATCCGATCAAGATTGCCATCGCACTGTTCGATCAATTCACGCATAGGGGTACCCAGCAGGACATTCAGGTTGCGTGGTGACCCAATCGCACTTCCTGTGATGGTGACATTACGCGATATCAGTGGTTCTCCGCGATGAATAGCGTTGTGGACCGCGGCGGCTGTGCCGACGTTGGCGCATACAACACCAATATTCAGTGCTAAGCCATCTGCAGGTACTTCCTTGCCGGTCAGCACCTTAACCAATTGCTTCTCACTGCCTTGTGGGTAGAGTGTTGGTACTTGCACGACTTCAATATTGTCATAGTCTTCCGTTGCCTGCCTTAGCGCTACGAAAGCCTCTGGTTTGTTATCCTCAATCGCAACCAGGCATTCATGAGCCTGCAGGGCATGCTGGATGATCAGTAGACCGCTGAGAATGTCCTGCGGGCGCTCTCTCATCAATAAGTCGTCGCAGGTGATGTAGGGCTCGCACTCCACACCGTTCAGAATTAGAGTCTGGATCGCCTTTTGTTGTCCTGGGTTAAACTTGATATAGGATGGGAATCCTGCACCACCCAGGCCGACGATCCCTGCCTCCCGAATGAGGTTGCGAAGTTCACTGGGCGGAAGTCTGAAGTAGTCTTCTACCGCGTGATGTTCTATCCAGCGGTCATCGCCATCGGAATGAATAACCATGCAGGTAGCGCTCAGGCTGGAGGGATGAGGAACCGGATAATTACCGATATCGATCACTGTGCCAGATGTGGGCGCATGTATCGGTGCGCTGACATAGCCTTGTGGCCGTGCAATCATTTGGCCTTTTAGTACCTTGTCTCCGATATTAACAATAGGCTCCGCAGGCTCACCGATATGCTGGTGAAGGGGCAGAACAAGTCGCTCAGGTAATTGTGCTGGACTAATTGGCGCTGATGTAGAGATATTCTTTTGCTGAGGGGGATGGACGCCACCACGAAATTTCCATAGACGGCGTATGCGATTTACGGTTTGTCTCATGAAGCCTTCTCCAGCGATGTGTCTGGGTAAGGCCACTTCCAGGTTAGAATGTCCTGTGTGATAGGCACCATATCGATACAGTCAACTGGGCAAGGTTCAACACAGAGGTCACAGCCGGTACATTCACGTGCGATGACGGTGTGCATTTGCTTTGCCGCCCCCAAAATGGCGTCCACTGGGCATGCCTGAATGCAGAGGGTGCATCCGATGCAGCGTGGTTCATCGATGATAGCGACTGTTTTGGGTTTGATTTCACCGTTTTCAGGGTTGAGAGGTTTGGGGTCACGCTCCAGTAGATCTGCCAGGGCAATGATGGTGGTCTCCCCCCCTGGCGGACACTGGTTGATATCGGCTTCTCCCTTGGCAATAGCCTCGGCATAGGGTCGGCAACCCGGATAGCTGCACTGACCACACTGGGTTTGCGGCAGTTGCGCATCGATCTTTTCTACCAGTGGGTCACCTTCCACCTTGAATTTGATGGCCGAGAAACCCAGCAGCAGACCAAAGACGATGGCGAGTGCGCTTAAAGCGAGCAAGGCTGACAGCATACTGTTAACCTCTAACCAGTCCAGAAAAGCCCATGAAGGCCAAAGACATTAGCCCGGCGGTAATCAGGGCAATGGCAGGTCCACGGAAAGCGACGGGCACATCGGCAACCATAATACGCTCACGCATGGCGGCAAACAGAATTAGCACCATGGAAAAACCCGCGGCTGCGCCAAAACCATACAATGCCGCATAGATAAAACCGGTTTCCTGTTGAACGATCAACAGGGCAACGCCTAGTACGGCACAATTCGTAGTGATGAGGGGTAAAAAAATACCCAGTACCTGATAAAGCAACGGGCTGGTTTTATGAATCACCATTTCTGTAAACTGCACCACGGCAGCTATTACCAGGATAAAGGTAATGGTGCGCAGATACTCCAGTCCCAGAGGGGCCAGCAAATAGGTATTGGCAAGATAGCTTGCAACCGAGGACAGCGTCAGTACAAAAGTGGTGGCCAGCGCCATGCCGATGGCTGTCTCTAATTTGCGTGAAACGCCCATAAACGGACAAAGGCCAAGAAATTTTGTCAATACAAAATTGTTGACGAGAACGGTGCTGACCAGGACTAGTAGATATTCTGTCATAGGACCAAATTACCAGGCATCCCGTCTGCCATTATTAATATGAATGATTGCAACGCTGACTAATAACATAGTAGCCATTCCTGTTTTTTTCAGTTGATCAAAATTATTTGACTTGCATGCCAGCCGTGGCGCCCTCATCCGGTTGCAGGAGCCACAATTCGGTGCCTCCCGGGCCGGCTGCCAGTACCATACCTTCAGAGGTGCCGAAACGCATTTTTCGGGGCGCCAGATTAGCGACAACTACCGTATGACGGCCAAGTAGTTCGTCCGGCTTGTACTTGGACCTTATTCCAGCAAAAACATTCCGTGTTTCTCCACCTATATCCAGCGTCAGGCGTAATAATTTATCGGCGCCTTCGACATACTCTGCATTGAGAATACGGGCAATGCGCAGGTCAATTTTGGCGAAATCATCAATGGTGATGGTTTCTGCAATGGGAGGAGAGGTGTGTTGCTGAGTTTCAGCATGACGAGTTTGAGAGTGCGTTTCAGGTTCTTTCACTGATATGGATTCCCGGCTATCGGCAAGTAACGCGTCGATCTGTTGCTGTTCGATGCGCTTTGCCAGGTGCTTATAAGGTTTGATTTCATGGTTGACCAGAATCGTTTCCGCATCACGCCACTGGAGCGGGGGAATATTCAGAAAATCCTCTACCTGTTGGGCTAGCTGAGGCAGGATCGGTTTCAGAAACAGGGTCAGTAACCGGAACAGATTGATGCCTGTTGAGCAAACCTGGTGAGTACGTTCCTGCTGCGTTGGGTCCTTAATGGTCTTCCAGGGTTCATGGTCATTGATATAGGCATTGGCATGATCGGCCAGATCCATAATCAGGCGTATGCCCTCGCTGTAGCGACGACCCTCATAATGAAGCTGTATTGTGTTTGTGGCCTGTTGCAGTTTGTTGAGAATCATCTTGTCTTGATCATGACTAATATCCGCAAGCTGCCCGGAGAACGATTTTTTGATGAAGCCTGCCGTGCGGCTGGCGATATTAATATATTTTCCGACCAGATCGCTGTTGACGCGGGCCGAAAAGTCTTCCAGATTGAGATCAAGATCCTCAATACGGTCATTCAGCTTGGCTGCGAAATAATAGCGCAAATATTCGGGGTCCAGATGCTTGAGGTAAGTGCGGGCATTGATAAAGGTGCCGCGTGATTTAGACATTTTCTGGCCGTTTACAGTCAGGAAACCATGTACGAAAATTTTATTCGGCGTGCGATAACCCGAAAAATGTAGTGTGGCGGGCCAGAACAGGGCGTGAAAATAGAGAATATCCTTGCCGATGAAGTGATACAGCTCAGTCGTGCTGTCCGGGTTCCAGTATTCATCAAAATCGATGCCCTGACGCTCACAAAGGTTTTTGAAACTGGCCATATAACCAATCGGTGCATCCAGCCAGACATAGAGGTATTTTCCGGGCGCATCGGGTATTTCGAAGCCAAAATAGGGGGCATCGCGGGAAATATCCCAGTCCCTGAGGCCAGCATCGAACCATTCGGCTAGCTTGTTCGCAGCTTCTTTCTGTAACGGCGAAGAATTGCTGTCAGCAGTCTCACTGTGAGGACGGGTCCATTGATCCAGGTATGCGCGGCATTGGCTGAGCTTGAAAAAATGATGGTCCGAATGTTTTTTAACAGGAGTGGCCCCGGAGATAGCAGAAACAGGGTTGATCAGGTCTGTCGGGCTGTAAGTTGCGCCGCACACTTCACAGGCGTCGCCATACTGATCACTGGCATGGCACTTTGGGCATTCGCCCTTGATATATCGATCCGATAAAAACATTTCCTTGACCGGATCAAAAAACTGTTCAATGGACCGGATGTCAATTAAGCCGTCTTTCTTCAGGCGCCGGTATATATCCTGGGCCAAATCACAGTTTTCTACTGAATTAGTCGAATAGTAATTATCAAAGGCAATATAAAAGTCTGTAAAATCCTGCAGGTGTTCTTTATGCATGCGCTCAATCAGGGCCTCAGGCGTGATGCCTTCCTGCTCGGCGCGAAGCATGACGGGCGTGCCATGGGTGTCATCGGCACATATATAGTGGCATTCGTGTCCGCTCATTTTCTGGTGCCTTACCCAGATATCGGTTTGGATATATTCCACCAAATGCCCAATATGTATTGCCCCGTTTGCATAGGGCAGGGCGCTGGTGGCAAGAATTTTTCTTTTGGATTTTTCTGTAGACATGCTTATATTCAGGCGGTTCTGTTAGTGTAATGCTTCACTTGATAAACTTTACTATTATAGCCTATTCGCTGTGTTCATGAATGCCCGAATATATCCGCATTGTTAGACAGTTATACATTCGATTCCTATTTGTCCAAACGGCCAGGCTCATGATAGGCCGAAACTAGCGAAAATAATTTTATTGTCAGGCCTGCTCATTGACTGCCAGGGTGCCTGTTCAGGAGGGTCATCATAGGTAACCCTATACAGTGACGGGTATTACTTGTGCTATTTAAAGGTTAAACTGGCCAGCCGCAGTATTTTGGCTTATTAGCCTGTAAACGATATTCGCGAGACATGATAAAGTATGACCGATAGTTTTGAGGAAATTATTTATGGGAAAAGTATCGCGCGAACAAGTTGAAACCGTGTTGAAATCGTATCAGGATCCTTACCTTCATCAGGATCTGATATCAGCAGGTGCTGTTCAGGACTTGCAGATCGAAGATGGGCAGGTTTCCATCAGTGTGGTAATGGGGTATCCGGTCGGTGGTATAGCGTCCGAGTTGGAGGATAGTCTGAAGAAGGTGCTATCCACCGTCGAGGGCGTAGAAAAAATTTCGATTACGGTGAGTCATGACGTGATTGCCCATGTCGTGCAAAAGGGCGTGAAGCCCTTACGCAATATCAAGAACATTATCGCGATCGCCTCGGGCAAGGGAGGCGTTGGCAAGTCCACCACAGCAGTCAATCTTGCTCTGGCCCTGTCAATGGAGGGCGCTCGGGTTGGTATTCTGGATGCGGATATCTATGGACCCAGCCAACCCCGCATGCTGGGGTGCCGGGACAAGCCTCAGTCCCTTGACGGTAAATCCGTGGAGCCCATTGTCTGTCATGGCCTGCAGTCTATGTCCATTGGATATCTGATCGATGATGAGGCACCGATGATTTGGCGTGGCCCCATGGTGTCGACAGCACTGCAACAATTGCTGGGTGACACTAACTGGCAGGAAATGGACTATCTGGTGATCGATCTTCCACCCGGTACAGGCGACACCCAGTTGACGCTTGCCCAGAAAATTCCAGTAAGCGGGGTTGTGATTGTAACGACACCCCAGGATATTGCGCTGCTGGATGCTCGCAAGGCAGTCAAGATGTTTGAAAAGGTGGAGGTGCCGGTGCTGGGTGTGATCGAGAACATGAGCACACATATCTGTACTCAATGTGGCCATGAGGAGCATATTTTCGGAGAAGGTGGGGGGCAGCGTATGGCCGAAGAATATGGAATCGAGTTGCTGGGTACATTGCCACTGGACTTGGCTATCAGGCGGGATGTAGACGAAGGGAATCCCTCTGTGGTTGCTGACCCGAAAAGCCCGGTGGCACAGTCCTACCGCGAAATTGCACGCAAGCTGGCAGCAAAATTATCCTTGCAAGCCAAGGATTACAGCGCGCGGTTTCCGGATATCGTAATACAGAATACCTGAGCACGTCGCAGACCAATCTTTTTTACAATCTGACCGGATAAGCATAATGAGTATAAAATCAGACCGATGGATACGCCGTATGGCACAAGAGCATGGCATGATCGAACCCTTTCAGAGTAGCCAGATCAGAAGCCACGACGATGAGCGGGTTATTTCCTATGGTACGTCTAGTTATGGCTATGACGTTCGTTGTGCCGAGGATTTCAAGATATTCACCAATATCAATTCTGCCATTGTTGATCCCAAGAATTTTGACGCAAACAGTTTTGTCGACGTCAAGTCCGATGTCTGCATTATCCCGCCCAATTCGTTTGCTCTGGCTCGCACGGTTGAATATTTTCGCATACCGCGGAATGTTCTGACGATATGCCTGGGGAAATCGACGTATGCCCGCTGCGGGATTATCGTCAATGTCACCCCGTTGGAGCCCGAGTGGGAAGGTCATGTCACCTTGGAATTTTCCAATACCTCGCCTTTACCTGCGAAGATTTATGCCAATGAGGGGGTTGCCCAAGTGCTATTTTTTGAAGCTGATGAAGTCTGCGAGACATCGTACAGGGATCGCGGTGGCAAATACCAGGGACAGCAGGGAGTAACGCTGCCCAAGGCATGAGCCTCTGTATTACCGGGTTGCTTTTTTTATCGATGGATAATCGAGCGGGCCAGTCAGCGGTTTTCCATCAAATACTACACTGTCTTCTTGAATGTGGATCCGCCTTTCCGCAAACCAGCGGATGACCAGCGGATATATCCGGTGTTCAAGCTGCTTGATTTTTGCAGCTAGCGTCTCTGTAGAATCATCTCCTGAAACCGGGATGCGCGCCTGGATAATAACCGGTCCGGCGTCCAGTTCTTCCGTGACGACATGAATGCTGGCCCCGTGTTCCTTGGCCCCGGCATCAATGGCCCGCTGGTGGGTATTGAGCCCGGTGAAGGCAGGTAGTAATGAGGGATGGACGTTCAGCAGGCGACCAGCGTAGTGAGATACAAAATTCGCACTTAACATTCGCATGAAGCCGGCAAGAACAATGAGGCCAGGTTGATAGTGATCTATACGTGTCTGCAGCGCGTGGTCATAGGTTTTCCGATCTAGATAATCCTCGTGCTTGAGTACTTCGGTTGGAATGCCGGCGGTAACAGCCCGCTGTAGCCCATAGGCATTTTGCCGGCTGCTGATCACTGCGCGAATCGTGGCAGGCAATTCACCATGATCGATTGCATCCATGATGGCCTGTAAATTACTGCCGTTGCCGGAGATTAGTATAACGATAGCCAGTTTTTGGTCGGATGCAGCCATAGTCACATAAGTTGGAGGATCGGATGCATCATCAACAAATTTGCACTGGTGCCTCGCTGGCCATGCGCTGCTCTATGGTTCCGATTTCCCAGGCAGACTCCCCGGTTTGGGCAAGGATGTCCAGCGTTTCCCGGATATCCTTGCGGTCGATACAGATGATCATTCCCACACCGCAATTAAAGGTACGCAACATTTCCTGCTCTGAGACGTTGCCTTGTGATTGTAGCCAGTCGAAGATGGCAGGTCGTTGCCACGACTCCAGAACAGCTTTGCTGTGCTGAGGTATGACTCGTGGCAGGTTCTCCAATAGTCCGCCCCCGGTGATATGGGCCAGCGCGTGGACTGAAACGCTGTTAAGCAGGGTTAGTATGGGGTTGACGTAGATGCGTGTAGGCGCCAGCAGCCAGTCCGCAAGCGTCTGATGATCCAGCTGCTGGCTTAAATCAGCTGCACTGATCTCTATGATCTTACGGACAAGTGAGTAACCGTTGGAATGAGGGCCCGAGGAGGCAATGGCTATGAGTGCATTCCCGGCTGAAACATTGCCGCCATCGATAATTTTGTCCTTTTCGACAACGCCGACACAAAATCCGGCAAGATCAAAATCTTCGCCCTGATACATGCCGGGCATTTCGGCTGTTTCGCCACCCACTAATGCTGTTCCTGCCATTTCACAACCCAGGCCGATGCCTTCGATGACCTGGCTGGCAATTTCAATATTAAGGTGGCCAGTGGAAAAA
The DNA here is from genome assembly GCA_003230085.1 of Gammaproteobacteria bacterium. Classification (GTDB taxonomy): domain Bacteria; phylum Pseudomonadota; class Gammaproteobacteria; order SZUA-140; family SZUA-140; genus SZUA-140. The sequence goes on from QIGV01000050.1 coordinate 11,606, forward strand.
TAGTCGAGAAAAAAAAGTGGTTCTGCGCCCTGTACAATCAGATCGTTCACGCACATTGCAACCAGATCAATGCCGATAGTATCGTACTTGCGCAACTCTATAGCCAGTTTCAGCTTGGTGCCGACGCCGTCGGTTCCTGAAACCAGCACCGGCTGGTGGTAACGTCCAATTGGCAGTTCAAATAAGGCCCCAAAACCGCCCAAACCCGACAGCACTTCTTTGCGCATGGTTTTTCTTGCTATGGGTTTGATTCTATCGACCAGCCTGTTGCCAGCGTCGATATCAACACCGGCATCTTGATAACTGAGTGATGGTTTGCCAGGATTCGTTTTTTGATCTGTAGTCATCTTTGTTGAGATCGTCATTTCCTGTCCTTCTTTAGAAGGCATGTTATGGGGCCGCTCATTTTAACGTAAATCCGATGTACTTACAGCCCTTTGTCAGGTTAAAGATCTGTAAAACCCAGCAAATCATCCCAGAAGGCGGTACAATTCGTTTACAGTAAATATGGCGATATTAATATGAAGTTAACAGAACTATGAAACAGTTCAATCTGATTGAATTGTTCCGTTTAATGCTGTGTGCCTTGTGTATGGGCGTGGCATCTTCGCCATTATTTGCCACTGAAGTGACCACTTTGTATGAAGTGGCTGTCCCCGTGTCAGGACAGGATCGCAGCGAACGAAACCGCGCAATACGCGAAGCGTTTGCCGACGTGCTGATTAAGGTGACAGGTGATCGTGGTACGCCAACGCAGCCAGAATTGAAAGATGCCTTAAATGATACTTTGAGCTATGTCCAGCAATACCGTTATCACAAACAGAAGGGTGAAGATGCTGGTATAGATGCCGGGAAAGTAATTTTACCGGGTCTGGAATTAAGGGTCAGTTTTGATTCCAGCGCTGTCAATCAGTTGCTGTTTGAAAGTGGTAAGCCCGTTTGGGGCCGCGCTCGCCCTGCCACACTGATATGGCTTGCTGTTCAGGATCAAGCTTCGCGCTACCTGGTGGGTTCCAATGTAGGACAGGAATTTCAGATCGAAATATCCCGTCAGGCGCAACGCCGGGGCATACCTCTCTTTTTTCCATTGCTGGATATTGAAGATCAAGCTGCACTACGATTCACGGATGTATGGGGGAATTTTCAGGATGCCATCCAGGCAGCATCACTGCGTTATCAAAGTGAAGCAGTATTGGTGGGGCGACTCTATCGACGCCAGGATGGGGGGTGGGATGCGCGCTGGACATTAACTATTGATACCGAGTCAATGCATTGGTCATCAAGCGCTGTAGCAGTACATGATGTATTGGCGGCGGGCATTGATAACGCCGCTGACAGTCTGGCCTTGCGCTATGCACAAAAAGGTGGGGCAAATGCTGATCACGTTGCAGTCCTCGCAGTTTCTGCGGTCCAATCACTAGGTGACTATGCCCGGGTATTGAAATATCTTGAGTCAATCGACCTTGTTACAAATCTGAGAGTCAAGCGTATTGAAGGTTCGAACGTCATTTTCCAGCTAAGCATCAGGGGTGATGAGACTGGTTTAAAACAGACTATCGCCTTTGGAGGTACCCTGACGCCAGCCAATGATGACATGGCCAGTTTACGTCATGGTGCAGTTAACTTTGCTAACCAGGACGATTACGTAGAAAAAATATCCTTTTACCGTTTGTTGCAGTGAATCGCGCTGATATACCAAATATTATTACAGTCCTGCGCATTTTCCTGGTTGTGCCAATTGTGATGTTGCTGCTGCATAAAGAGTTTTCATATGCCTTGCTGCTCTATGCCGTTGCGGGAATATCCGACGGACTGGATGGCTACATTGCTAAACGTTATAACTGTGTTAGCCGGCTCGGCTCGGTGTTGGATCCGCTGGCCGATAAATTGTTACTGGTGAGTACTTATATCGCCCTGGCCTGGCTGGAACTACTGCCTGCATGGTTAGTTGTTGCTGTTATTTCAAGGGATCTGCTTATTGTTATCGGTGGTGCGGCATATCATCTGCTGATCGGTCAGTATGAAATGGCACCCAGTTTGATCAGTAAGGTGAATACCTTTTCCCAGATTGTGCTTGGTCTTGCGGTAGTATTGTCTGAGAGCCTTATAAGCTTGCCGCAGTGGTTGACAAGCTGGCTAATATTGCTGGTACTAGGGACTACAGTCGTAAGCGGTGTGGATTATGTCTGGACCTGGGGGCGCCGGGCCTATCAAGCACGTCGGAAAGGCAATGGCTAATGAAGGGAGGTCACCTATTGGGATTTATCACTACCTTTAGGGATAAACCCGAGGTTCAAGTAAACGACAGGGTAACCAATAAATATTTTGTAGCGATATAATCATGCAAATACCGTTAAATATACGCTTGCGAAATGGCGCTACATTTTCCAATTTTATAGCCGACCCCAGTTTTGAAGCGCTGAATTATCTGCAAACAATTATTAGAGTGGCTGAACCTCAGAGTGTCTATTTGTGGGGGGCGGATAGCACAGGAAAATCACATCTTCTCCAGGGGGCTTGTCATGCGGTGTCGAAAATGGGAGGGATGACAGCCTATATTCCATTGGCTCAGACTGATGAAATCAGTCCTGAAATGCTCGTCGGCATGGAAAATATGGCGCTGGTTTGCATTGACGATATTGATAAGGTTGTCGGTATCAATGATTGGGAAATTGCACTATTCCATCTATATAATCGTATCCGCGAGAATGATGCACAATTGTTTGTCACCGCAAATGTTTCGCCTGGCGCAATCTCTATTAACATGCCTGATCTGCGCTCACGGCTTTCCTGGGGTATGGTGTTTCAGCTTTCTCAGCCGAGTGACGAGATCAAAGTGAAAATTTTGCAGCAGCGTGCGCGCGAACGTGGAATGGATATGCCGGAGGGGGTTGCTTGCTTTCTATTGCGCAATATTCCTCGTGATATGCACGCATTGCTTGCTGTGCTTGATCTCCTGGATTACGAATCACAGGTCGCGCAGCATAGATTGACTATTCCATTTGTAAAAAAATATTTAGGGATACAGGGTAAAGCTAATTGAATTATCCCTGTTATGCCTACAGACCTTTCCCTTCCAGAAGAACAAACACTGCTTTCCACAGGATTTTAATATCCAGGAATAGCAGGCCGAATTGAGACAGGCCTAGATATTGTTCTATATAATCGTATTCTACTGCGGCATTACCCATTTCCGGCTTTCCCTTTAGGACATGCCCAGCGCCAACAATGCCGCCTTTCAATAGCTTTCTGGTTATATTTCCCTGTTGCAAATCTCTCTCATAGTGATGGGCAGCCAACGGGCGGGGCCCTACGATGCTCATGTCCCCTTTTAGAACACAATAGAATTGTGGTAGTTCATCCAGATAGAACTTCTTTACAAATCTACCGACATGAGTTCGACTATCTTTTGTCCATTCGGCTAAAAAGGCATGCCATTCACCCCGTTTGGCAGCTTCCTGGTCAATATATTTTGTTTTGATGAGTCGGATTTTATATTTTTTAAATAATTTTCCACCACTAACGGCATAGTAATAAAAAATAAAAGGCCCCTTGTTTTCAGGGATCAGAAATCCTTCAATAAGGTTTGCCAAATAGAGTCCGAAAATAACCGGTGATGCCAAAGTCAGCACTAAAATGGCAAAAAATTTATCGAAAATAACTTTTAGAGGTCTGGGTGGTAAAGGCTCTGTAATTGAGAAAATATTTTTATATCTTTCTCTTGTGACATCATCGGGTGGTTGATAAAGAAAGGCTTCTTTGGGTTCAGATTTAACCGTCACAAAGTGCTCCACAATTCTCTTACTTAATCAGCTTGTTGGCTACTTTGGGTGAGCAGGGATCTTTCTGATTAAGGGTGACGCTATTTTGCATATTGCTAGATTCATGTTGTGCTGGCTGTCTTCTGCCATTGCTTCGGCGGTCACCAGAAAAACTGCGGCGCTCCAGATTTGAGTCTGCCCAATTTGCTGAGACAGTTTTCCGTCTGTCGTGATGCATGCGCCGGTCAAGGCCAGCTCGCCTGCAAATGGAACGGTTCAGAAAACGCATGAATTTCCATGCTCGCATCATACCCCAGTAGTAGAGTCCAAATAATGAGGCAAATAGAAACAGCATGACCATTTCGTGTACGCCGAGCGCTTCGCCCATCAAGCCAAATGCTGCGCCCAGGGTTGCCAGAAGGATAATGATGGCTACTGATTGATTCACAGAAAAGCCAGCCAATAGTAAAACGTGGTGAAAATGTTCGCGGTCAGGCGTAAATGGTGAACGTCCACGTACAATTCGACGGATGATGATGCCCAGAGAATCAAACAGCGGGAAAGCAAAGAACCACATTGCCGCGATGGGGGACAGAACCCTGTTCTCTCCTTGTGTCAGGCGGATAGCGAGCCAGAGCAGTGCAAAACCAATCAACATACTTCCTACGTCGCCCAGAAATACGAGACCGCGCTTACGCCAAGGGGTTCTGAAATTAAATACGAGGAACGCAATAATTGCGCTCATTAAAATCAGGGTGAATTGTAATTCTTCCGTGTGCCCGGCGTTTATACTGGCGATGCTAAACCCCGCCAGGGCAATTAGCGCCAATGCGCCTAACAGGCCATCAATGCCGTCACACATATTGAATGAGTTGATCAGGCCGACAGAGAAGAAAATTGTAAAGGGTGCTGCCAGCATTCCCAGATAGAGGTAAGAACCGTCTATTGTCAGGATACCGATGTTTTCAATCATGTTCCCCAGTAGACACATCAGTATTATGGCAATGACCTGTGAGGCCAGGCGAATGGTATAGGTGAGCTCGCGTAAGTCGTCCCATAGACACACCGAAACGATCAGCATTGAGGGTATGAAGAAGCTCGCGAAATCGGAAAACTTGTGGCCGAGTGTCAGGAAACTGATGATGATGGCGAAATAAATTGCCAGCCCTCCGACTAGAGGCGTATCTGTTTCGTGTTTTTTCCGGGCGTTCGGTTTGTCAATCAGGCCCACCCGATGTGCCAATGGCGTCAAAATACCGACGAGCACAACAGTAGAAAAAAAGGCTAATAAGTAGCTTATTGGATCACTCATTTTTAGTTTTATACAACAATTATTAACTGCTATGCGTTCTAGACGCTGTGTCAGCAATTTTGTTGCCGGTTAATATGACTTTTTTACACAAAGTTATTATCTATATCTTCCCGTATTGGGATATTCTTTAACTATATTTGATTAATCTAATCTGCCTGCTAAGACCACACCAAATACTTGCTACAAGGCCGCCAATACGAATAATGACGCCTCTTTTTTTACGAGAGGCACTAGCAACCTTTAATTATAAAGCTTTTCTGTTTTGATTTGTATACATATTTAGCAATGATGCCGATGTTTTTCCCTTCAGCAGGGGTGGGAAAAATCCTAGTTCCGGTGGTGGGTAGACCTGCTTTGCGCTGCCATTTCTCTCTGATTGCTGGCTGAATACCTGTCGCCCCGCTATTAGCCGCCAGAAGTTTCAATCTGTGTGGTTTAAACCCGGAACTGTGGGTTTTATCAATGGCAATAAGTAGGGCCATATATTTTCAAGGATCAAGGGTTGAGCGACTTCAGTAGGATGAATCCCGTCGGCCTGGAAAAATACACGGTCATTTTTCATTCCACTAAGCAGAAATGGCACCAGGGCCAGTTTGTAACGTGTCGCCAGGGACTGATAGACTGCTGAGAAGTGCCTAGTGTATATTGGGCCGAAATTGGGGGGAAGACGCATGCCAATCAGCAATATATCCGCATTTGTGTCTAATATTTTTTCAATAATCTCGGCCAGGTTCCTTTCCAGTGCACTCAGGTCCAGACCCCGCAGTCCGTCATTGCCGCCCAACTCGATGATCACAATATCAGGCTGATGATGATAAAGCTCATTCTCCAGACGAGCCAGCGCACCACTGCTGGTTTCCCCGCTGATACTTGCATTTTTAACGCGATATGATATGTCTTCAGTGTCCAGGCGTCGTTTTAACAGGGTGACCCACCCATTTTTTTGATCCATACCATAAGCCGCGCTTAAACTATCTCCCAGCACCAGGATTAATGGGGTTGCGCAGACTGGTTGGAGAATCAGGAGTAATAACGTCGACAGGAGTAATCTTTTCATAATGACGCAGTGTATCAATCCGATTGTCGAGGTCAAAGGCTTAGGTAAACAGGTTGTAACTCAGGGTGGTGAGCTGATATTGCTTAAGGATATCAATTTTAATATCCTTCCCGGAGAAGCCATTGCCATTTCCGGGGCCTCTGGTTCCGGGAAATCCACATTGTTGGGGATATTGGCGGGGCTGGATATTCCGTCAGAGGGGCAGGTCTATATTGGTGGAGAAGATATTTTTCTTCTCGATGAAGACGGACGTGCATTATTACGCCGGGATTCCATCGGTTTTGTCTTCCAGTCATTCCAGCTGCTTCCCAATCTAACAGCCCTGGAAAATGTGATGCTTCCGTTAGAGCTTGCGGATAACCGTGATGCCCCTGGCCGGGCGAACGAGATATTAACACGGGTGGGTCTGCAGGCGCGTCTGTCTCATTATCCTCGCCACCTGTCGGGCGGTGAGCAACAGCGGGTGGCTATCGCCAGGGCATTTGTTTCTCAGCCTAAGCTTTTGTTTGCTGATGAACCGACAGGGAATCTGGACAGCGTTACCGGTAGACGCATTATTGACCTATTGTTCGAAATCAATGAAGAGCATGGCGCTACACTGGTGATGGTCACTCATGATGAGAACCTGGCTCGCCGTTGTATACGAACGCTCCACCTGGATGCGGGTCGGATGACAGGGTGAAAAAATTCCTGCTGGCGCTACGAATGTTGCGACGTGACTGGTTTGCCGGTGAACTACGGTTGCTAGCCTTTTCTCTCATCGTTGCAGTCGCCAGCGTGACGTCGGTCAGTTTTTTCACGGATCGCATTAGTCAGGCCTTAATTCTACAAGCAGGTGAGTTGCTGGGGGCGGACTTAAAGATCGTCTCATCGCGTCCGCTACAACCTGCTATCTTGCAACTGGCCCGGAAGTCAGCGCTCATGCAGGCTGAAAGTATTGAGTTTCCGTCCATGGTGATCGCTGGAAAAGCACATCAGCTCGCTGCGATTAAAGCAGTCAGTGAAGAATATCCGTTGCGTGGTGCCATCGTCATTGCCAATGAACCTGCAGGGTCTACCCATGTTGCGTTGAGTATGCCGCGCCCCGGGTCTGTTTGGCTGGAGCCGCGTTTGTTAGAAAATCTGCACCTTAATATTGGCGATGAACTGACTTTGGGCAATGCCCGTCTTCGAGTCACCGCTACTCTGGTGAGGGAGCCTTCACGTGCTTTGGGTGCCCTGTCCAATATAGCGCCGCGCCTGATGTTGTCGATGGCGGACCTGCCTGCAACCGGTCTTGTGCAGCCAGCCAGCCGCATATCATACAATGTATTATTCAGCGGCCCCCCCACAAAAATCAGCACATTCAGACGGGCCGCAGAAAAAATAATCGATGCCGGGGCGCGTATCATCGGGGCAGAGGGTGCCCGACCGGAAATTCGTTCCGCCTTGGAACGCGGTGAAAAATTTCTAGGTCTTGCTGCGCTAGTGAGCGTAATGCTGTCTGGAATTGCGATTGCCATGGCATCAAGACGATTTGTAGCGAGGCGCCTGGATGGTTGCGCCATGATGCGCTGCTTTGGAGCTTCACAGTGGGATATCGTCACGATTATTTTCCTGGAGCTGCTCTTTCTGGCCTTCTTTGCGGGCCTGGTTGGTTGCATCATCGGGTATTTGGCCCAGCTGGGTTTGGTTGGGTTGTTGGGCTCACTGCTGGCGCTGGATCTTCCCGGGCCTTCTGCATTTCCTGTTGTAATTGGTATGCTGACAGGATTGATCACTGTAGTGGGTTTTGCCCTACCGATCTTACTGCATATACGCCATGTGCCTGCACTTAGGGTGCTACGTCGTGAATTGGGCGCATTGCCTGGGTCTAGCCTGTCTGTTTATGGCGCGGGCATTTTTGCATTTGGTGTGTTGATCATTTGGCAGACTGCAGACTGGGCGCTGAGTTTTTATATGCTGGCAGGGATGGCGGGTGTTTTATTGATATTGATGGGAGTTGCAGCAGGCCTTATCCATTTGCTGCGACTGCTACAGAATCATATTGCAAGGCCATGGCGTATCGGCGTGAGGCACCTGACCCGTCGCACTGCGAGCAGCAGTATCCAAATCGCCGCGTTTGGTCTGGGTATGACCATGTTGCTGTTGTTGTCCATGGTGCGGGCAGATTTACTGCTTGCCTGGGAGGGCACCCTTCCAAAGGACACGCCGAACCGTTTTTTAATCAATATACAAGCGCACCAGGTCAGTGAACTCAGCCAGTACTTTACCGCTAATGACCTGGATGTGCCCGATATTTTCCCGATGGTCAGGGGGCGCCTGATTGAAATCAATGGCAATGAGATCACAACAGCAAGCTATGTAGATGAACGCGCGCGTCGACTGGTTGCACGCGAGTTCAATCTGTCCTGGGCTGAAGAATTGCAGGCCGATAACGAGATCATGTCAGGGGCATGGTGGGTAAAGAGCGATGCAGGGCGTAAGGCGTTATCTGTGGAGGAAGGTATTGCTAAAACTCTGGAGATTCAACTGGGAGATTTGTTGAGCTTTGATGTGGCGGGCAGTGTTTTCAAGGCTCGTGTAAGCAGTCTCCGTAAGGTCGATTGGGGCAGTTTCAGGGTTAATTTCTTTGTTATCGCCTCCCCCGGCATGCTGGATGACTATCCAGTCAGCTACATCAGTAGTATCTATGTCCCTGCTGATAAGGATATTGTATTCAGTCAGATCTTGCAGGACTTCCCTAATATTACAGTGATTGATGTAGCTGCTATTATGAATTATGTGCGCCAGGTGATCGAAAGGGTCGTGCTAGCGGTAGACTATGTATTCATCTTTACGTTGCTGTCGGGGTTGTTGGTGCTCTATGCGACAATTCAGGCCACACTTGACGAGCGTATTCAGGAAAATGCCATCATGCGAACACTTGGGGCTGGCCGCGCTCAATTGGTAACAGCATTGCTTATAGAATTTACCGGGATCGGTTTGCTGGCAGGTTTGGTTGCTTCCTGGGCAGCCTCTCTACTAGGCGTGGTCCTTGGAAAGCTGGTCTTTGATTTGCCCTATACTATCAATTATCCCATGATAGCGCTGGGTACACTTACCGGGGGAGTGGGGGTCTGTATCGCTGGATATCTAGGTACCCGGCGAGTTCTGACGCGCCCACCGTTGCAATCTTTAATGGAAAGGGCATGAAATGGCCAGTATGATGGTGTGAAAACGTGAGTGTAAATTTTATCCACTTCAGAGTATTTATGCCCCTTGAGGGTATTTATGCCCCTTGAGGGTATTTATGCCCCTTGAGGGTACAATTTGGGCGGACAGTTTGTTGGTATGAATAAGAATATGTGGCGATATCTGGCATTAATACTGGTGTTTTTCACTGGTATCTCATCTCTCCATGCCCAGGAAAGTGCGGCCCCGGCGGGCAAGATGGTCACCATGAAAACCGCTTATCACACCACATTCAGGGTTTATATGGCTGGTCCGGATGATGCGCAGTACGGGGCCTTGCTGGTACATGATCGTTGGGGGCTCAATAAACATGTCGTGCGCTGGGCAGACAAAATCGCAGCACAGGGGTACCGGGTCATTGCCATCGACTTTTTTGATGGCCGAACAGTTGATAACTACACCATGGCCAGGGAAATAATCAAATCAATTGATCCTGAATGGGTAGAGGCAGATCTGCGCGCCGCTGTTGCGAACCTTGAGCGCCCTAGTCGAAAAATTGTCGGTGTGACATGGGGCAAGGGCGCTCACTATACCGCCACGCTGGCCAAGCAAATGCCTGACGCATTCTCTGCGCTAATTACGTATCATCAGCGCTCTAGCGCTGGTCAGGGTGCTGCCCGGCGTTTGAACCTGCCTTTGCTGGAAGTCGTATCAGAACGCAGTTTATTAAACCCTGAAGATTTTGAAGGGAGCGCCAAGGTCAGGGAGGATACGTGGGAGGCGACCGCCAAGTTTCTGGATGCCAATTTTGAACATGCTGCCAATCAGGACATTCCCTCAAAATAACTCGAGCTATCCTGGTTTATCTTAGATGAACAGGGCCTTTTCAGGTTTCCCTAATTGCCTGGCGACCTCCTGGGAAAGCTTTTTCATCAACGCTTGCTCAGTGTCCACTGAGGTCTCTGTATTAGTTTGCAGCTTTAGATAAGGCATATCGATTCCTGGCAAGGTTATAATTCTTAATTATAGTTTATGCGAGCTTTTCTGACAGTCGCAAAACCTGGCTGCTTTCCCCATTATGCCCTGAAGATTTTTGTGGAAATCCAGGCCATCTATCCTATTGATAACCTGTGTGCTATCAAATATTGCCGCTGATATTATACCGTAGGGTGATTGATCTATCTTTTGGAGTAATATCTAATTACAATGTTATGTTTTGCATTAGTATGCAGATATTCCAACATTAGTTCATTGATTATAGAGGTAATTACGCTTGGAATTAACAGGCGCTGAAATTCTAGTCCGGTTCTTGAAGGATGAGGGCGTCAAACATATATTTGGCTATCCTGGTGGTGCGGTGCTGCATATTTATGATGCGTTGTACCAACAAGAGGACGTCGAACATATCCTGGTACGCCATGAGCAGGGCGCCACCCACGCGGCAGATGGCTATGCGCGCGCTACCGGTAAACCAGGCGTGGCACTGGTGACATCCGGGCCAGGGGCAACCAATGCCGTGACCGGTATTGCAACCGCCTATATGGATTCAATCCCTTTAGTTGTTATTACCGGGCAGGTGCCTACCAACATGATTGGAAATGATGCCTTTCAGGAAGTGGACTCCGTCGGCATTACCCGGCCCTGCGTGAAGCACAATTTTCTCGTCAAGCATGTCGATGATTTGGCGATAACGCTGAAAAGGGCTTTTTATATTGCTACAACTGGGCGGCCTGGTCCTGTGGTTGTCGATGTGCCAAAGGATGTGACCGCGGCGAAAGCAGATTATGTCTTTCCCCGCAAGGTACAAATGCGTTCGTATAATCCGGTTACCAAGGGACATATCGGCCAGATCAAGCGGGCGGTAAAGCTCATGCTGAGCGCCAAACGTCCTATGCTCTATACGGGTGGGGGCGTGATTCTCGGGGGCGGAAGCAAACTGCTCACAGAGATGACACAATTGCTCGGTTTTCCTATCACCAACACCTTGATGGGGCTGGGCGCTTACCCCGGTACAGACAGGCAATTTCTGGGCATGCTGGGCATGCATGGCACCTATGAAGCCAATATGGCTATGCATCATTGTGATGTGCTGATCGCCATCGGTGCGCGCTTTGATGACCGCGTAACCGGAAATATAGAAAAATTCTGCACCAAGGCCAAAATCATCCATGTCGATATTGATCCTTCGTCCATATCCAAGAATGTAAGGGTAGATATCCCTATCGTAGGCACTGTGGATCAGGTCCTCCAGGATATGCTCGATGTTCTTAAAGCGAAGACGCTTAAACCGGATCAGGATGGACTCAAGAACTGGTGGCAGCAGATTGAAGAGTGGCGCAAGACTGACTGCCTGAAATACGAAAATAGCAAGAAAATTATCAAGCCACAATATGTACTGGAAAACCTGTACAAGGTGACACGCGGCAATGCTTATGTCACCTCGGATGTGGGACAGCACCAAATGTGGACAGCGCAGTTTTATAAGTTTTCAAAGCCCTATCGCTGGATCAATTCAGGCGGTCTGGGGACCATGGGTTTTGGATTGCCTGCCGCTATGGGCGCACAGATTGCCCACCCCCGTTCAACAGTCGTATGTGTTACCGGGGAAGGCAGTATTCAAATGTGCATACAAGAGCTGGCGACTTGCCTCCAGTATGGCTTGCCTATCAAGATTATCACCCTGAATAATCATTGTTTGGGCATGGTCAGGCAGTGGCAGGAATTTTTTTACGGGGGACGTTACGCCATGTCCTATATGGATTCACTGCCTGACTTTGTGAAGCTGGCGGAAAGCTATGGCCATGTCGGGATGCGCATTGAAGACCCCGCCGATGTGGCATCTGCCTTGAAAGAAGCTATGAGTATGAAAAACAAATTAGTTTTTATGGACTTTATTACCGACCAGACAGAAAATGTCTACCCCATGATACCGGCTGGTGCCGGTCTGAATGAAATGATTTTAATCTGATTATGCGGCATATTATATCCATATTAATGGAAAACGAGGCGGGGGCATTGTCACGTGTGGCTGGCTTGTTCAGTGCGCGCGGATACAATATCGAGTCACTGACTGTGGCGCCAACTGAAGATGCTTCCATGTCGCGCTTGACACTGGTAACTCGCGGGTCCGAAGAAATTATTGAACAAATTACCAAGCAGCTCAATAAACTTATTGATGTAATTAAATTGCAGGACCTGTCAGAAGGAACGCACATAGAGCGGGAAATTCTGTTAATTAAGGTCAAGGCTATGGATAATGGTCGTGAAGAGATGATGCGTCTCACTGATATCTTTCGAGGCAGCATTATCGATGTGACTGAGCAGGCATTCACCGTTGAAGTTACCGGTACTGGCGAAAAACTGGATGCCTTTATAGAAGCCGTAGATAAACAGCTGATTATTGAAACAGTTCGTTCAGGGGTGACAGGCATTGCCCGTGGCGATAAGTGTCTGCGGGTCTGAAATACAGTTTAACAGGCTGTTGAGAGAGTATTGCAGGAAATGTTCTAGTTTATAGTTTTTATTAAAGGAAAGAGTGTTATGAAAATTTATTACGATAAAGATGCCGATCTTTCGCTGATTCAAGGTATCAAAGTCGCCATCATCGGTTATGGTTCGCAAGGCCATGCCCATGCCAATAATCTAAAGGAGTCTGGCGTTGATGTGGTTGTCGGGTTGCGGCCTGATTCAGCTTCGGCAGTCAAGGCAGAGAACGCCGGACTTAAGGTGCAGTCAGTGATTGATGCCGTCAACGGCGCTGAACTTGTGATGATCCTGGTCCCTGATGAGCATCAGGCCCAAGTCTATCGGGAAATTATTGCGCCCAACATTAAGGAAGGTGCAATACTGGCATTTGCCCATGGTTTTAATATTCATTATGGGCAGATTGAACCCCGGGCGGACCTGGACGTCATCATGATTGCCCCTAAAGGTCCAGGACATCTGGTACGTTCGACCTATACTCAGGGCGGTGGCGTGCCAAGCCTGATCGCTATTTACCAGGATGCCAGCGGCAGAGCCAAGGACATTGCGCTTTCCTATGCAAGTGCAAATGGCGGTGGTCGGGCCGGTGTCATTGAAACTACTTTTCAGGAAGAGACAGAGACCGACCTGTTTGGTGAGCAGGCGGTACTTTGCGGCGGCGCTACCGCCCTGGTTCAGGCTGGCTTTGATACGCTGGTAGAGGCGGGTTACGCTCCCGAAATGGCCTATTTTGAGTGTCTACATGAGCTTAAGCTGATTGTCGACTTGATGTACGAAGGCGGCATTGCAAACATGCGCTACTCTATTTCCAATACAGCGGAGTATGGCGACCTGACCCGCGGTCCGCGAATTATTACGGAACAGACCCGTGAAGAAATGAGGAAAATCCTCGCTGAGATTCGTAATGGCGAATTTGCCCGAGAATTTATATTGGAAAATCAAGCTGGTGCAGCTACGCTTAAGGCTAAACGTCGCATCGGGCGTGAGCATCCTATTGAAGCCGTGGGAAAACAACTGCGAGACATGATGCCCTGGATTAAGGCCAATAAAATTGTGGATCACGATAAAAACTAGGGGCCTGTCGGAGATAGAGGGCTATAGAGATTCTTATTTAACAGGGGGAGTGGGTTACCAGCCTGTGGTAAGATAGGCGTAATAATCTTGCGTCTATAAAAAATCTGAAACCTGTCATGTCTGCGGAGTACCCCTACATCGCGCGCCAGGGATGGCCTCTCATTCTTGTGATTGTTGTCATTGCCCTGATTGCACAGGTAACCGGTGGCATCGCCTGGTCGATTGTCCCGTGGCTGCTCACTGGGTTTCTGATTTATCTCTTCCGCGACCCGAAGCGTAGCATACCACCAGCTCCACTGGGGATTGTCAGTCCTGTGGATGGTGAAGTGACGGCCGTCACCGAGACCCATGACCCCTATCTAGATCGTGAAGCAATCAGAATCAGGCTGCGTATGAGTATCATGGGCAGCTACTCAATCCGTATTCCGACCGAAGGTAAGGTGATGAAGGTATGGTCGCAGCAGATTCAGGAGAAGGAAGCACAGGACAAGACCGAGAGCGGAGCACCGGTCGACCGCTATGCAATCTGGGTGCAGACCGACGAGGAGGATGACGCCGTTGTGGTGATCAGGCGATTTAGAAGATTGATTCGCCCCCAGTGTTACATTTATATCGGTCAGCGCATCGGTCAGGGACAGCGTTGTGGGATGGTCAGTTTCGGCGGAGGCATTGATGTCTATATCCCCACCAATTCACGAATTCAGGTCCATAAGGGTGACAAGGTCTGTGCAGGCTCGGATATCATCGCTACGTTCACTCATTAATTTAGAAACAGGGCATAAAAACCGGTGACAGAAGAGATCAAGGAACCAAAGCGGCGCAGAGGGATTTACTTGCTGCCTAACTTGTTTACGACAGCTGCATTGTTTGCCGGATTCTACGCCATCGTAGCGTCTATCGGTGGTCGCTTTGAAGCGGCAGGAATAGCCATTTTTGTCGCCATGTTTATGGATGGTGCCGATGGCCGCATTGCTCGCCTGACCAACACTCAAAGTGACTTTGGCGTCGAATACGACAGTCTTTCTGATATGGTGGCCTTTGGTTTGGCGCCGGCGCTGGTGGTCTATATCTGGTCACTATCGTCACTAGGGAAACTCGGTTGGCTGGCAGCCTTTATCTATACGGCCGCGGCTGCATTACGTCTGGCGCGTTTCAATACTCAGTCAGAAAGCAGTGACAAGGCTTATTTTCAGGGTCTGCCATCACCTCCTGCAGCTGCCCTGATTGCCGCATTGGTTTGGCTCGGTAGTGATTATGGCGTTAAGGGTGAAGACATCGCCTACCTGACGTTCATACTGACCCTGGGGGCAGGCCTGCTGATGGTCAGTAATGTCCGTTACTACAGCTTCAAGGACATTGACCTCAAAGGTAAAGTACCCTTTGTGGCACTCTTGCTACTGGTGTTAATTATTGTGTTTGTGTCTATCGATCCGCCTATCATCCTGTTTACCATGGCGGTTACCTACGCATTATCTGGATTTCTAATCACTCTTTTTCAGCTGCGTAAAAGACGTGCTGAGAGAAAAACGGCGCTTAAAGGAGGGGATGGGCCGGACAAAAACACATAATATCCTCATCATATGTAATGCTTGGCTTTTCCTGACGGGTGGTTTATATTCAAACTATGTTCAACGATATCGCAATATCCACAGAAGCAGCATGCCATGCATGTACCCAAGGCAGCGTTGCCGCTGACCTGTTAAATTCCAGTGTTCTCCCACTGTGCCTGCTGCTGCCGTAAGGCAGCCTACTTATTCATATCCCTCATTCTCAAATTTGATACTGCATTGCAGACCGCTCAGGCGGGGCAATCAGGATTTTTTGTAACCGGATACCTCGGTTACACTGTAGACTGTTTGGAGCCACGTTATGAATAGCAAAGAAAAACTCATTATTTTTGATACAACCTTGCGGGACGGGGAACAAAGTCCTGGAGCCTCGATGACGCGGGATGAAAAGGTTCGCATCGCCAGGATGTTGGAGCGCATGCGGGTCGACGTGATCGAGGCCGGTTTTCCCATCGCCAGCACTGGAGATTTTGATGCTGTACAGGCTGTAGCAAGAGCCGTCCGTGACAGTACGGTATGTGGCCTGGCACGGGCCCTGAAAAATGATATTGACCGCGTTGGTGAAGCATTAAAGGATGCTGCATCCGCCAGAATTCATACCTTTATAGCCACGTCACCGATTCACATGCAAATGAAATTACGCATGACGCCCGAGCAGGTGCTAGAGCAGGCGGTGGATGCTGTCAGGCATGCCCGCCAATATACAGATGACGTAGAATTTTCACCTGAAGATGCGGGACGGTCTGATGTCGATTTCCTCTGCCAGATAATTGAGGCTGTTATTAATGCTGGTGCCAGGACAGTCAATATTCCTGATACGGTAGGTTATAATATACCGCAGCAATTTGGCGATCTCATCCGTAATTTGATTGAACGTGTACCGAACTCTGATCAGGCTGTTTTCTCTGTTCATTGCCACAATGATCTGGGGTTGGCGGTTGCCAATTCATTAGCGGCAGTCATGTGTGGCGCCCGTCAGGTGGAGTGCACCATCAACGGATTGGGTGAAAGGGCGGGCAATGCTGCGTTGGAAGAAACAGTGATGACCGTACGGACGCGCCAGGATGTTTTCCCCTGCGAGACGGGTATTGATACGACTCTGATCGTGCCTGCTAGTCGGCTAGTAGCAGGAATAACCGGGTTTGCAGTACAGCCGAACAAGGCCATAGTGGGTGCCAACGCCTTTGCCCATGAATCCGGCATTCATCAGGATGGTGTTTTGAAGAGCCGTGAAACCTATGAAATCATGCGGGCGCAGGATGTAGGCTGGAATGCCAATCGTATGGTGCTGGGCAAACATTCCGGTCGTAATGCTTTTCGAACTCGTTTGAAGGAATTGGATATCGAGTTTGATTCAGAAAATGAATTGAACGAAGCATTTACACGTTTCAAGGATCTGGCTGACAAGAAACATGAAATCTATGATGAAGATCTGCAGGCGCTAGTGACAGATGCTGGCCTTGCTGCTGAAAATGAACGGATTAAATTGGTGGCGCTAAAGGCTTGTTCAGAAACCGGCGAAAAACCACAGGCTGAGGTAAAACTGTGGTTTGACGGGCAGGAAACACAGGTCATGGCAATCGGCAGCGGTCCAGTGGACGCTACTTTTCGAGCCATCGATTCCATCATCAAAAGCGAGACGGAATTACAACTCTATTCAGTCAATGCGATTACCAGCGGCACTGACTCGCAGGGAGAAGTCACGGTACGTTTGGAAAGGGCGGGACACATTGTCAACGGGCAGGGTGCAGATACCGATATTGTGATTGCCTCGGCCAAGGCCTATATCAATGCCCTGAATAAAATAATAGAACCGGCTGATCGAGCACATACCCTCAGGGGTACAGGTCCTCAGGTTTAATTATTGGCATTAAAGCGATGAGTGTCACTGAGCAGCAAAGACGCTATCTGGATGCCATGGGGATACCCGTTTGGCTGTCCCGTGACAATGCTATTTTATCTGATGCTGATGATCCAGACAGCGGTGTAGCAGTGCTGCAGGACGATTCGATGCTGGGCTGGGAAATCCTGCAACCACAGGTTACTTCCTGTACCCGTTGTGACTTGCATAAGACCCGTACCCAGACAGTATTCGGCACAGGTAGCCACAATGCTCATTTACTGGTGATCGGAGAGGCTCCGGGCGCGGATGAGGATCGCCAGGGGGAGCCTTTTGTCGGGCGCGCGGGAAAACTGCTCAATGAAATGCTGCGCGCTATCGGATTGCAGCGGGAGACGGTATATATAGCTAATATTCTCAAATGCCGGCCACCCGATAACCGTGATCCCCGCCCGGATGAGGTCATATGCTGCGAGCCCTGGTTACGGCAGCAAATCGCCCTGTTGCAACCCAAAGTCATTCTGGCGGTGGGTAGAATTGCTGCCCAGAACCTTCTGAAATCCGATGTCCGTATTGGCGCCATGCGTGGGCAACGCTACAGTTACGGTGAAAATCAGATTCCCGTAGTGGTGACCTATCATCCGGCCTATTTGTTGCGCTCTCCCAAGGAAAAGCGCAAGGCATGGGAAGATTTAAAATTGGTGCTTCAGTATCTTGCTTAATGTCGGAATACTAGCCACATGGGCGGAGAAAATACTTTAAGCAATAGACCTGCGTGCATGATTCGAGACATGCAGGATGCTGATCTGCCAGCGGTATTGGCTATTGAAAGACAGGCCTATGAGTTTCCCTGGGCTGAGGGCATATTCAGGGACTGTATGCGTGCCGGATACTATTGTTATGTGGCGGAGCATCTGGGGAAACTCGTTGGTTATGGGATTATATCCGTAGGTGCGGGCGAGTCCCATGTGCTGAACCTATGCATTCATCCCGATGTCCGGCGTCAGGGTTGTGGTTCTGCCATGCTCAAATTCCTGATGGAGCAGGCCCGTAAGGTAGGCGCAGGGTGTCTTTTGCTAGAGGTGCGAGCCTCCAACAACAACGCAATCAACCTGTATCAGAAATTCGGCTTCAATGAAATCAGCTTGCGCAGTGCTTACTATCCTGCAGCTGGGGGGCGTGAAGACGGGTTAGTCTTTGCCTATGACTTTTTATGAGAACTTGAAAAACAAGTTAAACCACACTGATTTTCTTTGCTCACGCTTTAGCCGAGCTTCTTGTATTTGATACGCCGGGGCTGATCGGCATCGGTGCCCAGGCGGCGGTGCCTGTCAGCCTCATAGTCGGCATAGTTGCCAGCAAACCACTCGATATGGCTGTCGCCTTCGAAGGCCAGAATGTGGGTCGCAATGCGATCCAGGAACCAGCGGTCGTGGGAAATGACCACAGCACAGCCCGGGAAGGCCAGTAAGGCCTCTTCGAGCGCACGCAGCGTTTCCACATCAAGGTCATTGGTTGGTTCATCCAGCAGCAGAACATTGCCGCCGCTTCTCAGCAGTTTGGCCAGATGGACGCGATTGCGTTCACCGCCTGACAGATCACCGATGCGTTTTTGCTGGTCGTTTCCTTTGAAATTAAAACGGCCACAGTAGGCGCGTGAAGGTGTCTCGTATTTCCCGATGGTGATAATATCCTGGCCTTCCGAGATTTCCTCCCACACCGTTTTGCTGTTATTTAGAGTGTCACGGCTTTGATCGACACAAGCGATCTGCACGGTTTCCCCGATTATAATTTCGCCGCTGTCGGGTTGTTCCTGACCGGTGAGCATGCGGAACAGGGTGGTTTTACCGGCACCGTTGGGCCCGATGATCCCGACAATGCCACCGGGAGGCAGACTGAAATCAAGTTGATCGATCAACAGGCGTTCTCCGAACCCCTTGCACAGGTTTTTTGCTTCAATGACCTGATCGCCCAGACGTGGTCCGGGTGGGATATAAATTTCCCGGGTTTCATTGCGCTTCTGAAATTCCTGGTTGCTGAGTTCCTCAAAACGGGCCAGTCTTGCCTTGCCTTTACTGTGTCTGCCTTTAGCACTGCTGCGTACCCACTCCAGCTCTGCTTTGATGGCGCGCTGGCGGGCACTTTCCTGACGTTCCTCGGTTTTCAGACGATTTTCCTTTTGCTCTAACCAGGAAGAGTAATTGCCTTCCCAGGGAATGCCCTGGCCACGATCCAGTTCCAGAATCCAGCCAGCGACATTATCGAGAAAATATCGGTCATGAGTGATGGCCACAACGGTGCCAGTGAAATCGTGGAGAAAGCGTTCCAGCCAGGCGACAGACTCAGCATCCAGATGATTGGTCGGTTCATCCAGCAATAACATGTCGGGGCCAGACAGGAGCAGCTTGCACAAGGCCACGCGTCGGCGCTCGCCGCCCGAGAGCTTAGTCACGTCTGCATCCCATGGTGGCAGGCGCAGGGCATCGGCCGCCACTTCCAGTTTATGATCAAGGTTATGGGCGTCTGCGGCCTGGATGATATTCTCCAGCCGCGCTTGCTCGGCGGCAAGCGCATCAAAATCGGCATCAGGTTCCGCATAGGCAGCATAGACTTCCTCCAGCTTGCTTTGTGCCTCGGTAATTTCAGAGACGCCTTCCTCTACGTTGCCCCGCACGTCTTTGGTGGGATCCAGTTGGGGTTCCTGGGGCAGGTAGCCGATGCGGATGCCGGACTGCGCGCGTGCCTCACCTTCGATTTCAGTATCGATGCCGGCCATAATGCGCAGCAAGGTGGATTTTCCCGAGCCGTTCAGACCCAGTACGCCGATTTTGGCGCCATGAAAAAATGACAGGTAAATGTCTTTGAGAATAGTGCGTTTGGGAGGGACGATTTTCCCTACGCCGTTCATGGAGTAGATATATTGGGCCATAGCTATTTGTTATAAATATGCTGATTTTTGGATAGGACCTGAAGAATAGCATATTCCAGCCTGTATGCTGTAAACAGAGGAAAGCACTTTATGGAAAGTGTAAACTGTACATTCGATTGCATAAATAGATTCAGGAGTTCAGTGACACACGAAACAGAGAAGCTGTGCACGGTGGGGGATAGTATTCGCTGGGCCGCGCAGCAGTTTGAGCACTCAGACGCTTTCTTCGGACACGGGACAGATAATGCCCTGGATGAGGCGGCATATCTGGTCAGCTATGCCTTACGCTTGTCTCATAAGGCGTTGCAGGATTCCCTGGAGTCGGCGTTGGGTGAGGAACAGCGCCAGGTGGTTCGAGAGATTGTCGATCAGCGTATTAAGACGCGTATTCCTGCAGCCTACATCACCCGCGAGGCCTGGTTTTGCGGCCTGAAATTCTATGTGGATGAACGGGTGCTCGTACCACGATCTCCCATTGCAGAACTGATCGAACAGCGTTTCAGCCCCTGGATCAGGCATGAGCAGGACGTCCATCACATCTTGGATATTGGCACCGGCAGTGCCTGTATCGCTATTGCCTGTGCCTATGCATTCCCCCAGGCTTCAGTAGACGCAGTCGATATTTCAACAGATGCCCTGGCGGTCGCCAGCACCAATATCAAGGATCATGCCCTGGGCCAGCGTGTCCACGCAATTGAATCAGATTTGTTTGCCAGTGTGCCGCAGCGCCGCTATGACATCATCGTCAGTAACCCACCTTATGTGCCGGCTGAGGAGATGGAGACATTACCGGATGAGTATCACCATGAACCGGAGAGTGGGCTGGTGGCCGAAGAGGAGGGATTGAAGTTCGTGGCGGCTATACTGGCGCAGGCAGCCGATTACCTGAGTAGCGAAGGGATACTGGTGGTGGAAGTAGGTAACAGCCAGACCGCTCTGGAGCGGCGCTTCCCACGCGTGCCTTTTATGTGGCTGGAGTTTGAGCGTGGTGGCGGGGGTGTTTTCCTTCTGACCCGTGCACAACTGGAACAGTAATGGCCATTCGCCGTGGTGTGAAAAACACTCTATAATAGGCCGATATAGTTAAAGGTAATACAATATGGACCAATCCCTGGTATTTGATATCGATCTGATCCGCCGCTACGACAAGAGCGGCCCCCGTTATACCTCTTATCCTACGGCAGTACAGTTCCATGAGGGATTTGGTGAGGCTGAATATCGCGCCTGTGTTGATGCTACCAATCATGAGGCAGCTCTGCGACCCTTGTCATTGTATTTTCATATCCCGTTCTGCGATACCCTGTGTTTCTATTGCGCCTGCAACAAGATCGCCACCAAAAACCGCGCCCATGCTGTTCCCTATCTGGAAAATATTCATCGTGAGATCGCTATGCAGGGTGATTTATTTGACCGCAGCCGGGTGGTGGATCAACTGCATTGGGGGGGTGGAACGCCCACCTTTATCAGTCACGAACAAATGGCGGATCTGATGGCGAAAACCCGTCAGCATTTCAAGCTGCATGACGATGACAGCGGTGAATATTCCATTGAAATCGATCCTCGCGAGGTTCAGGCCGATACCATCTGCTTTCTCCGCGATTTGGGATTTAATCGTATGAGCATGGGGGTTCAGGATTTTGACGAACGCGTGCAGAAGGCTGTCAATCGTATTCAGAGCGAAGATCAGACTTTTAAGGTATTGGAGCAGGCGCGAGACCAGGGTTTTAAATCTGTCAGCGTTGACCTGATTTATGGTCTGCCTTTCCAGACAGTGGAAAGCTTTGCGCGCACCGTAGATAAGATCATTGGGGCAGGCGCTGACCGCCTGTCAGTTTTTAACTATGCCCATCTGCCAGAGTTGTTTAAGCCCCAAAAACGCATCAGTGAAGCTGATCTGCCCTGCGCGACCGAAAAGCTGGAAATCTTGCAGATGACCATTGAGAAACTGGGCCAGGCCGGGTATGTCTATATCGGTATGGATCACTTCGCCAAACCACAAGATGAACTGGCGGTTGCCCAGCGGGAAGGTAGTCTGTATCGCAATTTTCAGGGGTACTCAACGCATTCGGAATGTGACTTGATTGGCCTGGGCGTGACTTCGATCAGTATGGTGGGTAACAGTTACAGCCAGAATGTTAAACAACTCGAGGATTATCAGCGCCTACTGGATGAGGGGAAACTGCCAGTCTATCGTGGTATCCAGCTGAACGATGATGATTTGCTGCGCTGTACGATCATTACCCAACTGATCTGCCAGTTTGAGCTGGAATTTGCAGCCATAGAACAGCGTTTTGGCATCAATTTTTCAGATTATTTTTCAACTGAACTTGAAGAGATTGCCACAATGCACGGTGATGGTTTACTGCAGTTGGATGCCCACTCAATCAGGGTCTATCCCGCAGGTCGGTTCTTGATACGGAATATCTGCATGGTGTTCGATCAATATCTACGCCATAAATCCACGCAGCGCTATTCGAAGGTAATTTAAAGGCAGAGGAAAGAGTAAAGATAAAAGTAAAGGACCTGTTAGGGTCCTTTTCAGTAGCTTTCCTCTTTTATCTTTACTCTTTCCTCTGCCTTTAAAGTACAATATCTCCCATGTCAGGTAACAGTTTCGGTAAGCTTTTCACAGTTACGTCCTTCGGCGAGAGTCATGGGCCTGCGCTGGGCTGCATTGTGGATGGCTGCCCTCCGGGGCTGGACCTGAAAGAGTCAGATTTGCAGCATGATCTTGATCGCCGCAAGCCAGGGAAATCACGCCATACCACACAGCGTCGCGAAACTGATGAGGTGCAGATTCTGTCGGGGGTGTTCGAGGGGAAAACCACCGGGACCCCCATCGGTTTACTGATACAGAATGTCGATCAGCGTTCCAAGGATTACTCGGACATCAAGGATAGCTTCAGGCCCGGTCATGCCGACTATACCTATCAGCAAAAATACGGCTTTCGGGATTATCGTGGTGCGGGACGCGCCTCCGCGCGCGAAACCGCGACGCGTGTTGCCGCGGGCGCTATTGCAAAGAAATATCTACAGACCTCCTATGGAATAACGGTGCGGGGTTATCTGGCGCAGCTGGGTCCCATCAAGGCTGAAGCATTTGACTGGGATGAGGTGGAGAATAACCCGTTTTTCTGTCCTGATAGCGCCAAAGTAACCGAGATAGAAGTTTATATGGATGCCTTACGCAAGGAAGGTAATTCTATCGGGGCTCGGATCAATGTGATTGCCAGTGGCTTGTTCCCGGGCTTGGGCGAACCAATTTTTGACCGCCTGGATGCAGAGATCGCCCATGCGTTGATGAGCATTAATGCGGTCAAGGGTGTCGAGATCGGCGCGGGATTTTCCTGTGTCGAACAAAAGGGCACGGAACACCGCGATGAAATCACCCCGGCCGGTTTTCTCAGTAATCATGCGGGCGGGGTGCTGGGCGGAATCTCCAGCGGACAGGATATCGTTGCCAGTATTGCGCTGAAACCCACTTCCAGCCTCAGATTACCTTGCCGCTCCATCAACCTTCAGGGGGAAGCGCAGGAGGTCATTACCAAGGGTCGCCATGATCCCTGTGTGGGAATACGTGCCACACCCATTGCTGAAGCTATGCTGGCTATCGTATTGATGGATCACGCCCTGCGCCACCGAGCACAGAACCAGGACGTTCAATCAGAAACCCCAGTCGTTCCTGCTTCGGTAATACTGCGTAAAGAATAAAGGTTTAAAGAGAAACGTTTTTTACTTTCCTCTTTACTCTTTACTCTTTACTCTGCCCTTATGTACTACCGCCTGTCCGGATTCTACCTGTTCTATTTCGCTGCCATAGGCGCCTTGGTGCCCTACTGGAGTGTGTACCTGAAATCGCTCGGCTACAGGGCGGAGCAGATCGGTGCATTGATTGCGATTATCATGGTCACCAAGATCGTCGCGCCATACATTTGGGGATGGATCGCTGATCATACCGGTCGCCGCATCGGCATCGTACGCCTGGCATCGTT
>QIGV01000240.1 GCA_003230085.1 Gammaproteobacteria bacterium
AGCCAAGCACCGACAAGCATGCGGCGGCTGTCAACCTTCGAGGGTTCGTGAGTAGCACTAGAACTGGGGGCTATCCCATTGATGGCGTACCTCCCGATATCGCAACCGGGAGGCACGCCTAAACACCTATAGATGCCCGTTCAGAATTTTGGAATTTAAGATTTTCTCATTCCCATTGGCATTATTTTTGGCGGCACCGAAGTGCATGCTGGCGTCACCATGGCGACCCAACTTGTCCAGACTGATTGCCTCATTGAAATGGGTTTCCCCGGAAGGGGCAATTTTTGATGCCTCGCTAAAATGCATCAAGGCCCCTTTAAAATCTCCTTTGTTCCAGGCTGCAATTCCCTCATCGTTATGCATGACGGCTGATGAGCTCGCGCCTGCTGGTAGTTTCATGGGACCTTCTCCCGCCAGAACAGCAATGGAGACAAAGCTGAATAGTAATGCGACAAAGATAACTGATATTTTTCTCATGGCAGAACTCCTTATAACAGTTGAAAACCATTTACTAAAATCATACCCGTAATGAGCAATCTATCACTTAAACCCACCGCAATAAACACCCTTATCTGATTATTTTACTCAATTATTATATTCGCCCATTTTAATTCAAAAATGGCGTATCAGTAATCCAACGCGAACTCCATATAATCCAGAGTATAAACAACGATGATGCGCAGCTCTTCTGAGCGCATGAGCATATTGACGCAACGTTCATCGCAGTCAATTTCGCCTGCTTCGCTACGCAAAACATATGAGAGTATCTCATCTTGTAAAGAGTCGCGGTCAGGCCAATGACTGTAATAGACTTTTGTGAAACTCTTGCAATCTGGGCTTTCCAGTGCCCTTTTACCGAAATTCGTCAACTGTTTCTCGCAATTATCGGCCTCTACGGCCATATTGGCCAATGTCGCAATCAGTGTGACTAGCTCAGGAAAATAGTCCTTGGCAGCGTTTGCACGGTCTGCACCGGTAGACAGCAAGATTGCAATTGTGATTGTCGTAAGGTATTTCATGGGCGCTTTTGAGTCGGTAAAAGAATGCATGGTAACGAAGGCACGTCCAGAAAACAAAACATAATCTGCGAAAGTCATATTTGACCAGTACAGCCTATTCTTCCTCATAGGCGTGTAATAATCCTGTATTTGCAGTCGAGTATGCTCAAAAAAAACGCCCATAATCGGGCGTTTTTCAAAATAAAATACTGGCAACTGGATTATTTAAAGCCTGCTTTACTGATGGCTACCCATTTTCTCCTTACTCATTTCCATATGCTCTTTCATTCTCTCGCGCATTTTCTCATGCATCTCGTCGTGGTGGGCAATCATTTTATCCATGCTCGCGATCATATCACCCAGCTTTTCTTTCTCCCCGGCAGATGGCTTATGATTCAGGCCTTTCAGAATGGACATGGTCTCTTTTAACATTCCCATCATGTCGTTCATCATCTGATGGCGTGCCTGCATCATTTCCATGCCGCCGCCATGACTCTTTTTACCCACCATATCCATATTACCTTTATGATGGCCCTTGCCCTCTGACATATCCATATCACTGGCATGGGCATAGCCGCCCATCAGGAATAGGGACAAAATAACCGTGGCCATGATGTTCATCACTTTCATACGTGTAACCTCCTTCTCATAAGAATGTTTTTAAACCGCCGGCCTGTTGTGCAACAATTATCCATAACAGGAGCGGGGCATGGAAACTCCGATTTTATCACCGGCGGCCATGAAAAAAACCATAAATATTTTACAGGATTTTTTTGTTCGTTAGCATACATTTAACTAACTCAAAATATTTTTGGGCTTCCTCTAGGGGAGACCACCTACAATCATCAATGGATTTCTTCAAGCAATCAGTAAAGCCTGTTTGGCAAACACTTTGAGTAGATGCATCAATTTTTGATAGGCGATTTCGCTATTAACTAACTCTAGACTATTTTCCTGAATTAATAATTTTTCCATAATATCGGTCAATGCAGCATGGTCATGGTTGCCATCAAGATATCCTAATAATAGCGCCGATAATTTTTCCATTCTAATACTATAGCATTGTAAATTACTAACAGAAGCGGTTGCACCTTCATATTCACGCATTCTTTTAAATTGGTTTTGATGCGCTGCGATGTACCGAGCAAGGGGACTTGCTATCGGACGATCGCTAACATTATTTGTTAACAGTAAAGCACGCTGATGGAGATATGCATCCCCTCTAATGTATGAATACATCAAACAATCACTCAGCTCCAGGGATTCAATGATATTTTTATTGTTCCGTTGCAACGTATCCCGAATGTCCGCCAGTAGAACATCAAATGATATCGCTTGCGGCCAGTGATTCGAGAGGATCATTAATGCTAATTTATGAACAGGATTAGATATCGTGATTTGTTTTCCTACAACTGTTTTAAACGTTACAGCCAGACTGTTATAAAAATCGGCATTGGGAGACACCGGCTTAACTAGCGAAGCCACATACAACTGGTGTATGAATTTAGAACATGGAGAACGGTTCAAGGTGACATGTTCATGGCATAGTATGCCGTCACGTTTGATATTCATATGCAATAAATCCGCAAGCTGTTCCATTTCTATATAGTCTATATCCAGAGACTGATACTGACGGGGTGCCGTAGACGGGAAAATGCCAGGTTGCAATTTAAACAGATCGGCATCAGCAACATACTGGAGACCATGTTGACCGGCTTGATCAATAAACTCGGAAAAATATAGGGGTGTTGATTGTGCGACAAGGTGCTGGTGAAATAGATCGCCATCATTATCATCATTTTTTTCGGTTAAATATTCTTTTAACACGTCGCTCATTAAGGTGTTTTTCTCGGGAGCAATTTCCAGAAATTTTCCCAGGTAGCTACGTGCCTTACTAATACATTCATGTGGATCTACAATATTTCGGATATGGTATCGAAGGATGTCACATGACATCCGTTCCAGGTATGCCGCGGGATAGACTAAATAATGCACGTATAACAGACCATTTTCAGCAAGATGGCGCCTGGATATTTCGAGTATTTTGTGCTGGACTTCCTTCGATACCCAGGAATAGGCGCCAGAAATAATTATGTAGTCAAATTGCCCAAGATTTTCGGGAATATCGACGATGTTCATATGGTGAAGCACTATATTTTTCATGCCAAGCGCATTGATGATTTGCTGCCCCTCTTCGATAGAGGCTTCCGACATATCAATCCCAGTGAGCGAACTATTCGGCACCATTTGAGCGATCGATATCAGGTTGATCCCATTGCCGCAAGCTAGCTCCAATATCCTGCAATCATCTACAGGCGGTGTCTGCAAATCAAAATAAGCTGCTAATGCTGCCAAATGTCCCGGCTGGGTCAAATAAGAAGGATTACTGAAATAAGGAATCTCATCGTAACCGTATAGTTTAGTATCGGACATAGTCAAAGTTGATTAATTATTCCAATTATAAGTATTGCGGAATCTACCTTTAAGAGCAACAATTCATGCCCATGAGAATGACAGGTTGCTCAATGCATAATATGAGCATGCTATCACTACGCTATTATTCATATATACGAAAGAAACTTTGAAGATCAGGATAAACCGCGCGCTACATTTTCTCATCCATGCTGAGGAAAATATCAGTTTTAGTTCAGCACCCCTAGCCGAACATATACTCTTTAATCGATTTAAGGAAAACTTTATATTTCAAACAAGCAGGCCATTGTGTCGTAGCAGGGCATCAATTTGAGGTTCCCGCCCCCGGAATTCGATAAATAGCTCCAGGGGGTCGCGCGATCCGCCCTGCTCCAGGACGGCCTTGAGAAACCGCAGGCCGGTCTCACTATCAAAGATCCCCTTCTCTTCAAACAGAGAAAAGGCATCACTGGACAATACCTCAGCCCATTTATAACTATAGTAACCTGCGCAATACCCGCCGGCAAAAATATGGGCAAAACTGTGGGGGAAACGGTTGAAGGATGGGGGATGGATGACAGCAACCTGACGGCGCACCTCTTCGAGTACCTCATCGATCCTCGCGCCCCGGGCAGGGTCATATTCCAGATGCAGGCGAAAGTCGAAGATTGCAAACTCGAGTTGGCGTACCATTTTCATACCGGCCTGGAAGTTCCTGGCTGCCAACAGGCTGTTGAATTTTTCATCTGGTAGTGGTTCTCCCGTTTGATAATGGCCAGAAAACAGGCTAATAGCCTGCCGCTCCCAGCACCAGTTTTCCATAAATTGACTGGGTAATTCCACTGCATCCCAGGCCACACCCTGAATCCCGGAAACCCCGGCATAATCTACTTGTGTCAGCATATGATGCAGGCCATGCCCGAATTCATGAAACAGTGTCACGACTTCCGCATGAGTAAACAAGGCTGGATCATCTCCTAAAGGCGGGGTAAAGTTGCAGGTCAGGTAGGCTACAGGCAACTGTATATTCGAGGCGGTCTTGCGCCGGACAATACACTCATCCATCCAGGCACCGCCACGTTTATCAGAGCGAGCATAAAGGTCCAGATAAAAATTGCCGCGTACATTTTCTTCCGCATCACGAATCTCATAGAAGCGTACATCTTCATGCCAGACGTCCGCGTTTTCCACCACCTTGATGTCAAGACCAAATAGCCGATTGACAACCGCAAACAATCCCACCAATACCCGATCTTCAGGGAAATAGGGCTTGAGCGCCTCCTGTGACATGGTGAATTGATGCTGTCGCAACTTTTCGGAAAAATAGCTGACGTC
This sequence comes from Gammaproteobacteria bacterium, assembly GCA_003230085.1. Taxonomy (GTDB): domain Bacteria; phylum Pseudomonadota; class Gammaproteobacteria; order SZUA-140; family SZUA-140; genus SZUA-140. Next base: position 4,746 of record QIGV01000240.1, read on the forward strand.
CCACGCCTCCAGATCATCATAGCCATTGTGTTGACTGGCATGGGTACACAGTTCTTGCAGTTCGGTGCGGGCACGCTCACCAGTGCGCTCAGCAAGATCATTTAGAAAATCCAATACCTGACTGGTGCAAGAAGCCATTTTGGTGGCTAGCGATCGTTCCGCATAGTTTTCAAAGCCCAGTAATCGCGCCTCTTCATGACGCAATTGCAAAATTCTTTCCATCAGCGGCGTATTATCCCACTGCCCGCTGTGGGGACCTTCATCCGAAGCACGGGTCACGTAGGCCTCATAAACTTCACGCCGCAACTCACGATTGTCAGCGTAGCTCATAATTGCGTTGTAGGAGGGAAATTCAAGACTGAACAACCATCCTTCCTGCTCCTTCTGCTGAGCAGATTGGCGGGCCAGGGCCAGGGCTGAATCCGGCAGGCCACGCAGCAACTTTCGGTCAGTGACTCGCTTGTGCCAGGCATTCGTTGCATCCAGTAAATTCTGCTCGAATCTGGCGGTGAGGATTGCCAGCTCTTGTATGAGCTGGCTGTAGCGCTTTTTTCCCTCTTCACCAAGGGCAACACCTGATAAATGGAAGTCGCGTAATGCATTATCAACGACTTTTCTCTGGGCATGATCCAGGGACAGATAATCATCACGTTCGGCTATCGATTTATACGCATTGTATAGCGTCTCATTCTGCCCCAGCTCAGTCGTATAGGCACTCAATAAAGGTAAACATTCATTGTAGGCATCTCGTGTTGCTGCGCTGTTAACAACTGCGTTCATATGGCTGACCGGTGACCATACATGCGCCAGACGATCTGCCAAATCCTCCAGTGGCTGAATGAGATTCTCCCAGGTATAGTCGCCTCCTGACTCGAGAAATCGGGTGATACTCACGCGGTTCTCTGCCAACACTGTCTTTATGGCCGGTACAACGTGTGCAGGCTTGATCTCGCTGAATCTGGGCAGAGCGCTATAATTTAATAGTGGATTTTCCATATTTTTTCCCGCAGTGACAATTCACAGAAAACATATCAGAAAATGATATATTAGGAAAATATTAATCCAAGAGTGCGCGAATGAAACAACATTATGACTTGATCGCCATAGGCGGTGGCAGTGGGGGCATAGCCGTGGCAAAAGGGGCCGCAAAATATGGTGCGAAATGTGCCGTAATAGAGGCAGACAAACTGGGTGGCACCTGTGTGAACCGAGGTTGTGTCCCCAAAAAAATCTTGTGGCATGCGGCCGAAATTGCTCACAACCTGCGCTTGGCGCCTGATTACGGGTTTGACAGCAGCCTGACAAATCTCGATTGGGCACAGCTCAAAATTAAACGCGACACCTATTTAAAGCGATTAAACAAGATCTACCAGACCAGCCTGGCAGATTTCAATGTCGATGTAATCAAGGGCTGTGGGCGCTTTATCGACGCCCAGACATTAGAGGTGGACGGGCAGCGCTATCACGCCGACCACATTGTGATCGCGGTAGGTGGGAAACCGGTCATTCCTGATTTGCCAGGAGCACGTTACGGTATTACCTCGGATGGATTCTTCGGTCTTTTCACCCAACCCAAACGGGTGGCTATCGTGGGGTCCGGTTACATCGCTGTGGAAATTGCGGGATTGCTGAATGCCCTGGGCAGCGAGGTAAGCATTATGATACGGCGCCAGCAGCTTTTGAATAACTTCGATATCATGATCAGGGAATCATTGCTAGGGGAGCTGCAAAGCAATGGTGTCAACGTGCTAAGCAGCATGCAAACCCAACGTGTTACGCGTGAATCTGACGGCAGCCTGACCCTGGTCACAAACCGTGAACACCAGATTACGGGTGTCGACTGCCTGATTTGGGCCATCGGGCGGGCCCCAAACACCCAGAATCTCAACCTTGATGCAACCGGCATCACGCTGGATTCCCTGGAAAATATCAAGGTTGATGCCTTCCAAAACAGCAATATTCCCGGTATCTACGCCATCGGCGATGTCACCGGTCAATTACAGCTAACCCCGGTAGCCATTGCAACAGGGCGGCACCTCGCCGACCGCTTGTTCGGCAATCAGCCCGATAGTCGTCTGGATACTGCGAATATCCCGACTGTAGTATTCAGTCATCCTCCTATTGGCAGCATCGGTTTGACCGAGGATGAGGCGCGCAAAATACATGGTGATGCGGTCAAAATCTACCAGACAAATTTCACCCCCCTCCTGCACGCCATGACAATCCATAAAACAAGCTCTGCAATCAAGCTAATCACAGTGGGCGTAGAGGAAAAAGTGGTCGGCTGCCACATCATCGGCACGAATGCAGATGAAATACTGCAGGGATTTGCTGTTGCCATCAAGATGGGTGCCTGCAAAAAGGATTTCGACGACACCATGGCGATTCATCCCACCAGCGCAGAAGAGCTGGTATTGCTCAAATGAAACAGAAACCACGTAGTTAAAAATCAATGATATAGATCTAAGGGAGAAACAGGTGCTATGGCAATCAGATCATTTAACGGGATCCACCCTAATTTATCTCCATCAGCCTATATCGATGAAGCCGCACTTGTCACTGGTAATGTCACTATTGAAGCAGATGCCTCTTTATGGCCCATGACAGTAGCACGCGGTGATGTTCATCATATTTCCATTGGTGCGCGCAGCAATATCCAGGATGGCTCGGTCCTCCATGTCACTCAGGATAATCAGTTTAATCCAGGAGGATTCCCCCTCTCCATCGGAAACGACGTCACCATAGGACATGGTGCTATTTTGCACGCCTGTACAATCGATGATCTGGTACTGATTGGCATGGGTGCTATTGTTCTCGACGGTGCGCGAATACACCCGCGTGTCATGGTCGGTGCTGGCGCATTGGTCTCACCCGGTAAGATACTGGAAAGTGGCTATCTGTATCTTGGCAGCCCCGCAAGGCAGGTCCGCAAGCTGACTGACAAGGAACTGGCCTATCTGGAGTTTTCATCTCAACACTATGTGGCGCTCAAGAACCAGCATATGAAAACCAGTGGCTAACTCTGGGTTGTACCCACGGGACAACTGCAACCCGGAGGTTATAGATGGCTGAATATATGCCGGAATGATGGGTTATTATCGGTGCAGAAACTCGTTCAGACTGTCGGTGTACAAACTTCCCGACGCCAGATAACCCTGAAAATGATTTCCGGTGATGGTGAGGAATTCCTTGGGTTCTGCCGCAGCCGCATACAACTTCTCAGCATGGGGAAAGAGAATCACCTCATCTTCCGGGCTATGAATCACCAGCACCGGACAGGTGACTTTTTTCACGTTTTCCAGCACCGGATATCGATAGCGTGACATAAGGCTCACTGGTAGCAGAGGATGAAGCTCTGCGGCTGCAGTAGGTAGTGAGGTAAATGTAGATTCCAGCACCAGAGCGCGCGGTGTATTCCTGGTGGCCAGGTCTGATGCAATTGCAGCGCCCAGGGAGCGCCCCATGATAATGATATCTGCGGGATTTAAGCCACGCCGATTAACCAGGTAAGACCACGCGGCTGCCGCATCACGATACGTACCCTCTTCATCCGGCTGGCCTTCACTGAGACCATAGCCCCGGTAGTCGAACACAAAAATCGCCATGCCCATGCGTTGGAATATTGCAATTGTCTCCATATATTCCGAGATATTGCCGCGGTTTCCGTGACAAAACAGCACCACCCGCTGCGTCTGCTCATGGGGCATGAACCAACCGTGCAGTGTGATGCCATCGGTAGTCTGAAAGACAGCGATTTCGTAACGATAGCCAAAATAGCCCGGCGTTGTCACCATCGTCCGGCTGGGAATATATATGCGACTGGACTGGGTCAGATAGACGCGTAGCATGATGGCGCCATATCCCAGCACAGCCAACAAGAATATCAGCAAAACAATAGTCACAGTGGGTATGTTACATCCAGCATCGCTATGCAACCCGGGTCAGTTTCAACCACCATGCGGTGGTCACGCCCCACACCGCATTGAAAAAGACCACGAAGGCCGGTGTCAGACTGCCCAGGTCCAACCCCGCCATCCCCTTGTTGGCTTTGTAGGGAAAGACAATGAACAACTGGACCAGCGTGGGTCCGAAACTGAATACCAGCCCCCTCAGCAACCAGGCGTGACGGCGCCATGAGATGAAAAACAAAACGCCCCAGAGTCCACCCCAGACAATGCGTGGATAAAGCCAGGCAGGGGTAAGCTGCGGCGCGATACTCACCCCCTGGTTAGTGGTGATTTCGGTAACTCCGAAGCCCCATACCGTGAGGCTGTTGATCACACCACCCAGGCAACCAGCAGCAAACAATAGTGAAATTTTGCGTAGCATACCAATCAACCACTACCCCAAAAAGAGATGATAAACCGGGTTTTCTGACTCTTCCCAGAAATCATATCCCAGTGTATCAAGGAAAGACTGAAATTCTTTTTTATCCTCAGGTGGCAACTGCACCCCCACCAATATGCGCCCATAGGCGGCGCCGTGATTCCGGTAATGAAACAGGCTGATATTCCAGCGCTGTCCAATACAGGCCAGAAAATCCAGCAAGGCTCCAGGACGCTCAGGGAATTCGAAGCGGTAGACGTACTCATTTTCTACCTTACCCGCATGCCCCCCTACCATATAGCGGGCATGTAATTTAGCCATTTCATTATCCGTCATATCGATGACCGGATATTTTTTATCGCGCAGTTGACGGATGACTTCATTTTTCTCTTCATACCCTTGATTCAACTGTATCCCGACAAATACATGGGCTTTATGGGCATCGGCATAGCGATAATTAAATTCGGTGATACTGCGCTTGCCAATGATCTTGCAAAATTTCAGAAAACTCCCTGGCTGTTCAGGAATAGTCACAGCCACCAGGGCTTCACGACGCTCGCCCATCTCAGCGCGCTCCGAAACATGACGTAGACGATCAAAATTCGTGTTAGCTCCACTGTCGATAGCAACCAGACACTTGTTACGCAAGCCTCTGCGCTGCACATATTTTTTCAATCCAGCAATCGCCAGAGCACCGGCTGGCTCAGCAATTGAGCGGGTATCATCAAAGATATCTTTGATAGCGGCACAGATTTCATCGGTTGTTACCAGAACAACCTCATCAACCAATTCGCGGGCAATTCGAAAAGGTTCTTTACCCACCTGTCGCACGGCCACACCGTCGGCAAAAATACCGACCTGATCCAGCACCACACGCTTGTTATGTTTAAGCGCGGCGTGCAAACATGCTGCATCAGTCGGTTCCACACCGATCACCTTGATCTTGGGATAGAGCGCTTTAACATAGGCCGCAATTCCGGCCAGTAGTCCACCGCCACCAACAGGGACAAATATGGCATGAATGTTTTCGGCATTGTGGTGTAGTATCTCTGCGGCGATGGTGCCCTGCCCGGCAATGACATCGGGATCATCATAGGGATGAATAAATATCATACCATTTTCTTTTTCCAGCAAGCGGGTATGTTCATAAGCTTCATCATAGGTATCACCAAATAAGACCACTTTGGCACCCATTCTGCGCACCGCCTCGACCTTGATCCCCGGGGTAGTTTCAGGCATCACAATGAGCGCCTTGATGCCCAGTTTCTGCGCGGATAGAGCTACACCCTGAGCATGGTTACCCGCAGAGGCCGCGATCACCCCCTTATCCCGGGCGGATTGGCTCAGATTAACAATCTTGTTATAAGCGCCGCGCAGCTTGAAGGAAAATACTGGCTGCAGATCCTCTCGCTTAAGCAACACCTCATTCCCCAACCGTTCGGATAGTACACTCATCGGGTCAAGTGGCGTCTCAACCGCTACATCATAAACCCTGGCCTTGAGAATTTTGTTCAGATAATGGTTTTTCATGCCTATAACTTATCAGCTTAAATGGTTTATTGCACGACTCCGTCAAGCAAATACCATGACAAGATCGCACACACTGGTTATCATAAACATTAATTCGCACATAGTTTGAAAAATTAGAACAGAGAAGCCGTTTAACTGGAGACTATCCATGACTCAGGATGACATGAAAAAAATGGCTGCCGAGGCAGCTCTGGAATATGTGGACGTTGGCTCAGTGGTCGGTGTTGGCACGGGCTCGACGGCCAATCACTTTATTGACGCTCTGGCAGGCATTAAACATAAAATCGATGGCGCTGTCGCCAGTTCCGAGGCCACCGCCGAGCGGCTCAGGGCTCACGGCATTCTTGTCATGGAACTCAACGAGGTCAGCGAACTGAGTGTGTATGTTGATGGCGCCGATGAAAGTAATCAATACCTGCATTTAATCAAGGGCGGTGGCGGCGCTTTGACGCGAGAAAAAATCGTGGCGGCCGCTAGCCGTACATTTGTCTGTGTTGCGGACGATTCCAAGCTGGTGGATATTCTGGGTGCATTTCCTCTGCCTATTGAAGTCATTCCCATGGCGCGCAGTTATGTGGCCCGCGAGATCGTCAAGCTCGGCGGTCAACCAATCCTGCGAGAAGGTTTCACCACGGACAACGGCAATATTATACTGGACGTGCATAATCTGCAGATCATGGAACCGGTCAGGCTCGAGACGACCTTGAACCAGATTGCCGGTGTCGTTACCAATGGTCTGTTTGCCAATCGACCTGCTGACGTCTTATTACTGGGTAGTGAATCAGGCGTCAGAAAAATCACCTGAAGCCGGGGACAATATCGCATTATAATAATACACGCTCAATGCCGCCCTGGTTAGCCTTGTTGATAAATGCCTCCTGCCACCCATCACCGAGAAGCTGATTGGCAAGCTCAACGACAATGTAATCTGTTTGCAGCCCGGTATCATCACGATAGCGTGACAGCCCCTGCTGGCAGGCCGGGCAAGAAGTTAGCAGCTTAACCTCCGTGTTTTCCACTCGGTCTTTACCCGTGAGCCGGGATATCCCGTTGATCAGCTCTTCCTGCTTTCTGAAACGAACCTGAGTCGCTATATCAGGGCGTGCAACAGCAAAAGTGCCTGCCTCGCCACAACAGCGCTCCGATAATGTGACAGACTGGCCTAACAGGCTTGATGCTACATGTACAGGGTCGTGGGTCTTCATCGGACTATGGCAAGGATCGTGGTACAGATACTGGACACCTTCAACAGCATCTATGCTGACTCCTTTTTCGAGTAAATATTCATGAATATCAAGAAGACGCGAGCCAGGAAATATTTTCTGAAACTCATATAACAGTAATTGATCCATGCAAGTACCACAGGACACGATCACGGTCTTGATATCCATGTAGTTAAGCGTATTGGCAATGCGATGAAACAGGACCCGGTTCGCAGTCGTAATGGCGCGGCCTCGAGCCTCATCCCCAATAGACCGCTGGGGATAACCACAACACAAGTAGCCTGGTGGCAGAACTGTCTGGGCGCCGACTTCATACAACATCGCCATGGTGGCCAAACCGACCTGACTAAACAGCCGTTCAGAACCACAACCTGGAAAATAAAAAACGGCATCAGATTCGTCAGCCAGTTTTTCAGGATTACGAATGATAGGTACAAGCTTGCTGTCTTCCAGTTTCAACTGAGAACGGATGGTCCGAGACGGTAAGTTGGCAGGCAGCGGTTTCCTGGCAAAATGGATCACCTGAGCCGGTATCTTGGGTCTGCCTGTTGTTGTGGGCGGGCAAGTATCCATTTGTTGTGCAGGCGCCAAGTGACGCACTACCTGATAGGCCAATCGTTGCAACCGGGAGCCCCATTGAACGACAGTCTTGTGCAGAAATTTGACTTTAAGCGGGTCAGAGGCATTGAGAAAGGCCATCGCCAACCATACCCCTGGATTAAAGCGCTTTTTCATCCGGGCCCTGAGTATATTCCGCATGCGGATGGTCACATCGCCAAAATCGATACCAACGGGACACGCAGGTAAGCACTTGTGACAAATGGTGCAGTGATCGGATACATCGTTCATTTCATCAAAATGTCGCACCGAAATTCCACGGCGGGTCTGCTCTTCATATAGAAAGGCTTCCAAAATAAGTCCTGTAGCGAGAATCTTGTCGCGTGGCGAGTAAAGCAAATTTGCTCTGGGTACGTGAGTGCTGCAAACCGGTTTGCACTTCCCACAGCGCAGGCAATGACGGATATCATCATTCAGGGCACCTAGTTCACTTTCTTCAAGTATCAACGCCTCTTGCTGCAACAGCCTTAATGACGGTGTATAGGCATTGTGCAAACCGGACCCGGCAAGCAACTTGCCGCGATTAAATACGCCGCCGGGATCAATGCGCTGCTTATAGTGACTAAAATCAGCCAGCGTCTGAGCATCCAGGTACTGGATCTTGGTGATACCGATGCCATGCTCACCCGAGATCACGCCTCCCAGAGAAAGTGTGATATCCATGATGCGGTCCACGATGCGCTCAGCCTCATGCAGCATGTCATAATCATTGGAGTTGACCGGAATATTGGTATGGACATTGCCGTCGCCGGCATGCATATGCAACGCAATAAATAATCGTCCAGAACGGATTTCACCATGAATTTCATCGAACCGTTGATGGGCCAACTCAAATTCGCGACCACCAAAGATCTCCTTGAGTGGTTGTTCCACTTCCTGTCGATAGGAAATACGAGCGTCACGGCGCAATAACAGATCGACGACCCTGTCCGTAGCACTACTTTTTTCAAGCTCACTGGCAGAAAATAAGTGGGGGCACTTGCTGACTGGATCATTCAGGCTATCCAGCAAATCCGACCAGCGCTGCCTGACTGCATGCAGCTGCGACATGGCGGTATGTACCTTGGTCGCATTAATAAGCTCATTTTCCTGACTGACCCCTGTCTCCAGCTCCAGGCGTATTCCAGGAAGTTCCTCGTCCAGAAATTGCCGTACTGCGTCGATCATGCGTAATTTATTGTGGGTAGACTGCTCGATATTGATGATCTCGATCAATTCGCTGTAATCGGCCAGCCGTTCCAGAGGAATCACGACATCTTCATTGATTTTAAAGGCATTGGTATGGGCAGCAATCGCAGCGGTTCGTGACCGGTCCAGCCAGAAGTGCCGTCGCGCAGTCGGACTGGTAGCGATGAACCCTTCGGCCTGGCATGCAGTGGCAATATCGACGATGGCCGCGGCCACAGCGCTGACTTGAGTCTCCTGATCCCCGGCCACATCCAGTAGCAATATCATTTTGGGCAGTTCCGGACGGGGGGCTTTGGTCGAATAGTCAACGGCACGCAAATAGCGTTCGTCCAGGTGCTCAAGGCCTGCCAGCAAGACATCGCTGTTCTCTTCACAATGCTGAATAATTGTTAAAATTGAAGAGACCGCACGTTTGATGTCTGTGCCAAAATATTCCAGACAAATGGTCTGCGTGCAACGGGGGGCGCGGTGCAGGATAAATTCGGCCGATGTGATAAAACCATCACAGCCTTCTTTCTGGACGCCCGGCACCCCCCCCAGAAACTTATTGGTAACATCCTTGCCAAGTCCTTGATGGCGAAATAATCCTCCCGGCAGATTCAAAATATCGGGCTGACCGAGCACGCACTTGCCATCAGCGGCATAACGGGTGATACGGAAACTAACCTCCTCCTGCTCATGGATCTTGCCGAGGTTATGATTAAGCCGTTCGACCTCGATCCACTGGGCATCCGGCGTCACCATGCGCCACGAGACCAGGTTGTCAACCGTGGTTCCCCACAGCACAGCCTTTTTACCACCGGCATTCATGGCGACATTTCCCCCGATCGTCGAGGCATCTTGCGACGTTGGGTCTACTGCGAAAACCAGGGCATGGGCCTCGGCAAGCTCTGCCACACGGCGGGTCACAACACCTGCTCCGGCCCGGACAGTGGCGACCGTACCGGCAACACCTTCCAGCTCGCGCATTTCCACTGCCCCTAACTGCTCAAGCTTTTCAGTGTTAATTACAGCGGTATCAGAATATAGAGGAACCGCCCCTCCCGTGTAACCTGTGCCACCTCCACGGGGAATAATGGTCAAACCCAGGTCAATACAAGCTTTGACGACAGGCTGGATCTCAGCCTCGCTGTCCGGCGTTATCACTACAAAGGGATGCTCTACTCGCCAGTCAGTTGCATCGGTCGCGTGGGAAACACGCGCCATGCCGCCAAATTGGATATTATCTCTGCGCGTCACCCGGGATAGCAGACCTATCGCCTTATTACGCAGTGCTTGCTGGCGAGGGATCCAGGCCTCAAATTCATTCACTGCTTTGCGCGTGGCATTAAGCAATTGCAATGCCAGTTCATTGTTTTCAGCACGAGTCAGTATCTGGTCGAGGCGGTGATGCAATGCTCGGGTCAGGGAACGCCAACGTGCAGGATTCTCCTGCAGATCATCTTCCAGATAAGGATTCCGGACTACCACCCACATATCACCCAACACTTCAAACAGCATCCGAGCAGAGCGGCCGGTACGCCGGGATTCCCGCAGGCGATTCAGTACTTCCCAGTGCTCTTCACCGAGAAACCGAATAACGATTTCACGATCAGAGAAAGAGGTGTAGTTATAGGGGATTTCGCGAATGCGTGCCGCTGGAGATTCTTTCATGTGCCAATTGCTGTGAAGATTTCATAATATCTGCCGATGATACCAGCAGAGGATCCTTTACTGTGAAGTTTAACATGCATTTCCTTGGTTACACATGCAACGAGCAGGGAAATTAGCAACATTAGCAACCTCGAATTGATCACAGGATTCAGAGCGATAACAGCAGAAAATCATGGCCACACAGCAACCTAACCTAAGCACTGATATATTCGCAGCGCTTGAGCCCATCTCATCCCTGGCGCCAGATCAACGCCAACAACTGATTGAGCAATCAACAAGGGAAGAACTTGGTGCGGGTGTGACTCTGTTTTATGAAGGTGAAGCAGACCAACAGGCCATTTATTTACTCAATGGCAGTCTGGAATTGTCTTCCAAAAACAGCGCAGTGGTGCGACTGCTCCATAGCAACAGCGCGGACGCCCGCCAGCCGATCGCCAATGACAAACCACGGCGTTTTTCTGCGGTAACGGCCACACCTTCCGAAATCATTCGGATCGACAAGGAGTTGCTGGATACCTTTCTGACCTGGGGCCAAATCTCTGCGCCCGAAGAGGAAGTGGTCATGTGTGAGCAAGGCATCATCACTGTCAACAAAGGACAGTGGTTAAATACTATGATCAAGTCACCCACTTTCAGGAATCTGCCCCCGGCCAATATCGAGGCACTGCTTGACCGCCTGGAGCCTATCATGGTGCAGGCAGGCGACGTGGTCATACGACAGGGCGATACTGGTGACTACTTCTATATGATCGACAGCGGCGTCGCAATGGTGGCCCGCAACCCGGATGATGATGAAGACTCTATAGAGATAGCGGAATTGAACCAGGGCAACACCTTCGGCGAAGCTGCCCTGATCTCCAACAACCCCCGTAACGCAACGGTATCGATGATGTCGGATGGCGTACTGCTACGCCTTTCCAAACAGGATTTTATCGAATTGCTCAAACAACCGAACCTGGAGTGGTATGATTTTCCCAAGGCGCAAGAAAAGGTTGCGGACAGTGCGGCACACTGGGTAGACGTCCGTCTGCCAACAGAATTTCAGCGGGGCCACTTACCCGGCGCCATCAATATCCCCATGCGTGACTTGCATAAGCAGGCGCACGCGCTGGATAATTCAGTCTCCTATATCTGCTATTGCGAAACCGGACGTCGCAGCTCTGCCGCTGCATTCGTATTAAAGCATTATGGCCTACATGCTGGCGTCTTGCAGGATGGCCTCAAAAATATTGATCCGGACCAGCTGGCCCAATAGAGGCCTCGAAAAGTGCGCTCGGTCTCACTCTGATACAAATAGGTCATTACTCCAATAAGGCCTTTTCTCATTACTCTCCCTCTGGCATAAGAGGTGTCAGGCTCATACTAACCACAACACAACGCTATAGCGCAGTACCTTCCCGAGGGCTATAAAAAATACTGTTGCGGGCAATCCGGTGCGCAACCATCCTGCAACGACACACAGAGGATCACCAACAAACGGCAACCATGATAGTATCAGTGCTGGAGTCCCCCATCGCTGAACGCGCTTAACAGCGATTTGGTAACGATCTGATTTGAGCAGGCGATGGCTTGGATAGCGCCAGGCAATTATTCTTCCCACCAGCCAGGACGACATCCCACCCAGGGTATTGCCCAGACTGGCAATGAATAGAAGCGTATAGGGGTCCTGGTAATCAGCAGCAGCAAGCCCAAACAACAGTGCTTCCGATCCACCAGGCAGCAACGTTGAAGAGATGAAGGCGCTGACAAAAAGGGCCCATAGGGCAGTAACATTTCCATCTGCAATGAAGTCCACGATAGCGGAATAGTACCATCCCGGCGGAGGAATAAATGTAAATGGTAAAACGGACAAAAAAAAGCGGCCAATGAGCCGCCGAATGATTTTTTTATTTCATTATTATTATTTCACCTAAGAAGGCTACTGCTCCCCCCTCCTAGTTAACCACAATTTAAAACACGCATAGATAGTGTGTCAAGAGAAAATGAATGTAATTAACGAGTATTCATATAAAAAGTCTTAGCAGGCAAGAAATAAGGGGCATAATAATCATTTAAATTATATCGCTATATTTTTTAGAAATAATAAAGCATGAAATCCAGACTACTCAGCTTCCTTGAGAAAAAACGGTTATGGCTGGCAACCATCGACACGTTGCCGCAATTGGCCCTGATTGGTCTGGTATGTGGCATTTTGAGCGGAATTGTCATCATCGCCTTCCGCCTTCTCATCGAATCAACGCAGGCGGGCCTGCTTCCCATGGGTGACCCGGAAAATTATGAGGCACTTTCTCCGCTGATGCGGCTATTAGTTGCCATCATCGGTGCATTACTGGTCGGTCTGATTTTTGATGTTATTGCCAAACAGACACGTCAGGTGGGCATCGTCCATATTCTGGAACGTCTGGCCTATCACCAGGGACGCCTGCCATTGGCAAATGCGGTCTGGCAATTTGTTGGTGGAGCACTGGCCATAATCAGCGGTCATTCCGTTGGCCGCGAAGGCCCGGGCATTCATCTGGGCGCCACCACTGGTAGCCTGATGGGACAGTCCTTGAGGTTGCCAGACAACAGCACCCGCATCCTGGTCTCCTGCGGCGCGGCTGCATCCATTGCCGCCTCCTTCAACACGCCTTTGGCTGGCGTCATCTTTGCGATGGAAGTCATCGCCCAGGAATATACCCTGGCGGGATTCACGCCAGTTATCCTCTCTGCCGTTTCCGCGACCACCCTGTCGCGTCTGGTTTTTGGTAACGCCCCGGTCTTTGCCATACCGCAACTTGCAATGGGGTCGCTGTGGGAATTATCAACTGTCCTACTCGCCGGACTGATAATCGGCTGCCTGGCAGCGCTGTTTATCAGACTGCTACAGGGCTTCACCCATATCTGGCAACAGCACAGGTTCTGGAAGCGGGCGTTGCTAGCCGGCACGATCACTGGACTGGCCGCCATGGCCACCCCGCAAATTATGGGCATTGGTTACGACACTATCAATGCTACCCTGGCAGGACACACAGGACTTGCCCTGCTCATTATGCTGGTGTTTTTCAAGCTGTTTGCCACTGCAGCCTGTATTGGCCTGGGCCTGCCTGGCGGCCTTATCGGGCCAAGCCTGGTCATCGGCGCAAGCGCCGGTGGCGCTCTGGGCCTGGCGATCCAGTTGCTGTTTCCTGAGCTGGTGACAGACCCTGCATTTTACGCAGTCATCGGCATGGCGGCTATGATGGGTGCCACCCTACAGGCTCCATTGGCGGCATTGATCGCTATCATTGAATTGACTTCCGATCCCCATCTCATCCTGCCAGGTATGCTGGCCGTCATTACCGCAGGACTGACCTGTAGCGAAATATTCAGGCAGCCATCCGTTTTCACCATGCTGATCAAGGAGCGGGGGTTGGATTTCCGTAATGACCCGGTGGCCCAGTCTCTGCGCCGCCAAGGGGTGGCGCGCATTATGGACAGGAGTTTCATCACCACCGGGGCTGAAACAACGATTCAGGACACCCGAACCATGCTGGAGAAAAACCCGCTCTGGGTAGTCATCCAGAAAGATGATTTGCAGCCGGATGTGATGCCAGCCAGCAACCTGGCACAATATCTGGCGGAAACTGACTTGATTGATGCTGCGGATGATGCCGTCAATTTACTGGAAATTCCTGCCCAACGCAGTCAGGCAGCCCTCATCGATTTACGCGCAACGCTACAGGAGGCCCTTGATACGCTTAATAGAGAATCTCTGGATTTTGCGTGTATTGCATCGAACCCGAAGCAGCTCTCGACGATCCAGGGGATCATCACCCGCCAGGATATTGAATCCCATTACATATACCAGTAGTGAGTCGACCTGCAAACAATCGGCCGAGTCTCACGAATGACAGGGATTTGTCAAAAGATGACCATTCCCAGTATATTGCACACCATGAACAACTTTATTTTGGTCAATAATTCACTATGATCTGGGTTAAAGCCTGGCACATGATCTTCATGGTCACCTGGTTTGCCGGTCTGTTTTATCTACCTCGTTTGTTCGTCTATCACGCGCAGAGCGAGGACGCCATCAGTGATGAGCGCTTCAAGGTCATGGAGCGTAAATTGTTTTATGGCATCATGACGCCCGGCGCAGTACTGACTATCGGGTTGGGGATCTGGATGCTGGTGGATTATGCCTGGGCGGCGTATTCGGCGGCGGGGTGGTTACACACTAAAATGATGCTGGTGGTGGTGCTGGTCGGGTACCATGTTTACTGTGGTAAACTATTACTGGATTTCAAGGCTGGGCGCAATCGATATAGTCATCGTTTTTATCGCTGGCTGAATGAAATTCCAGTGGTTTTTCTTGTTGTCATCGTGATCCTTGTCGTCGTTAGACCCTATTAACACCGAGGTATTCGTAAGCTACTGGCCCTGGAATACCGGCTGGCCTTCTAAATCTTATGCACAAGCTGGCTGAACTGTTGGTTTTCTGACACATTTGCTGGGACATAATCCGACTTATAACGACTATAGATATCTATCCTATTGTTTTTTAAATATTATTAAATATTGTCTTTTTTGCCATCAAAATGCCAGAACGTCAATAGCCACGCGGCTTTAGACTATATGACCCCATTTCATCCACAGAGTTATCCACAGGAATTGTGGAAAACTACCAAACTCACGCCATGACAATAGCTTAGCCATTATATGTAAGACAATTCCTAATTTATTGCCCTATTGACAGATACTCAATCAAAATTTGAGCCGCTAAAAGATCGCCCTAATTGCCAACGTGGAAAACCATAAGATACGCGCCGCGGGTGCGGCATACTATCTTCCATGATACAGTCACGTCCCATGCACAAGATACAGGGCATCATCAAGGTCGCCGTCCCTGCGCCCCTGTATCAAATTTACGACTACCTGATCCCCAAATCCTGCAACATAGAGACTATCCAGCCGGGCATGCGCGTTCGGATACCATTCGGGCATGCCACAAAGATAGGCATGATCGTACAAGTTGTCGATACCGCTGATACGGCAACTTACCGCATCAAACACGCTTTTGAAATACTGGACAAGCGCCCTATTATCCCGCCTGGATCACTGACACTGTTCAGGTGGGCGGCCAAATATTACCATCACCCCCTTGGCGAGGTCATATTCAGCAGCATTCCGCCGCCCTTGCGACACGGCAAAGCTGAAGCAAAGATGATGTCATATCTCTACCTTCTGACAAACGCAGGTAAGGAAATCACCAGCACTGATCTTCCTCGGGCACCGAAACAGGCTGCCATGCTGGCATTTTTCCGGCGCCACCCCAAAGGGGTACGCAAGGAACAGTTATGTGAATATGATGCCAAGTGGCGAGCAACGCTGCGATCCCTGACCACCAAAGGGTGGGTCACGGCTGAGGAGCACACTGCACCGCCCCCTGCCATTACAGAACCCGACAAGACTTACCACCCCTTCAGGCTTAACCTGCCACAAACCCGTGCAGTCGATGCGGTCTGTGCCCATCTGGACAGATTCAGTCCATTTCTTCTCAATGGGATAACCGGCAGCGGAAAGACCGAAGTCTATTTACACATCATTGACCGGGTGATCTCCAGGGGAAAGCAGGCCCTGGTACTCATACCGGAGATCGGCTTGACCCCGCAGTTGGTTGCCAGATTCACGGAGCACCTGGGTGTGCCACTGGCGATATTGCATTCCGGCCTCAGTGATAAAGAGCGGCTGCATGCCTGGCTGATGGCCCGCGATGGCAATGCCCAGGTCGTCATCGGCACCCGCTCTGCCATTTTTACACCGTTGCCCCAGCCTGGCATTTGCATCATTGATGAAGAGCATGACCCCTCATTTAAACAACAGGAGGGTTTTCGATATCATGCGCGCGACCTGGCAGTAATGCGGGCAAGACAGGACAATATACCGATTGTACTGGGCTCAGCGACGCCTTCCCTGGAGAGCCTGCATAATGTCTCCCAGGAACGCTACCATCACCTGTTGCTGAACGAGCGCATTGGGAATGCGCAGCAACCCGCCATACATTTGCTGGATATGCGATCCGGCAAACATAAAAACAATTTATCTCCAGCCCTTCTAACTACTATCAAGTCTCATCTGGACCTGGATAACCAGGTCTTGTTGTTCCTGAACCGGCGTGGTTATGCCCCCACCCTGTATTGCCAGGCTTGTGGCTGGATCGCTCTGTGCCAACGCTGTGATGCACACATGATCCAGCATCAAAGCATGCAAAGAATACGCTGTCACCATTGTGATGCGCAGCAGAGTATCCCTACCCAATGCCCCCAATGTGGTGGGCAGGACCTGCACGCCCTGGGACAGGGAACTGAACGTATTGAGGAGGCCCTGCAACTACAGTTTCAAGATGTCGAAATTATTCGTTTCGACCGTGACAGCACACGCCGCAAAGGGTCAATGCAGGCACTGCTGAAACGTGTACAAGCCGGACAACGACAAATATTACTTGGCACCCAGATGATTGCTAAAGGTCACCACCTGCCAAATATCACCCTGGTAGGCATCCTTGATGCCGATCAAGGACTGTTTGGTGCAGATTTCCGTGCCATTGAAAGAATGGGGCAACTCATCCTGCAAGTTGCCGGGCGAGCTGGACGGGCTGATAAGCCCGGGGAGGTGCTAATCCAGACCCATTTTCCCGAGCACCCTGCGTTTCATGCACTGCTGACTCACGATTATCACGGCTTTACCACCAAGCTATTGGAAGAGCGCCAGCTTGGTCACCTACCGCCCTATGCTGCTCTAGCACTGTTCAGAGCGGAAGCTGCCGATAAAATCCATCCAGCACGCTTCCTACAGGATGTACACCAACAGGCTTCTGTACTGTCTTCTGCCCTCT
Source organism: Gammaproteobacteria bacterium (assembly GCA_003230085.1). GTDB lineage: Bacteria > Pseudomonadota > Gammaproteobacteria > SZUA-140 > SZUA-140 > SZUA-140. Next base: position 22,140 of record QIGV01000240.1, read on the forward strand.
GGGGTCAATGCCCACAGGGATACGCAGGAGACCGTGTTCGTTTGCTGGGTCCGGTTACCCCTCCTATGGAAAAACGAGCGGGCCGCTATCGCGCCCAATTATTGCTACAATCCGGTAAACGAGGATGCTTGCATAGTCTGCTCAATGAACTGGTACCCACCATTGAAGAGCTTTCATCGGCCAGAAAGGTGCGTTGGTCACTGGATATCGACCCCCAGGAATCGTTTTAGCAAACAGTTGATCCCTCGTCACGCGACACCTGGTAAACAAGGATAGGTTATTTCTACTTGCATCATCTCTGGCAAACGGGATAATAGTCGATTTTCCCGGTCACCAACCCACGAACAGCAATGAAACACTATCTCGAACACCTTGTTTCGCAAGCCATCGTTCAATTACAGGATAATGGCAGACTGGACAGGGACATCACGCCTGACATCCGCATAGAACGGGCGCGGGATAAGGGTCACGGAGACTATGCCTGTAATATTGCCTTGATAATGGCAAAGGTAGCGCGTTGTAAACCGCGCGACCTGGCTATCAGCATACAGGCTAATATGCCCACATCGGACCGCATTGAAAAAACCGAAGTAGCTGGACCGGGTTTTATCAATTTTTACCTGGCGCCCCACGCCTTTCATGAGGTTGTTACACAGATATTGGATGCCGGCGAAGCCTATGGCCGCAGTACGCTGGGCGCTGGACAATATGTGCAGGTCGAATTCGTTTCGGCCAACCCTACCGGCCCGTTACATGTCGGCCATGGCCGCGGCGCAGCCTACGGGGCCGCAGTAGCCGACCTCCTGGTTGCAGCAGGCTTTCGGGTTCACCGTGAATACTATGTTAATGATGCAGGGCGCCAAATGGATATCCTGGCCACCAGCCTGTGGTTGCGCTACCTGGAGCAGCTGGGCGAAATAATTCGATTTCCCAGCAACGGCTACCAGGGACAATACGTCATCGACATCGCCACCCAGCTACACGATAAAAATGGCATGGATTTTCACCAACCAGCGGCCACGTTGATGGAAAATTTACCACCCGATGTGCAAGTAGATGGTAGCGGAGGTGATAAGGAAACCCATATTGACGCCCTGATCCAGCGTACCAAAAACCTGCTAGGGGAGAATCATTATCGCACTGTTTTTGATTTTGGCTTGCAGGCCATACTGGACGATATTCGCAAAGACCTGGAAGACTTTGGCATCGCCTACGAGGAATGGTTTTCAGAGCGCTCACTGATTACCTCGGGCACTGCGCAGCAGGCCATCGAGCGCCTAAAGGAGGGCGGCTATCTCTATGAAAAAGACGGCGCCTGGTGGTTTCGTTCAAGTGATTTCGGAGACGAAAAAGACCGTGTCATCATCCGTGAAAACGGCCAGGCTACCTATTTTGCCCACGATATTGCCTATCATATGGACAAATTGGAGCGCGGTTTTGACCGCGTAATAGATATCTGGGGTGCTGATCATCATGGCTATGCACCCCGTATCAAGGCGGGCTTGACAGCGTTGGGGTATGAGCCCAAGCATCTTGATATCTTACTGGTGCAGTTTGCTAATCTCTATCGCGGCGGAGAAAAGGTGGCCATGTCCACCCGTAGTGGTCAGTTTGTCACACTGCGAGAACTACGTCATGAGGTCGGCAATGATGCCGCGCGATTTTTTTACGTCATGCGTAAAAGTGAACAGCATATGGATTTTGATCTGGACTTGGCGAAATCTCAATCCAGTGATAATCCCGTCTACTATATTCAGTATGCCCATGCACGCGTATGTAGTGTAATGACGCAGCTGAAAGAAAAGAAACTGGAGCTGGATCAGGCGCAGGGGCTGGCCAATCTACATAGGCTGGTAGAAGACCATGAACAGGCTCTGATGATGATGCTCTCCCGCTATCCGGAGACTATCGAAGTCGCCGCCCTGGCCCATGAGCCCCATCAACTTGCCTACTTTCTGCGTGATCTGGCCAATGCACTACATACCTATTATAACGCCCATCAGTTTATCGTTACTGATAATTCGCTCCGCAATGCACGACTAGCTCTGATACTCGCCACTCGCCAGGTCATAAAAAACGGCCTGGACCTGCTGGGTGTCCATGCGCCCGAAGCAATGTGATCATGGTACGTAAACGCAAATCAGCGACCAGAAAAAAAAGAAAGGGTTCAAAATCACACGCCATAGGCAGCTGGGGCTGGTTGGGTACTGGCCTGGGAATTGGTCTTATACTTGGGGTTGGCCTGTATCTCTACCGGTCAATACCTGAGCAAACAATCACTACACGAGTTGCTGATACACCGGCGCCTGAACCCGAAAGCCCCTCCCAGAAAACGCAGAAACAAGCTCAGACGCAACCCGCACCGGTTTCACGTAAATCCCACTTCGACTTTTATACCTTGCTGCCGGAAATCGAAGTGGAAATCACTGATGAAGAACTGGAAGAAGCACTGCGCATTCTGCCCAAAATTGATAGAAGCGGCATCTATGTACTCCAGATCGGTTCGTTCCGAAATTATGGTGATGCCGATGGACTCAAAGCCAGACTGGCCTTACTGGGTATCGTGGCTAATATAGAAAAAGTCGTGAATAAAAGCGGTAATACCTGGCATCGCGTACGAGTCGGACCGTTTACTGAAATCAAGATCATGAAAAAGGCACGCAGGCAGCTGAAAAACAATCATATTGATTATATCATGCTAAAAATCAAGGCATGACCCCAAAGATTCTGAGAATCTCAAAGTCATAGGAAGCAACACTGGTTTTCAGCTGTTAGGTGCGCGGCCACAGCAGACAGGTCGGTAGCATACGACGGGGCAGGTCTCGCCCACTTGCGGGAAACCAGACTTCATAACCAGGCTAATAGATATTGTCGACGACCTGTTTAGCGATAACCCGCAAGTTCCGCTTATGAGACATCGTCCGATGTCATCGCACCACCCTGCACCAGAGTCTGAAGCAAGGGCTGCAAATGATCAGTATAGCGCCGCCAAAGCTGGACAGAACTACGATAAAGTGGTTTTCTCACCTGGGCAATACTATGGGTTGACACGATACGTGTTGCGTCATAGTAATTCAGGCAAGCTTCATCCCAGGCAAGATCACAAAAATCCAGCAAGCGGCGCGTTTCTTTCTCCTGATTTTCGATCAGCCCTTCGTAGCTAAAATCATAAATTTCACCAGGGAACAATTGATGCCAATAGTCCATCAAGTCGCGATAAAGGCAATAGTATTGTCCCAGCTCTTCCAGTTGGTAAGTAAAATATAAGCCATCAGTACTGAAATAACGTTTGTAACAGGATAAGCAGGTATCGACAGGATCGCGCACACAATGCACGATTTTCGCTTTCGGGAACAGTATTCGGATCAAGCCAATGTAGAAAAAATTAGCGGGCATCTTATCAGTAAAGCGATGCGTAAAGCTAAAACGCGATGAGATCCGCTGTAGATATTGTTCTGCAAGCCCTGCAATCTGTTTCTTATTCAGTCGTGCAAGCTCTCCCGGCAAAGAGAACCTTTCTGATTCAGCAATTGATTGTCTAATGACAATATCAAGGTCCTTACGTTCACCAGTACCTAAAACCTCTGGATGACTGGAGAGAATCTGTTCTGCAAGCGAAGTACCTGAACGCGGCATACCCAGAACGAATATTGGTGCAGTAGAATCTATACCATAGTCTTTGTGTTGAGAAAAATAATCTGTCGTGAATACGCGCTGTATTTCTGTAAAAAATATTCGGTCATCATTAATGTTGTAGCTGATTGACGCGCGCTTCAGCGCATTACCTTCTGTAAAATAGCGCATTGCCCGATCATAATCCTGAAGATCCTCGTAGATCTTGCCAAGCGCAAAACACAGAAATATTCTCTGCTCATCGTCCACCGCACCATTGGCCAACCTGCTCTCCATTTGCCTGACATCACCGTCAATTTCGCTGAATGTCTTTATATTGGCAAGCACATGGGAGACATAAGCGGCATCAGGATTGAGGTGTAATATATGTTTACAGCATTCCTGTGCTGCGCCAAAGTCTCCTTTCTCTGACAGCACATTTAGCAAATTGATATTGGCCTGCTGGTGATCAGGGAATCTGCCTATAACAGATTCAAACTGCACTTGAGCTTCATCATAACGACCGTATTCCTGTAGCGCACAACCTAGATTATTGCGAATTTCGCTATCATCAGGATGTTCACGCAGCGCCCGATAATAACATTCTAATGCACCCTCAACATCTCCCCTGACAAACAGTACGGCAGCCAGACCACACTCCAGAACAGCATTGCCAGGCACAATGCCCAGTGCCTGCTGATATTGCTTGATCGCCGCATCGAATTGACCACTGTCACGGTATAACACTCCCAGGCCATGATGTGCCTCGACACAAGCATTATCGCTAGCAAGGGCGCGCTGGTATGCCTGAATTGCAAGCTGTGGATTGTTCTTCTCGCGATGGATATCGCCCAGATGACACCATAGCTCAGGACTTTTCTGATCATATTGCAAGGCCTGCTTACAAGCATACAGCGCATCATTATAATGCTGATTTAATTTGAGCAGGGCAATTTTATTAATATGCGCGAAGGTAAAATCCGGCTGCAACTTTACCGCTTTGCTATAGGCATCCAGTGCCTCGGCAATTCGGCCAACGCCATTCAGCGCCTGTCCTAGATTGAAATAAGCTGCAGCACTTCCTGATTGCGCTGCAATCAGGCCAGAAAAAATAGTAATGGCTTCTTCATAATCGCCCTGCTGACATAGCAAGCTACCCAATCGAAATTTAACATCCCGGCTATTGGGCTGTGCTTTCATTGCCTTGCGATAGAATTTCTCTGCCCGCATCAATTGGCCAGCATCATGTAGCTCAATCGCACGTCTGAATATTGTCTTGTCCGATATCACCATCTGATAAATATTGCCTTACTCTTCCAGATACGTATAGCCAGCCAGCCCTGCGCGCAGAGTATCCAAACATATTTGTTGCTGGTTTTCGCTTAAGCTCGCGCCCGCAATCTTTCGCTGAAAGATCTGCATCAATTTTTCGCTGTCATAATGGACATAACGCAACATGTCATCAACCGTATCGCCATGCTGGATTTCGACTATGCGATAATCAGTGCTGTCAGGTATCAGTTCAATATTTACGGCATGGGTATCACCAAATAAATTATGCATGTCGCCTAAAATCTCCTGGTAAGCTCCCACCAGAAAAATGCCGATCAGATACTCTTCTCCTGCAATAGGAGTGTGTAATGGCAGCGTGCTTTCAATACCATCCCGGCCCACATAGGCATCTATGCGTCCGTCTGAATCACAGGTGATATCCTTAATTACGGCGCGTCGATCGGGATGCGCATTCAGACGATGTAGCGGCATAATGGGAAATATTTGATCGATAGCCCACACATCAGGCAGCGACTGGAAGATGGAAAAATTGCAGAAATACTTGTCAGCTAGTCTCTGATTCAGTTCATCCAGCACTTCACGATGGGCATGAGAACCCGGCTGAAGCAGCACATATATCTGCCGGAGAATTTCAAAATAAAGACTTTCGGCCCGCGCCCGTTGCTCAATGTTGAGCACGCCATGGATATACAATTCGTGGCTCACCTCCATCAAGTGCATGGCATCGTGATATGTTTCAATAGCGGTTCGCGATGAAAGTCCTTGTAAACCACTATTAAAATCTTTAAGTACCTGCGGATCTTCCTTGTCAGTGGGGAAATCGTTATTGCCAATAGGCGGCTGTTCAACATCGATTACATCGGTGATCAGGACCGCATGATGAGCAGTCATAGCACGCCCGGACTCGGTCAGAATATCGGGGCATGGCAGACCCTGCTCAATACAGATTTCTGACAAGGCATGCACTACATTATTGGCATACTCCCTGACCGTATAATTCATGGAGCAGTAGCTTCGAGATTGAGTACCTTCATAATCGATCCCAAGCCCACCGCCCACATCCACACAGCGTATAGGAACTCCCAGACGGCGCAATTCAGCATAAAAGCGGCCAGCCTCACGCATCGCCGGCTGTATGTCTCGAATATTGGCAATCTGTGAACCGAGGTGAAAATGCAGCATTTGTAAAGCATCGAGAAAGCCTGCGTCTCTCAGCTGCTGTACCATGCGCAACAACTGTCCAGCCGAAAACCCGAATTTAGATTTTTCACCCCCGGTATTCTGCCATTTCCCCTTGCCGATGGACGCTAATCGAACACGCACCCCGATCAACGGGGCGATATCCAGCTCCCGCGAAGCCTCAATCACCTGGTTAAGTTCTGAAAGCTTCTCAATAACGATATAGATGCGTTTGCCCAGCAGCCTGCCCATCAAGGCCAGGCGTATATATTCCCGGTCCTTGTAGCCATTGCAGACAATCACGCCGCCATTGCTACCCACTAGCGCCAAAACAGCTAATAATTCCGGCTTACTACCTGCCTCAAGACCTACACATCCTTTCTTATGTGAGATAATTTCTTCAACGACGCTACGCTGCTGATTGACTTTGATTGGATAGATTGCGGTGTATGTGGCCTGATAATGGTGCTGTTCCATTGCACTGATAAAGGCATCATTCAACACATCAACACGCTCATGCAGGATATCGGTAAATCGCACTAGAACAGGCGTCGACAGCCCTTGCTGTTTCAATTTCCCGGCCAGGTCATAGAGATCGATCATGGCATCCTGCCGACTCTGGACAGGGCGAGCAATGACGTGGCCCTGATCATTTATATCAAAATAACGGCTTCCCCAGTGGGCAATATTATAGCTCTGCCGAGCGTTGGCTATAGTCCATTGAGACATGAATGAGTTACCTGTTTCAGCTGACTGAGTATTGCGCTTAGTATTGCATAACCCAACTGTTCATGATTGCTTGTCCATCGTTTAAACCTGTAACATTGTATAAGATGCCAAGCGTGAAGCGCGTATCTTGTTCACTTAACATTTTACGCTTCATAGAGTGTGAGCTATCTTAACCCGGCAACAACAAACAGAGAAGACAAACATGGCGCTTGATAAAAACTGGTTTACAGAGATTAATGAGAAGGGCGGAACAGCCTTTTCTCTTAAAACTACCCGCGTGCTACACGATGAGCGTTCTCCTTTCCAGCATATTACCGTCTATGAGACGGAGCAGTTCGGCAACCTGATGGTCATCGACGGTTTTGTCATGCTGAGCGAACGCGACAATTTTTTCTATCACGAAATGTTGTCTCACCCGGCGCTTTTCACCCACCATAGTCCCTGGCGGGTACTGATTATCGGTGGTGGTGACTGCGGCACCCTCCGTGAAGTGCTGAAACACCAGGAGGTGGCTGAAGTTTGGCAGGTGGAAATCGATGAACGTGTCACACGGATAGCCGAAAAATTCTTTCCCGAGTTGTGTGATACCAACCAGGATCCACGCGCACATTTCCATTTTGGCGATGGCATACGGTGGGTTACTGAAGCGCTACCTGATAGTTATGATGTGATTATCATTGACAGCACCGACCCAATCGGTCCGGCGGAAGGTCTGTTTACTGAACCATTCTATCGCCAATGTTACCGCGCCCTGAATCATGAAGGTATCATCGTGCAACAAAGCGAATCACCGCTGCTCCATATGGACATCATTACAGCGATGCACAAGGCCATGAAGCAGGCAGGTTTCCAGACAACCTTGACCCTGAATTTTCCCCAATGCGTCTACCCCTCAGGGTGGTGGTCGGCAACTATGGCGGGGAAATCAACTGCTCTGATGACGATCAGAGAAAGTGATATTTCAAAAAGGGATTTTACGACGCGTTATTACAACTTAGCCATTCATCACGCTGCAATGGCCTATCCGGCATTTCTTGAGGCGCAATTAGGTGATCAGCCACACCATTTCTGAATCTGCTGACGTGACTTGTCCAGCACCGCCTCACGTTCAGCATCACTGAGGAATGCGCGTTCGCCATTCTCATCCAGACGGTACATTCTTGAAATATCCTGGTTGCGCTTTAGATTATCTTTGGAAATTTCACAGTTTTTGTTGTTCACTTTTGCGGTTTTAGGATTATCTTGTGACTGGGCTACGGCAGCATTACTAACTTTTGCCGATTCTGGCGGTTTTGCCTGTGCAGTGGACGTCTGCTCATCCATCCGCTGATGCCGGGGTATAGGCTTGATATCGACAGTCTGCGAATTCGCTCCACCAGGTTGATCACTAAAATGTACCTTGCCATTCCCGTCCACCCACCGGTACACTTGGGCAGCCTGGCTTAGAACTGAAAAAACCAATAATAACAACATACTACAATAAATAAGCTTATTTTTCATTGCGGCTTTCAGCCCCTGCACAGTTATTCACTCATATATCGGCCAGCCAGTCGATTCCATGATTTTTCGTGATAGACCGAGTGCACAGTTGTAAGGCCTTTCCCACACCAAACGAACCAGTGATATTAATATATTGACCAGACTTCATAAGCGGATTTGCCAGACCCACCCTAAGGCATAAAAGTTTTCATTGTGGTTTCAGCGAATGAAATTCAGTTACAATGATGCTGGAGACACTATATTACCCGCAAAGGAGCTCACCATGTCAGACCCTGTGATTGTACAGAAATTTCCCTATGTCACGAATCTGGAGCCTGGCACCTATTACTGGTGCAGCTGCGGAAAATCTGCCAATCAACCCTTTTGTGACGGTTCACATAAAGACACCGCCTTTACGCCTAAAGCGTTCACCATCGACGCAGCAACGACAGTAGCCCTATGTGGTTGCAAACATACCAAAGATCAGCCCTTTTGTGATGGCTCCCACAGCGATCTTTAGAAAAATAAATAAAAGCGACATCTAAAAAAAACGGGCGCCCTTTGGCGCCCGTTTCTCTATCTCTAGTCTGATCAGGAATCAGAGGCCAGAACCCCGCGATCCAGTAAATTCCGGATAGGCTTCCAGGCCACATTCCGCCAGGTCAACACCGTCGAATTCCTCTTCCGCAGACACCCGGATACCCATCACCATCTTGAGGATCATCCATACGATAAAGCTGGTGATAAATACCCAACCAAAGATAACCGCGATGCCATATAACTGAGCACCCAGGGTTGCATCCGGGTTGGTCAGCGTGACCGCCAGTAAACCCCAGATACCGACCACACCATGAACGGAAATTGCGCCCACCGGGTCGTCGATCTTGATCTTGTCCAGAGTCAAGATCGACAGCACCACCAGTATTCCGCCGAGCGCACCGATCACCGTAGCCATTAACGGAATTGGCGTCAGAGGTTCCGCCGTAATGGCCACCAGGCCAGCCAGAGCCCCATTCAAGGCCATGGTGAGATCCGCCTTGCCAAACATCAGGCGCGACAGAATCAATGCGGCAACCACTCCGCCGGAGGCCGCCATATTGGTATTAACAAAGACTGCGGCAACAGCATTGGCCTCGCCAACATTTGAAAGGACCAACTCTGATCCCCCGTTGAAGCCAAACCAGCCCAGCCACAGAACAAAGGTCCCCAGTGTCGCTATAGGCATATTGGCACCAGGAATCGGGGTGATCTCCCCGTTGGGGCCATATTTACCCTTACGGGCACCGAGCAGCAAGACACCAGCCAAAGCTGCAGCGGCACCAGCCAAATGCACTACACCAGAACCTGCAAAATCCAGAAAACCCGCCTGATCAAGAAAACCACCGCCCCACTTCCAGTAGCCCTGTATCGGGTAAATGAAACCGGTCATCACCACTGTGAAAGCCAGAAATGCCCACAATTTCATGCGTTCGGCAACCGCGCCGGAAATGATCGACATAGCAGTGGCCACAAACACCATCTGGAAGAAGAAATCAGACATGCGGGAATAGTATGAACCGTCATACCACCCTTCAGCGCCCTGCGCCAGCACCATTGCCGGATCATGGTCGCCGCCGAACATGAAAGAAAAATCAAAGGTCGGGATGATGCCGTCACCGCCTGCGGGATACATGATCCCGTAGCCCATCACCATATACATGATACAGGCAATCGCAAACAGCGTGATATTCTTGGTTAGAATTTCAGCCGTATTCTTGGAACGGACGAGTCCGGCTTCCAGCATGGAAAAGCCGGCGGCCATCCACATAACAAGCGCGCCGGTTACCAGAAAATAAAAGGTATCCAGTGCGTATTTGGTTTCGAGAATTGCTTCCACAATTAGTTCCTCCGCAACTTCAGATTAAATAGTTTAAAAAACGCGTTAAAGGGCTTCTGTACCGGTTTCTCCGGTACGAATACGAATAGCCTGTTCCAGATTGAAAACAAAGATTTTGCCATCGCCAATCTTGCCTGTTTGAGCCGCCTTGGTGATGGCCTCTAGAACCTGATCCAGAATTCCATCATCAATGGCGACATCAATTTTTACCTTAGGCAGAAAATCCACTACATACTCGGCACCACGGTATAGTTCGGTATGGCCCTTTTGACGCCCAAAACCCTTCACCTCGGTTACCGTTACCCCTTGAACACCGATCTCGGACAAGGACTCTCGTACATCGTCCAGTTTGAACGGCTTAATGACTGCACTAACAAGCTTCATAAGACTTCCCTCATAGTGATGTAGACGTTTTGTGCCCGGCAGGGCGCTCAAAACTGATACAAAAATGATGTAATACAATGTCTATTGTGCATTATTTGTGCCAACACGTTTTTTATAATAATTATCAATTACTTATTATATTTTTTAACCCCAATACTCCTTGCTATTGCACTGGGTTGGACAGACATGCATAGAGACCGCACCTCATTGGTGCGCTCCTTATTGTCGCTGTAATCACAGCTACGCATTTCTGCTGTCATCGTGTAACATGCACGCAGGAAAAATCACTGGTGACTATGACGATGGGATTTGATCCAAAAATTTTTGACGATCTGGCCAGTAAGCTGACGAATGCCATTCCCGGCAGTGCACGCGAATTGCAGCAGGATATAGAAAAAAATGTCCGCACCCTCCTCAGCAACACCCTCGATAAACTAGACCTGGTCACACGCGAGGAATTTGATGTGCAAAAGGCGGTGCTAGGCCGTACCCGGGCCAAGCTGGAGGCTCTGGAAAAAGAGATAGATGCACTGGAAAAAGCAGTCTCGGGAAATGACCGCTAGAACCTAAATCCATTAGAGCATTTTCAAGAATGTATCGCTTCTCAGGGATCGAGAATCATGTCACTAGCAATTCTATTTAGCCGCGCCCAACAAGGCATCGCAGCACCCCAAGTTACCGTTGAAGTGCATTTATCCAATGGTTTGCCGGGTCTATCCATCGTTGGCCTGCCTGAAACAGCCGTCAAGGAAAGCAAAGAACGAATTCGTGCCGCACTGCTGAACAGCCGCTTTGAATATCCTACTCGCCGAATTACGATCAATCTGGCACCTGCTGACCTACCCAAGCAGGGTGGGCGATACGACCTGGCGATGGCCTTGGGTGTACTCGCAGCTTCTGAGCAGATTCCAGCAGACGAACTTTCGAACTATGAATTCATTGGCGAGCTCGCTCTCAGCGGTAAAATTCGCAGTATACGAGGTATTCTGGCCGCCGCGATTCAGGCCCGCAGCGCACAACGGCATATCATCATTCCCAGTGAAAATGCGCAAGAAGCATCATTGATCAGTGGAATAACAGTCTTCCCAGCCCATCACCTGCTCGAAGTCTGCGCTCATTTTTCTAAAACCCAGCCTCTTCAGGGCCACAGGCATCACAGTCACGATACAGTCGTTTCGGACTGCGCACCTGATCTCGCCGACGTGCGTGCCCAACATCACGCCAAACGCGCACTGGAGATTGCCGCAGCAGGGGGGCATTCATTGCTTATGATTGGCCCTCCGGGCACCGGCAAGACCATGCTCGCCAGCCGCCTACCCGGGATTCTGCCACCAATGACAGAGGATGAAGCGCTGGAGACAGCAGCCATCACTTCCATCAGCCAACAGGGGTTTTCAGTGCAAAACTGGCGTCAGCGCCCCTTCCGAGCACCTCATCACACAGCTTCCGGCATCGCCCTGGTGGGAGGTGGCAGCCACCCCTCACCCGGTGAAATCTCACTGGCTCATAATGGCGTAATGTTTCTCGACGAATTGCCGGAATTTAACCGCCGGG
>QIGV01000038.1 GCA_003230085.1 Gammaproteobacteria bacterium
AACAACAATTACTGAGATGACCCATGATATTGGAGAAGAGGAAAGTGAAGAACAGCCTACGTAAGTTATATACCTGCGGCGTGTTCTGTGTTTCTGCATTGGCCATATCAGGCGTCGTCATTGCGGGTCAAGTGACTCAGTTCGGGCAATGGACCGTCAATAACGGGACCATTGATACCGATCTTTCGTGTCAGGATGTCAATATCGTTTGTACAGTTTTGATGCAAGGGAGCGGCTTTCGCCAGGAACTTGTTGATGCCGGTAATACTGGCAGCTACATCAGGACCATCATAACGGATGATTCTGCGACCGGTAGTTCAGGGTCACTACCCTTTGAGCAGGAAACCTTCATTCCTTTCAACGGCAACGGCGCAGTTCCGGCTAGTTTTGGTATCGCGCTGAGCAGTGCGGTGCGGGATAGCGCACAGGGTTTTGATAACATCGCGGTAATTCACCAGGATCCTTTTGTCGATGTTAATAGCAACCAGCTGTTGTTTTCAACTGTAAACCTGACGGCCACAATGAACACCCCGGAGATTATCTCTAACTTCAACTATGCCAGCAATCAACTCACGGGGTATCCTGATCCTGCCAACGATATTTTTGGTAAAATGCTGGATATCGACGTCGACGTTATGATGGATTGTAACGGTACTACCGGCCAGATGACGGGTGGTGGCATGATGGGGTGCATGGGCGGTGGCGGTGGCATGGGCATGGGCAATTTTCTGGCGCAGCAGCGCTTTGTTCAACGTGCCCGCGAAGGCTGGAATATCGATATTACCACGGGTAATTTGATTGTCTCACCTATTACTGCTGCAGGCTCTCTGGCTCTTGATCCATCGGTGCTTACCGTAGCCTGGAATGAGGGTGATAACATCAGTACTACCTGGATCGCTCAGGCAGATAACCAGGGGAGTATGTTCAGTTTTGACGTGAACTATCAGTCTGTCTCCAATCTTGATTCTGGCAGTACCCAATCTTTTTCCAATAATAACCAGGGCGGCTTTCCGGCTTTCACAGTAACGCCACCGCTCGATCCCTTTGCATGGGACCCGGTCTTCGGGCCAGCTCCACCCAGTCTTAACACGCCTCAATAAGCTTCTCTAAAGAGGGGCGCTATTCTCTCCGGTCTGATAAACCAGTAGCAAGCTGCTTCGCTGTGCCTGCCAGGCGTCTGCCCAGGGCGCGGCACAGGCGTTTTTCTTCTGCACTAAAGGGTTGCCTGTTATCGGCGCCGGCATAGTGGCTGGCACCGTAAGGTGTGCCACCACTAGTCGTATTCGACAGATCGGTTTCAGTGTAAGGCAAGCCCATCAACAGCATGCCATGATGCAGCAGGGGTATCATCATGGTGAGGAGTGTACTTTCCTGACCACCGTGCATGGATGATGTCGATGTAAAAACCACAGCAGGTTTTCCGACCAAGGTGCCGGATAACCACTGGGCACTGGTGCCATCTAGAAAATATTTCAGTTCGGCCGCCATATTGCCAAAGCGGGTGGGGCTGCCGAGCGCCAGCGCCCCGCATTCTTTTAGATCATCCTGGCTGACGAAAGGCGGCCCTGCAGATGGAATGCTATCCTCGATGGCTTCGCACACCGTAGAAATACCAGGTACCGTTCGCAGTCGGCTGGTACAGCCGGGAATCTCTTCTATACCACGCGCGATGAGTTCCGCCATTTGTGCCACACTACCGTGACGGCTGTAATAAAGAACTAATATTTCAGTCACTTATATAATCTCCAGGATATTTTCTGGTGGACGTCCCAGGGCGGCGCGGCTTCCATTGACAACAATGGGGCGCTCAATCAAAATCGGGTCGTCAATCATGGCATCTATCAGATCATCACGGCTCAGTTCAGGATCACCGAGATTTTTTTCCTGATAGACTGCTTCATTTTTGCGCATCAATGTGCGTGGTTCCAGGTTCAGCATATCCAGGATATCGGACAATGTTTTGCGTGATGGTGGTGTCTTGAGATATTCAATGACTTCCGGCTCTATGTTGTGTTCTTTCAGGAGCTGCAAGGTTTGACGGGATTTTGTACAACGCGGGTTATGATACATTATAATAGCCATGGAATTGTCCTTTATGTTTTTTAGTACCTTGGTCGGCGTATTCTAACGCGCAATTCCCTGGTAGCCCATAGGTGTGGGGGATGATACCCTGATAATCCCTGCAATATGCCTTGGGTAGCAATTCTCCTACATAGTATATAGACAAATGCCCAAAAAAATATTCATCGCGATAGTCACTCTGACAGTTTTAGCAGCTTGTACTACGGTGCCTACACAGGAAATGAGTGATGCGCGCCAGTCTTTGCAGGCAGCTCATGATGCCGGTGCAGACAAATATGCCAGCAAGAATTTAATGACGGCAGAGGATTATCTGACTAAGGCTGAAAGGGAGCTGGAACTTCGTTTATATAGCTGGGCACGTAATGACGCCATGCTTGCCAAGAGTGAGGCACTTAAGGCACAGGATGTGACGAGTGCGATTAAGGCCGCCTTGCTGGCGATAGAATCATCCACTACAGATGGGCCGCCCTTGGTGGCTGCAAAGTCCCTGGTGCAGCAGGCACTTGATGCCTCAGAAAATGGCAAGGAAAAAGCCGCTATCAGATTGGCCAATGAGGCGAGGGCGCTTGTGCAGCAAAATCACCTCGAGTGAGCCAGCCGTGAGTTTCGTCAAAAATGTGCTTCAGTTCAACATATTCCTGGCACGCCAATTTCGTGATGACCACTGCCTGATCAAAGCTGCATCCCTGAGTTATACCACCTTACTGTCGCTGGTGCCGCTGCTGGCTGTGATGTTTTCGGTATTGGCTGCTTTCCCCGTGTTCGAAACAGCTGTTGATAACATTCAGGATTATATTTTCAGGAATTTCGTGCCGGCTTCCAGTGAGGTTGTTCAATCCTACGTTGAGGAGTTCACGCAGCAGGCAAGACGGCTTACAGGGCCTGGCATATTTTTCCTGGTGTTGGTGGCACTGATGCTGATGAACAGCGTCGACGAGGTACTGAATGAAATCTGGCGCGTTCGTAGTACTCGACGTTGGCTTGCCAAGTTTGTTGTCTACTGGTCAATATTGACCCTGGGACCCTTGCTGCTGGCAGTCAGTATTGTCTTAACCTCCTATCTGGTTTCACTGCCTATACTATCTGAAATGGATGGGGCTATAGAAAACCTCAAGGCCTGGTCGTTGTTCATGATGCCTTTCATATCGATGACGATCGCATTGACCTTGCTCTATGTGCTGGTGCCTAACCGTCGCATCAAGTTTCGGAATGGTCTGGCGGGGGCGGCAATCGCAGCCCTGTTGTTCGAACTGGCCAAGCGAAGCTTTACACTCTATGTCGCCAATGTACCGACTTACGCCACGATCTATGGTGCGCTCGCCGTGATTCCGCTGTTTCTGGTATGGATCTATGTCTCCTGGGTGGTTGTCCTGCTGGGTACTGAGATCAGTTATTGCCTGACACTGTTTAAAAAGCAGGATGGCCCGAACAGTCTGGCGCCGCTTGTGACCGCCTATCGGGTTATCGGGCGTTTATGGGAAAGCCAGCAACGTGGCGAGACATTGTCAGAAGAGCAGATTATGAAACTGGAGCCGGACAATAGTCGTGAAGGTCTGGCTGAAGTGATGGCAATACTGGAAAGCCGCAAATATATACTCATGGTTGCCGAGGCAGAATGGATCCTGGCGCGTGATGCTAATGAAATCAATCTGGCAGACCTATATAATGCCATGCGGCAGACCATTTCCGATGTATCAGGTGTGGTAAGTCGTAGCACCGATCCCCGGAACATGGCGCTGTTTGAAGTCCTGCATGACGCGGATATGGATATGGCGACCAGGATGAATATCCCATTAAAAAGATTGTATCAATCGGCAGAGATCATGCCGTTAACAGGACAGGAAATAAAGGCGCAAACATGAATCTAGTGGAAAGAATATTTGAAGGGGGATTATGGAAAAGCCGCTATATCGTCCTGAGTGCAGTGATTTCAAGTCTGGCTGCTGCCTTTGCAATGTTTTATATCGCAACCGTCGATGCGTTTTATACGGTAGTTCATCTTATTGATTATGCTTCGCCTGCACTGGATACTCTGGCTCGATCCGAGCTGCGCGCCGAAAGTGTAACTCATATTGTGGAAATCGTTGATGGCTATCTGCTGGCGACCGTGCTGCTGATTTTTGCCCTGGGCCTGTATGAATTATTTATTAGCAAGATCGACGAGGCCGAGAGTGATAAAACGGCCTCGAAAGTACTGTTTATCACCAGTCTGGACGATCTCAAAGCGCGTTTGGCCAAAGTGATTCTGATGATTTTAATTGTGAAATTTTTCGAACATGCCATCAAGATGGCCTTTAATACGCCGTTAGATCTGGTTTATCTTGCTGGTGGTATTGCCCTGCTCGGGCTGGCATTGTATTTATCTCATAAAGGCGAGCAGGACCACGGGGGAGATGTGAAACGTGAAGCGTGAGACGCTAATCAATGTTGCCATCTCGTGCTGCCTTGAGCACCAGAGTATCGAATTCCTCCGCCGACAGTAGTTCTCTTTCCGCGACAATATCCCGTACCGGACGGCCTGATTTTTCCGATTCCTTAGCGACTTCAGCGGCAGCACTGTAACCAATACGGGTATTCAGCAGGGTTGCCAGACCGACGCTGCTGTGGAGAAATGCCTGGCAGCGCTTTGTGTTGATCGCCAAGCCTTTCAGGTTGCGTTCGGTCGCTGCTGTCACTGCATTCGTCAGCCACGTCATAGCGTCAAACAAGGCGGAACCGATAGCCGGCATCATGACGTTGAGTTCCAGCTGTCCGGCCTGGGTCATACTGGCAATAGCATTGTCCTGGCCAATAACCTGAAAGCAAACCTGGTTGAGCATTTCGAACATGACCGGGTTGACCTTGCCCGGCATGATGCTGGATCCCGGTTGTACGGCTGGTAGCATGACCTCTCCGATACCGGTGCGTGGCCCAGAGGCCAGTAGACGCATGTCGTTTGAAATGCGGGTCAGTTCCAGCGCCAGATCCCTGATAGCGGAAGACAGACTCTGGATGTCACCCATGGATTGCATCTGGGCCACGATATCTTCTGCCGGGCGAATCGGCTCACCGGTGAGGCGGGCGAGTTCCCTGGCGGCTGATGGTGCATATCCTGGAGACGTATTTAGACCGGTGCCTACAGCACTGCCGCCCAGCCCGATTTCACACAGCGGGTCGCATGTCTTTTCAATGCGTGTCACACAACGTCTGAGCGTCCAGGCATAGGCGCCAAACTCTCGCCCGACAGTGGTGGGAACGGCATCCTGCAGGTGCGTGCGCCCGCTTTTTACGGTATCAGCATGTTCTGCTGCAATACGCGCATATTCATCTGCCATATTATTGATCGCAAGCGTCAGGCGGGGCAGTTTTACCAGTGCGGCAAGACGTATTGCGGTGGGTATGGTGTCATTGGTGCTTTGACCCATGTTGACATGGTCATTGGGGTGAATCGGTGTGTAGTCACCTTTGTTGCCGCCCAGCGCGACATTGGCAAGATTGGCAATGACTTCATTGCTGTTCATGTTGTGGCTGGTGCCAGCGCCTGCCTGGAAACGGTCAACGACGAACTGATCAAGATACTTTCCGGCCAGAATCTTGTCGCAGGCAGAGATAATGGCTTCCGCAGTTGGGTCATCCAGCCAGCCGGGCTGTCTATTGGCAATGGCGGCAGCGCGCTTAATTTGTACATGGGCTTTGATGAAGTCTGGGTCAGGTTTTCTGCCACTGATGGGGAAATTGTCTATTGCGCGTTGCGTTTGTACGCCAAACCAGGCGTTTTCAGGTACCTCAAGTTCACCCAGGCTGTCTTTTTCTATGCGGTAACCAGTGTTCTTCATCATTATATTTCTCCACAAACTACCCGCGTATAATACGCACCTTATAGATGATCATAGCGTGTTAGGGCGAAATGGGGAATGATGAAATGTATTCGATGTAATGTTTCTGGACGTGTTCAGGGCGTTTTCTACCGCGCATCGACGCGACAAAAGGCGCTGGAGCTGGGCATTTGTGGCTGGGCGCGCAACCTGCCCGACGGCAGTGTAGAAGTTATTGCTTGTGGTGAGGAGGCTTCGCTGGATAGGCTGCTGGCATGGCTAGAGGTCGGGCCGTCTCATGCCCGGGTCGAAAAGGTCGATTGGGCCGATATTGAAGAACAGGTGGTAGAAGGTTTTAGAACGGCCTGAGCCTACCAAGGTGCTCCCTTCGTTATCTGCTAACAGCAGATGATTACGACCATTATTTTATGCAGACCTTTCGGATGGCATGGATGTCTGTCTGTCCCTGCAGCACTTTTTCAATGCCGTCCTGTTTCAGGGTCCGCATCCCTTCCTGCAATGCAACCGCAAGTAATTCCGAGACCTGGGCTTTATCCAGAATTTTCTTCTTGATAGCGTCAGTTGCTTCAAGAAGTTCGTGCAGTCCTAGTCTCCCCTTGTAGCCGGAGTCTTCACAGGTATCGCAACCGGGGGCGCGAGAGAGCATAAATTTCCCCTCGTCATTAGTGAATTTTTCCTTCCATTCATCGAGAATTTTATGTCTGACCATGTTGGAAAACTCTTCATCGGCATCCTTGGGGATGAGTTCATAGCAGAATTCGGTCAGTAAATCCCGCAATTCATCACTATCTGGTTCATATTCTTCCTTGCAGTTGGAGCATAGTCGTTTAGCCAGACGTTGGGCGAGAATTCCCACCAGGGCATCGGAAAAATTAAACGGATCCATACCCATATCAAGCAGCCGGATAATACTTTCCGTCGCGCTATTGGTATGCAGTGTCGCAAATACCAGGTGGCCAGTCAGGGAGGCCTCAATGCCAGTGCTGGTGGTCTCTTCATCGCGCATCTCGCCGACCATGATGATATCGGGATCAGCACGCAAAAAGGCGCGCATCGCGGCGGCAAACGTCAGGCCGATTTTGGGGTGTACCTGTACCTGGCGCAAGCCTTTCTGAGTAATTTCTACCGGGTCTTCCGCCGTCCAGATCTTGCGCTCCGGCGTGTTCAGATGTCCCAGAATCGAATGTAGTGTCGTTGTTTTACCAGATCCAGTCGGGCCACAGACAAAAAACAGGCCATATGGCTTGGATATCATATCGATAATGTTTTCCGAGTTTTTATCGCTGAGCCCCAGTTTTTCGAGAGGGATCGGTTCGCCGCCAGCGAGGATACGCATCACAACATCCTCTTGATCTCCGGTGGTGGGGAGGGTCGCAACGCGCAGCTCGATTTTCAGCATGCTAAATTTTTTGAAATCGATTTTTCCGTCCTGGGGTTTGCGTTTTTCTGAAATATCCAGATTGGCCATGATCTTGATGCGCGCTATCAGTGCTTTGCGCATTTTGCTGGGCACTTCATAATAATTCTTAAGGGTGCCATCCGTGCGCAGACGGATCACGGTCTTGTTCTTACCCTGGTAGGGTTCGATATGGATATCCGATGCGCCCTGATTATGGGCATCGATGATGATTTTGTTGACCAGTTTAACGACGACATTATCAGACGAAGATGATTCATTATATTCCTCTTCCTCTTCCACCCCCTGATCTTCATCATTACCCATGAAATCATCAAACATCTCGCCTTCGATCTCCGGCGCTGCATAGAGAATATCGATGAGACGCGTCAGTTCACTTTCTTCGGCCATGACCGGTTCCACATTCAATCCGGTATGAAAACGCACGGCATCGAGGGCTTCCCAGTCCATAGGGTTGACCAGGGCAATGGCCAGCTTCTGATCGTAGTAGTAGAGAGGTAAGAACTTATATTTCCTGACCAGATCCTCAGGTACTAGCTTGAGTGCCTCAGGATCCAGTTGAAACTGCCCGACATCGACAAAAGGTATCCCCATTTTTCTGGACAAACCCTGCTGAATATCACTTTCGGTGACCATGCCCTGCTCAATCAGGATCTGGCCGATTTGCTTGCTCCGGTCCTCCTTTTGTGCCTGGAGTGCCTCCATGAGTTGATCCTCGTCGATCAGATTCTCATGAATCAGGATTTCACCCAGACGTAGATTGGGCGCACTTTTCTGGTCTTTGAGGGATGTTTCCAGTTCATTGGTTGTGATGATGGCCTTGGAACGGAGATATTCACCTAGCGGCTGTTGGCGTAACTGTTCCTGCTCTGTCAGGCCTTCATCAACCTGCTTTTTGCTGACTACCTTGTCATTGACCAAAAGCTCGCCGATATGGGGTCCGATGCGGTGATCTTCCAGGGCGCTGCGGGGGATAAACATATGAGCGTACTCTGAACCGTTTTGAGTCGGGTACAGATACAGCCCGGCTCCATCAGTGCGGAAGCCAAAAGTACTACCTTCCAGCTTGTCACCATCCTTGAATGTCATCCAGAAATCCTGAATCGCATCCGGTAGGGTAATACTTTCCTGCAATTCATTCTGTGGCTGACAGGCACGCTTCCAGCCATGACGCCTTGGCAGGCTCATAATTTTAATTTTACTAAAAGAAATTTCCTGGCTGACCTCGTCACCATCGACAATGATGCTTAGCCGCTTCTCTTCTCGCCGGAAAGTTTGGAGATTGCCCAGATAGCGCTTACCGTCATGAAGGGACAACAACACTTTTTCGCCAGCCTTTATCGGCTGTTCTATCCGGGGATCACAGGATATCGGCTGCAGTAACGGGATTTCTGCAGGTGTTTGATCTTTATTGGCAGCCGTGCTGGTCATGAATAATGTCCAGTGATTAAAAATTTGTATTTCATAAGCTGGTATATATCTTAAATTATTTTCTAAAAAATGCCTGTGTGCACTAAAAATTACAGGCTATATAAGCCTTTGTTTCTGGATGCGCCAACTTTAAGACATTAGTCACTCAGCTACGATACGCATTGACAGGTCGATGGCCTTGATATCTTTGGTGAGTGCTCCGATAGAAACGAAATCAACACCGGTTTTGGCAATGGCGCGTATATTATTCAGTGTGATACCGCCAGATGCCTCAAGTTTGGCCTGACCCTTGTTTAGTCGTACCGCACGACGCAATTCCTCCTCAGGAAAATTGTCCAGTAATAATATATCGGCATGGTGAGATAATGCTTCAGTCATTTCTTCAAGGTTTTCAACCTCTACTTCAATAGGGAGCTGAGTCTCTGTTATCAGGCGCGCTTTCTCAATCGCTTTGCCAATGGAACCGCAGGCCAGAATATGATTCTCCTTGATCAATATGCCGTCATAAAGACCTATGCGATGGTTGTGGCAGCCACCACAGCGCACCGCATATTTTTGTTCGCTACGCAGTCCAGGCAGTGTTTTTCTGGTATCCAGTACGGTGACGTCAAGATCCTGAACTCGTTCATAAAATTGGCGCGAGAGGGTGGCAGTGCCAGACATGGTTTGGAGGAAATTAAGCGCAGTCCTTTCGCCACTTAACAATGCACGCGAATTGCCACGCAATATGCAGAGCTCCTGGTTTTGTTCTGCAGTCTCACCTTCGTTTATTTGCCACTCTATTTCGATGGCGGGGTCAAGCTGGAGAAAAACGGCATTGAACCAGTCATTGCCGCAAATGACGGCTCTGTCACGAGCAATTAGCCGGGCTGTTGATGTTTGATTAGCGGGCACTAGCTGCGCGGTAAGATCGCCACTGCCAATGTCCTCAGTCAGGGCTTGTTTGATGGTGTTTAGTTTGCCGTTAGTCAACATAGTAGGTCATCCTGTAAATTCACGTTGCATGCATCTGTGATAGTATCTTCATTAGACAGTTGTATTGATATTATAATTTTTCTGCTCAAGATTTAATGAGGCATATATTGCCTCAAAGATCATGATGACGAACAGGAAATGCCAAATTAGAAGAATAAAGCATAATTTATCTTGAATAAATTACTGGCCGATTTCTATCGATCGATATTTGACAGCGTTCGCAATCTTGCGCCGATTGTCCTCGTTATTGCTTTTTTTCAGATTTTCATTCTGCGTCAAAACATCCCTGATATAGAAAATATTATTGCCGGCGCCATCATGGTGGTGCTGGGTTTATCCTTGTTTGTTAAGGGGCTGGAAATGGGCCTGTTTCCCATCGGTGAGTCAATGGCCCATGCCTTTGCCCGCAAAGGAAGTGTGATGTGGCTGCTGGCATTTTCCTTTGCGCTGGGGTATGGCACGACAATCGCCGAGCCGGCACTGATTGTCATTGCGGAAAAGGCGGCAGAGGCAGCGGCTAATGGTGGTGTCATTAATGATGATCCGGCGGCATTATCATCTTACGCATGGTGGCTACGCATGACCGTGGGGTTGTCAGTCGGCCTGTCCCTGGTGCTGGGTGTTTTACGTATCATCAAGGGATGGCCAGTGCAGTATTTGATTATCTGTGGTTATGTAGTGATCGTGGTACTGACCCTGTTCGCACCCGCAGAAATTATCGGCATTGCCTATGATTCTGGCGGGGTTACCACTTCTACCATTACGGTACCGCTAGTGACAGCGTTGGGTATCGGCCTGTCTTCCAGTATCAAGGGGCGCAATCCCATGTTGGATGGTTTTGGGTTGATTGCGCTGGCTTCATTGCTGCCCATCGCGTTTATGCTGGTTTTTGGTATGCTGATATGATCGACTTATTACTCGGTCTGGGCCAGACATTGTTGCTGACGATGAAAGACGTGGCGCCGATCGTGGGTGTGCTCGTTGGTTTTCAGGTGCTGGTATTGCGCCGCCCGATACCTAATTTGCGCCGTGTATTGATTGGTTTTCTCTACGTCCTGGCCGGCCTGGCGCTGTTTCTGGAGGGGTTGGACATGTCCCTGTTTACGCTGGGAAAATTAATGGCCGAGCAACTGACCAACCCGGAGTTCATCCATGGCAACCTGCATGATCCACTGCGTCTGCTGCACTGGTCGGATTATTTCTGGGTATATGTGTTTGCTGCAGCAATTGGATTTGCTGCCACCCTGGCCGAGCCGGCATTGATCGCTGTGGCCATGCAGGCCAATACCGTGTCCGGGGGGGCTATCAGCGTTTGGGGTTTACGCGTTGCAGTGGCCCTGGGCGCTGCTACCGGGGTGGCGCTGGGGGCATTCCGCATCATTACCGGGACACCACTTTTTTATTACATGATCGCCGGCTATCTGATTGTTATTGTGCAGACCCTGTTTGCCCAGCGGATGATCATCCCCCTGGCCTATGATTCCGGGGGAGTGACCACATCGACAGTGACTGTGCCACTGGTGGCGGCTTTGGGAATGGGGCTGGCGAGTACGGTCCCGGGGCGTAGTGTACTCATAGACGGTTTCGGCATGATTGCCTTAGCCGCCCTGTTCCCAATTATCACTGTGATGGCTTATGCGCAACTAAGCGTTTTGGTTGCCAGGTGGTCAAAGAGAGGCAAGGTTTAGTAATCAGTGTTTCCGATAGAGTGAGGAGGAGATTGATATGCATTTTAAATTATTAATTGCGCTCGTGGAGGATAGCAAGACCGATGTTGTTGTGGATGCCGCAAGAAAGGCAGGTGCTACAGGTGCGACGGTTTTGAACTCTGCGAGAGGAGCGGGTCTTGAGGCGAGCAAAACTTTTTTCGGATTGAGTCTTGAAACTCAGCGTGACATGATCATATTTGTCGTCGAGGAGCATCTCAGTCGGACAATTCTGGAAACCATCGAGGCAGTAGGTAAGTTTGATGCTTCGCATGGTTCCGGTATCGCTTTTCAGATTGATGTTGAAGATGCGGTAGGCTTGTCGCACCAGGCACAGTGTCTATCGCAAGTTGTGGAGAAAGAGATATGAATAAAGGCCTGATAATACGCGTTCGTGAAGTAATGAAAACAGAGTTTGATATTGTCGATGGAATGGATACCGTCGCAAATGCCTTATGTACTATGCGACATGTGGAAACCAAGACTCTGATCGTAAAAAAGCGTCATGAAGATGATGAATACGGCATGCTGTTGGTATCCGATATTGCCCGTCATGTCCTGGCAATGGATCGCGCACCGGAACGAGTCAATGTCTATGAAATTATGACCAAACCAGTGTTAACCGTTGCTCCCGAAATGGATGTTCGTTATTGCGCCCGTCTCTTTACCCAGTTTCACCTGTCGCGCGCGCCAGTCATCGAGAACCGTGAGATCATCGGCATTATTAGTCTTACTGACATCGCGTTGCGCGGACTGTGTAAGGTGCCTGTGGGTTGAGGCGACAGATGTATAATACAGGGGAGGATTGAGATGGAAATGGCCCATATTTTAATTATGGTGATGGGCTGGCTGGCAGGCCTGGCGATGCTGGCACTGCTCATCCTGTTTATACAGGATCTCTTCCAGAAAGAGCATGCCGTACGGCGCAATTTTCCGGTAATCGGAAGATTACGTTATTTTCTTGAAAGTCAGGGGGAGTATTTCCGCCAATACTTTTTTGCGGATGACCGTGAGGAATTACCGTTCAACCGTGCAACCCGTACCTGGGTATACCGAACAGCAAAAAATATGGTCGGGACAATTGGTTTTGGCTCTACCAATGATCTGCGTGAACCTGGTTCCATTATCTTTATTAACTCCCCTTACCCCATGCTGGAGGATGAGTGTGAGCCTACCCCGCCGTTGGTTATTGGTCCCCACTGCCGGAAACCGTTTGAGGCGCACCATATCGTCAATATTTCCGGCATGAGTTTCGGCGCCCTTTCGAAGCCAGCGGTGCGTGCCCTGTCACTGGGCGCGGCAAAGGCGAGTGTCTGGCTCAATACTGGTGAGGGGGGGCTGTCTCCTTACCACCTGGAGGGGCAGTGTGATCTGGTTTATCAGATTGGTACGGCAAAGTATGGTGTCCGTGATGCGGACGGTCGGCTTGACGATACAAAACTGTGCGATGTCGCCCGCCATGTCAGGGCTTTTGAGATCAAGCTGGCGCAGGGGGCGAAACCCGGTAAAGGGGGTATATTACCTGCGATTAAAGTTAGTGATGAAATTGCCAGGATTCGGGGTATACCTGTTGGTGTTGCCTCGGTTAGCCCCAATCGTCATATTGAGATCAAGGTGCCTGATGATCTACTGGATATGATTCATCATATTCGTGAATTAACCGGGTTGCCGGTTGGTATCAAGACTGTGATTGGCAGTCCTGTCTACCCTCGTCAGCTGTGTGATGCAATCTTGCGCAGAGGTGAGGAGAGTGCACCCGATTTTATCACCGTGGATGGTGGGGAAGGTGGATCAGGCGCTGCTCCCCAGGTTCTGGCTGACCATGTCGGTCTGCCACTGACAGAATCGCTACCCATTCTAATCAATGTATTACACGAAGCCGGGTTACGCGAGCGCATCCGGGTTGTTGCATCGGGTAAGTTGGTGACGTCGGCAAAGGTGGCATGGGCTTTGTGTGTGGGCGCGGATTTTGCCGTAACAGCACGCGGATTCATGTTTGCGCTGGGCTGTATCCAATCCATGCAATGCCATCTGGATACCTGCCCAACCGGGGTGACGACACATAATAAAAGGCTGCAAAAGGGATTGGTGATCAGCGATAAAGTGAATCGCGTCGCCAATTATGCACGCTGTCTCAATCATGACGTGGATGTTCTGGCTCATTCCTGCGGGCTGCGCAACGCGCGCCAGTTTCGCCGCCATCATGCACGGATTGTTCGCGCAGCAGGGTATAGCGTGCCACTTGATGAGCTCTATCCCTATCATGATTCTGCTTGAATATCTCTAGAGCGCCCATATATCTTTATATATCAGATCAATTCAAGCTATCAGCACTGTCATAACAGGCGCTTGAGAGGAATTAAATATGCGAATGGACAAGTTGACAAGTAAGTTTCAGATGGCGCTGGCGGATGCCCAGAGTCTGGCGGTAGGGCGTGATCATCAGTTTATTGAACCACTCCATTTGATGATTGCCATGCTGGACCAGCAGGGTGGGTCGATCCGTCACCTGATGAACCAGGCCGATATCAATGCCAATAGTTTGCGTTCTCAGTTGGGAGATGCGCTGGATCATCTGCCGAAAGTTGAGGGTATAGCTGGCGATGTCCATCTCTCCAATGACCTGGGGCGGCTCCTCAATGTGACTGACAAACTGGCACAGCAGCGCAAGGATCAATATATTTCCAGCGAACTGTTTGTGTTGGCAGCCCTGGAAGACAAGGGGTCGCTGGGCAACCTGTTGCGCAAGGCAGGTGCCGCCAAAGGCGGGCTTGAAAAGGCAATCGAGAAAATGCGTGGTGGGCAGCAAGTGGATGATCCCAATGCCGAGGATCAGCGCCAGGCGCTCGACAAATATACCATTGACCTGACTGAGCGTGCTGAGCAGGGCAAGCTGGATCCGGTGATTGGCCGTGACGATGAAATTCGCCGCACCATCCAGGTGTTGCAACGCCGCACCAAAAATAATCCGGTACTCATTGGAGAGCCGGGTGTCGGAAAGACGGCTATTGTCGAAGGTCTGGCGCAACGCATTGTCAATGGAGAAGTACCTGAGGGCCTGAAAGGCAAGCGCCTGTTGTCGCTTGATATGGGCGCGCTGATTGCTGGCGCCAAGTTTCGTGGTGAGTTCGAAGAACGCCTTAAGGCCGTACTGAATGATCTGGTCAAGCAGGAAGGCATGATTATTCTGTTTATCGATGAATTGCATACCATGGTCGGCGCCGGGAAGGCGGAAGGTGCGATGGATGCCGGTAATATGCTGAAACCCGCCCTGGCCAGGGGAGAACTGCATTGTGTGGGCGCGACCACCCTGAATGAGTATCGCCAGTATGTGGAAAAAGATGCTGCCCTGGAGCGCCGTTTTCAGAAGGTGTTGGTCGGAGAGCCATCGGTTGAGGACACCATTGCTATTCTTCGTGGCCTGAAAGAAAAATACGAAGTACATCACGGTGTGGATATCGTGGATCCGGCGATTGTTGCGGCGGCCACGTTGTCTCATCGCTATATCAGTGACCGTAAATTACCGGACAAGGCGATCGACCTGATCGACGAAGCGGGCAGCCGTATTCGTATCGAAATCGATTCCAAGCCGGAACAGATGGACCGACTTGAGCGGCGTCTGATCCAGCTCAAGATTGAGCGCGAGGCGCTCAAAAAGGAGTCCGACGAGGCTTCAAAAAAACGTCTGGAAAGTCTGCAAGGGGAAATTCAACAGCTGGAACGTGAGTTCTCAGACCTTGAGGAAATCTGGAAAGCGGAGAAGATCGCACTGCAAGGTACGCAACAGATCAAGGAAGAGCTTGATCGGGTACGGATTGAGCTGGAAACAGCGCGCCGGGCAAGTGATCTGGCCCGTATGTCGGAATTACAGTATGGCCGGATTCCCGAGCTTGAAAAGCAGCTGGAGAAGGCTGCCCAGGCCGAAACCCAGGAAATGACTCTGCTGCGCAACAAAGTTACCGAGGAGGAGATCGCCGAGGTAGTGTCCAAATGGACCGGAATTCCAGTTTCCAAGATGCTGGAAGGGGAACGCGACAAGTTGTTGCGCATGGAAGAGGTTTTGCAGCAACGCGTAGTAGGTCAGAGAGAAGCGATCCAGGCGGTATCCAATGCCATACGCCGCGCCCGCGCCGGTCTTTCTGACCCGCACCGGCCCTATGGCTCATTTCTGTTTCTGGGACCGACGGGCGTTGGGAAAACTGAACTGACCAAGGCCTTGTCGAACTTTCTCTTCGATACCGAGGAAGCGATGGTACGCATCGATATGTCTGAATTTATGGAAAGGCACTCGGTGGCAAGACTGATCGGTGCTCCACCAGGCTATGTTGGCTATGAGGAAGGTGGCTATCTCACCGAGGCAGTGCGCCGAAAACCCTATTCGGTCATCCTGCTGGATGAAGTTGAGAAGGCACACCCTGATGTTTTTAACGTGCTGTTGCAGGTGCTCGATGATGGACGTCTCACCGATGGCCATGGCCGCACCGTGGATTTCCGTAATACGGTGATCGTGATGACCTCGAACCTGGGTTCGCAGGTGATCCAGGAAATCGCCGGGGAGGAAAATTATCCGGCCATGAAGGCCGCAGTGATGGAGATCGTGGGTACGCACTTCCGACCAGAATTTATTAACCGCATCGACGAAACGGTGGTATTCCATCCGCTGGGCCGAGAGCAGATTCGTTGCATCGCTCGGATACAGATTGAGTATCTGCGGGGGCGCCTGCAGGATCGGGGGATGGATCTCACACTGAGTGATGCCGCATTGGACAAGTTGGGCGAGGCCGGATTTGATCCTGTCTATGGCGCCCGGCCCTTGAAGCGTGCGATACAGGAGAAACTCGAGAATCCACTGGCCCAGGAGATTCTTGCCGGTCGCTATGGTGAGAATGATGCGATTGAGGTGGATGTGGAAGGCGAAGAGTTGGTTTTTAAGAAAGGTGTTACAACAGCATCTACTGCATAATTGGACCGTTGTTGAGACAGGGAGCAGCTGGAATGGTGCTGACTGAGCTTTGAAATAAAACCACGCCTGAATGACGAGGTTTATGGCTGATTTTTCTAAAGTATGTTGCCATTCGTGACCAGGTTGGTGTTGGCCAACTTCATGTGAATTTTGTCAATTGACGTTACAGAAATTGTACGCCCAGATGGTAGTCCTTCGATAATTTGCGTACCCAACGCACCACACAGTTTTTCTGTGTATTCAATTCAGGGTGGCCTTTTAGACTGAGCAATTCATTGATGCTGTGTGGACTCTCAACCAGGAGGCCGGCGCCACCGACGCCGAGATCAAGAATAGTGCCGGCAAATGGTTCGTCCGGGTTTTTATATGCTCGGTCGGACGCTTTTTTATGATAGGAAATTTCGAGCTTTTTAGTCGTTCGCGGTGTTTTTCTCAATTCGATGCGCATATCCCGTTTCCTTATTATTTCTTGTGGGGATATTATAACATCATCATTATGATGATTTATATATTCAATTATAACAATAAGTTAACATCCTATTTCGACTGAAGGATCTGTCTTAACACATAGCACAGGATACCTCCATGTTTGAAGTATTCCACTTCATTTGGGGTGTCGATGCGGGTCAGTACGGTGAATGTTTTTATTTTGCCATCCGGGCCTGTTGCCTTTACTTCCAGCAGGCTTTGGGGGGCAATGTCTGACATGCCTGAAATCGTGTAACTTTCCTCACCTGTGAGACCCAGACTGGCGCAACCATCATCGGCCATGAATTGCAGGGGCAGGATCCCCATACCGAGCAGATTGGAACGGTGAATGCGCTCGAAACTTTCAGCAATCACAGCCCGGATGCCCAGCAACTTAGGACCTTTGGCGGCCCAGTCGCGAGAAGACCCGGTACCGTATTCCTTACCGGCTATGACAATCAGCGGTACATTTTCCTGGTGATACTGCATGGCAGCGTCGTATATGGAGGTCTGCTGTTTGTCAGGAAAATGCAGGGTGATGCCGCCTTCAGTACCGGGTGCCAGTTGATTCCTGAGCCTTATGTTAGCAAAGGTGCCGCGCACCATGACTTCGTGATTGCCGCGTCTTGACCCATAGGAATTAAAGTCCTTGGAGGCAACACCCTGGGCGTTCAAATAATGGCCTGCCGGCCCGTCTTCTGCAATCGAGCCGGCTGGAGAAATATGATCTGTGGTGACAGAATCACCAAGCAAGGCTAGTACACGGGCGTCATTAATGGGTTGTACAGGTTCCAGCTCGACCTTCATATTCTTGAAGAATGGTGGCTCTTTGATATAAGTGGATTTTTCATCCCACTGGAATAGTTCACCGGGCG
This sequence comes from Gammaproteobacteria bacterium, assembly GCA_003230085.1. Classification (GTDB taxonomy): domain Bacteria; phylum Pseudomonadota; class Gammaproteobacteria; order SZUA-140; family SZUA-140; genus SZUA-140. The sequence goes on from QIGV01000038.1 coordinate 17,733, forward strand.
GTATATCGAGTTCATTCCATTCGTGACTGCCATTGAAGATATTGGCATAGTTGCAGCGGAACTGTGACGACAGCACATGTTGACTGACAGCCGCATCGATTTCATCCTGCTCGGGCCAAATATCTTTCAAAAAGATATAGTCACCATTGGGGTCGATCCCCAGCGGGTCGCTGCTAAGATCCACATTGAGGTTTCCGGCCAGTGCATAAGCAATCACCAGGGGCGGGGAGGCCAGATAATTTGCTCGTACATGCGCATTGACCCGGCCCTCAAAATTACGATTCCCGGACAGTACCGAGGCGACGGCGAGATCACCCTCATGGATCGCTTTGACAATATGTTCGCTGAGTGGCCCGCTGTTGCCGATGCAAGTCGTACAGCCGTAGCCCACCAGATGAAATCCCAGTCCTTCCATGAAGGGCATCAATCCGGCAGCGGTCAGGTAATCGGTAACGACCTTGGAGCCGGGCGCCAGGCTTGTTTTAACCCAGGGTTTGCTCTTCAGTCCGCGCTGGATGGCATTACGTGCCAGTAACCCGGCGGTTAGCATCACCGTCGGGTTGGAGGTGTTGGTGCAGCTGGTGATGGCCGCGATAACGACAGAGCCGTGACATAGATTATAGGAAATGCCGTCCGGATTTCTGATCGGTACACTGGCACCATACAAATCAAGGTCTTCATCGGGGTGGGTTTTGGCCAGTTCTGGCGCGGTCATCATGGGGCTGCCACCCTCGCCCAGCCAGTCAGTCAGGGCATTGAGTTCGATGTGATTGCTTTCATCTTTAAGTTGTTTGACAAGGGCGGTACGGAAGGATGTGCGCACCTCGGATAGGCGTACCCTGTCCTGAGGTCGGCTGGGGCCAGCCAGGCAGGGTTCGACCTGGCCCAGGTCAAACTCAATGATGGATGAGTAGCGGGGCTCCTCGTTATGGGGTGAATACCACATGGACTGAGTTTTATAGTATTCCTCAACCAATGGTGCGATGTCTTCACGACCTGTCAAATGTAGATATTCAGTGGTTTTTTCATCAACGGGGAAAAAGCCACAAGTCGCGCCATACTCCGGCGCCATATTAGCGATGGTGGCGCGATCCGCCAGACTGAGATAACTGATGCCAGGGCCCATAAATTCGACAAATTTCCCCACTACGCCCTGGCGGCGTAATATTTCGGTAATGGTGAGTACCAGATCCGTGGACGTGGTGCCGGGCGCGGTTTGACCGGTTAGCTTGAATCCCACCACCTGCGGTATCAATAGGGAGGAGGGTTGCCCTAACAGGGCCGCTTCTGCTTCGATCCCGCCGACACCCCAGCCCAGGACACCCAGGCCGTTGATCATAGTGGTATGAGAGTCGGTGCCGATGACGGTATCCGGGTAGATCCACATACCGTCTTTGGATTGGGAAACCATTGCAACCCGCGCCAAATATTCCAGGTTGATCTGGTGTACGATGCCGCTATCCGGTGGGACAACCCGGAAGTTGTCGAACGCATTTTGTCCCCAGCGCAGAAACTGATAGCGTTCCCGGTTACGCTCCAGCTCGCAAATGGCGTTAACACGAAAGGCCACCGAGCTGCCATAGCGGTCCACCTGTACAGAATGATCAACGACCAGATCGGCTGGCGTAAAAGGATTAATTTTGCTGGCGTCACCACCCATTTTTTTCAGGGCGGCGCGCATAGCCGCCAAGTCAGCGACCGCTGGCACACCGGTAAAGTCCTGCAATAGCACCCGGGACGGCATAAAAAATATTTCCTTGGCCGGCGCAGCCTGGGGATCCCATTTGATCAGCGCCTCGATATCCTCTTTTTTGACTGAGAGGCCATCTTCGTGGCGCAGTAGATTTTCCAGGAGTACCCGATGGGTATAGGGTAGGGTCGTTTTCTCACCTTCAATAGCTGCGTGGAGTAACGGCAGTGAGTAATATTGATATACCACATGATTGATCGTGAGGCTGGATCTTGTTTTAAAGCTGTCTGGATTGCTAATCGTCATCAAATTGGTCCGTAAATTTATGTATTATAAAGGTTAACCTTTTATCATAGATTAAGGGAAGCTCGGTGATTATACCTGACAGCGCCGCTATGTCAGTGGATTACCTTGGGAATTCCCCTCACCTGGCGCAGGATTTTCCTACTGCTAAGGTATGATTTATACCGATATGTTGCAAGGAAACCAACTGTGACTACTAATCTGCAAGAAAGAACGATACTGATTACTGGCTGTTCAACAGGGATTGGCCGGTGTGTTGCCCACGGTCTGCGCGAGCGTGGATATCGGGTTTTCGCGACAGCTCGCCAGTCTGCGGATGTTGCCAGTTTGCAATCTGAAGGTTTTGAAAGTGTCCTGCTGGACCTGGATGATTCGGTATCGATCCAAAAAGCGGTGGCGAGCGTGTTGTCACGGAGCGGTGGTAATTTATATGCTCTGTTCAACAATGGCGCCTATGGGCAGCCTGGTGCTGTGGAGGATCTGGGCCGAGATGTTATCCGGCGGCAATTTGAGACCAATGTTTTCGGGTGGCTGGAGCTCACCAATCTCGTGATACCCGTTATGCGTCGTCAGGGATATGGGCGGATCATCTTTAACAGCTCGGTACTGGGATTTGTCGCGATGCCTTACCGGGGGTGCTATAACGCGTCAAAATATGCCATAGAGGGCTTAGTGGACACCTTACGCCTGGAACTGGCCGGTACGGAGATCAAGATATCACTGATCCAGCCTGGCCCGATCAAGAGCGCGTTCAGACGCAATGCCTATCAGGCGTTCAAGGCTAATATCGACATGGCGCCTAGTGCCCACCGAGACAATTATGTCACGATGGAAGCACGCCTGCGCAAGGAAGGTGCGGCAGTCCCCTTTACCCTGCCGCCGGATGCTGTCCTGAAGCGGGTTGTACATGCCCTGGAGAGCAAGCGACCCAGGATCAAATACCGCGTGACTTTCCCCACCTACCTGTTTTCTGTGCTCAGGCGAATACTGCCGGATCGCTGGCTAGACCAGGTGTTGCTCAAGTTGTCTGGAGATGGGAGACGCTGAAACCTTCTGCCCGGGTATGATGCCTGCTCAGGTAAATCTGCGATTTCACGTTGTAAAAAAAGCCGCCGGCCTAAAGAGGGGGGAGGGGAGTGGCCGGCGGTGATTGAAGTGTCCCGGATACAAAAAACCCTCACCAAGGGGGGGCAAGGGTCCTGTAGGGCAGTACAAAAATATAAGCGTATAAACACTATGACCGGGCGTCTGGGAAAAAGTTCAGAGCAGCGTAAATTTTTTCTGCTTTGCCTAAATATTTTAGTAGACCCTCCGGGAAAAATATTATTATTTATGATATAAAACAGATGATTATGCGATAATTGCAGCAATGATGCCGGTCAGAAAAATACCATCAAAAGTTCCTGCACCACCAAAGGAGGCGACAGGCACACCCATGGCGCGAATACTTTTTAGACGCATGATATCTGCCCCAATCAGCACGCCCAGCGTACCCGAGATATAGGCCAGCGGCGCGCTGTGTTCAGGATTGATGATCAATGCGGCTAAAGCAGCCGTGACAGGCGCAATGAATATCGGCATACCGATGCCCAGGCCAGGGATAGGGCGACTGAATTGGTAACAAATGATACTGACAATGACGATGGCAAGGATAACCTGAACTACATTTAGGTTGTGATACGCCAGCAGATAGAGGGTAAAGGCCACTGGGATGACGCACCCGCCCACATTAATGGCGATAATGGTTTTCCCCTTGAATTCCTGAGGGCGGTGGCGCAGCAACCCCTGCCAGGGAGGTGGAGGTGGGTGATGGGCTGCTGGCACGGCTTTGATAGTGAACAGGGGCAGGTTGATCACACTGCCAAACAGAGCGCTGAACAGCAGTAATAACGCTGAGTGCACCGATAGCCCTAGTTTGTCAAAGGCGATGGTGAGGGCGCCAACCTGGATAAAGGCCAGCAAGAAACCCAGGGTAAAAATGAGCAGCAGCAGGTAAATTCCGGAAAAAGGCGACTTCATAATTTTGGACAAGGTTAGTCTTTGTGGGCGAGCTGATGTTCTTCCTGTTGTTGCAGAGACCACATTTTTCCATAAACGTTGTTGGCATCGAGCAATTCCCGGTGGGTGCCGCTTTCCACGATATGACCGCCTTCCATCACCAGAATACGGTCGGCATCGATGATGGTGGACAGGCGGTGAGCGATGACCAGCGTGGTATGGTTTTCGGCCACTTCCCTCAGCGCGGCGAGAATTGCCTGCTCCGATTCCGAATCCAGCGCTGATGTCGCTTCATCGAAAACCAGAATGCGGGGATTTTTCAAAATAGCGCGCGCAATCGCAATGCGTTGCTTTTCGCCACCAGAGACCTTCAGTCCTCGCTCTCCCACGTGTGTATCGTAGCCATCGGGAAGGGTCGCAATAAAGGCATCCAGGTGGGCCAACCGCGCGGCGTTCATCACCGCTTCCTTGCTGGCCTCGGGTTTGGCATAACTGATGTTGTAATAAATGGTGTCATTGAACAGCACGGTATCCTGGGGCACGATCCCAATCGCGGCGCGCAGGCTCTGCTGGGTGATATCACGGATATCTATACCATCAATTTCGATGTGGCCTTTATCTACATCGTAGAAGCGAAACAGTAGCCTCACCAGGGTAGATTTGCCACCGCCACTGGCGCCGACCACCGCAATTTTTTGACCCGGTGGGATCTCGAAGCTGACCTCATCCAGGATAGTGCGTTGTGATTTGTATGAAAAACTCACCTGGCTGAAGCGCACATGACCACGAGAGACGGTGAGCGATTGTGCTTCAGGTCGGTCGCGGATTTCCCTGTTTTCATCCAGGAGCTTGAACATCCGCTCCATGTCGGCAAGAGAATGCTTGATCTCGCGATAGACAAAACCCAGGAAGTTCAGGGGAATAAACATTTGCAGCAGATAGGTATTGATCATCACCAGGTCTCCCAACGTTAGATTACCACTACTTACCCCCTGGGCGGCGAGCATCATCATGGCAGTGATGCCGATGGCAATTATGATGCCCTGGCCAATATTGAGCCCTGATAGCGAGGTCTGGTTCTTGATGGCGGCCTGCTCCCATACCTGAAGGTTTTCGTCATAGCGCCTGGCCTCAAAGTCCTCGTTGCCGAAGTATTTCACTGTTTCATAATTGAGCAGACTATCGATAGCGCGGGTATTGGCTTTGGAATCCATTTCATTCATCTTGCGACGGAATTTCATGCGCCATTCTGTAATAATCAGGGTGAATGCAATATAGATGAGCGTTGTTGCGAATGGAATGAGCGCATACCATATGTTATAGAATGCCAGTAGAATGCCGGCAATTAGACTGATTTCCACCAGGGTCGGCAGGATATTAAAAACCATAAAACTGAGCAGAAAACTGATACCCCGAGAACCTCGCTCGATATCCCGTGACACACCACCGGTTTGGCGATCCAGGTGAAAGCGCAGGCTCAGCGAATGGAGGTGTCGGAATACCTTGAGGGCAATGCGGCGAATGGTATTTTGGGTGACTTTGGCAAAAATAGCATCGCGCAACTCTCCGAAAATGACGGCCAGGATACGGACCAGACCATAACCTAGGATCAGAGAAACTGGCAGGATAATCGCCGGGTTCTGACTGGCATCGAGGGCATCGACGATTTCCTTTAAGAAAAGGGGAACGCCGACACTGGCCACTTTAGCCAGCAGCAGAAAACCCAGTGCCAGCAGCACCCGACTGCGGAACTCCTTGAGATAGGGAAAGAGCGAGCGGATAGTCTTCAGGTCAATGCGGGTTTGATTGCGGGTCTGGGTTTTCATAGAGGAAAATTACCAGATGGCGGGCAAGTAAGCGAATATAATCCCGCAACTTGATTTTTTCTGTAATAATCCCAATTGATTAGAAATCAAATTAGAAATGTAGAGGAAATTGCATGCCGATATATGAATATGCCTGTGCTTCATGTGGACACAGTCTGGAAGCCTTGCAAAAGATGAGTGATGCAAAGTTGACTGATTGTCCCGAGTGTGGAAAGCCCGATCTTAAAAAGCTGATTTCAGCCGTCGGTTTTCGGCTCAAGGGCAGCGGTTGGTATGAAACTGATTTCAAGAACAGCAAAAAAGAAAGTCCCTCAACAAAACAGGACAAGCAGGACAAAAAACCAGACAAGCCATCAAAACCGGCAGAAGGCAGTGGTGCTGGCACCAAGGCAGCGAGTACCGATTGAAAACCGGGGTCAGACTTCAGTTTCTAGTTGTATTGAGGAAACTGAAGTCTGACCCCGGTTTTCCGCTCAACAAGACTCTGGATATCTTTAACGGTATCCATGAGCCACAAACCTGAAATAACCCGGTTATTTATTCGCTTTATAACTAAAGTCCTGCCCACCAACTGAGGCTTCATATATTAAGCCACCCTTGGCAACCGTAAATATGGCCATGCCACTTGAATAACTACCCGACGTATTCGCATTATTTTTACCGCCACTGGCACCTGCTGTGCTACCTGAAGTGGTGCTTGATGAAGCCTGGGCTGCGGCGGTTATAGCCACAGCAGAGACCTGAGCGCCAAATTCAAAGTCTTCACTGATAAATTCATTAAGGGCTCGACTATCTTTGAAAAAAATAATCTGACTAAAAGCCTGACCACCGAGCTGAAAACCAATAGTTACCTGGGGTCATTGACGTATCACCAATATAAATGCCCTTTTTATAAACACGCCCTGAACCATGGGCGCCACCAACAACCAAACCGCCTTTACCGATAGTTGGAAAAAGTGCATAACCATAACTACTTTTTAAAAATATTAACGGTGTCAGAATATTCATCCGCCCAAACATTATTTAAGGATAGTAGTAACACTAAAGTAGTGCTTAATTAAGTTTAGCTGCTTTTTCATCGTGATGTTTTTCTCATTTTTTTATTTCAAACTCATACGTCAGTATGTTGGTTTAAACACCTCAGTCAACAGGAGTTTGTGTTTTTACGGGTTTTCTCTTGCGCAAAGCGAGGCTAAACCTTAACATAGCGCTGTTAAAAGTAGAGCAAAGAGCAAAGAGCAAAGATGAAAGTAACAGCATCTTGATCTTTTCTCTTTGCTCTTTTCTCTTTGCTCTGAATTTAAAGGTTATCTATGCGCAGTCATTATTGCGGTCACGTCAATGAATCCCTGGTAGACCAGGAAGTGGTGCTTTGCGGATGGATGCATCGCCGCCGCGATCATGGTGGGGTGATTTTCGTGGATTTGCGGGATCGTGAAGGTCTGATTCAGGTGGTGTTTGACCCGGAGACGCCCGACAGCTTTTTGACTGCCGAACGGGTCCGTAGCGAATATGTGCTGCGTATCAAGGGACGAGTGAGGTATCGGCCTGAGGGTTCAGCAAATCCCGACCTGCCCACTGGCAAGGTGGAGGTGGTTGGCCATGAACTGGAAATCCTCAATGTTGCGGAGACACCTCCTTTTCCGTTGGATGAAGATCATGAGGTGGGTGAAGATGTGCGCCTGCGTTACCGCTATATCGATTTGCGTCGCCCGCAGATGTTTGAACGTTTGCGCCTGCGTTCCGAAATTGTGCGTACGCTGAGACACTCTCTTGAAGAGCAGGGGTTTATGGAAATAGAAACCCCGATGCTGACCAAGGCCACGCCGGAAGGCGCCCGTGACTTTTTAGTACCCAGCCGTAATCATAACGGTGAATTTTATGCCTTGCCTCAGTCACCCCAGTTATTCAAGCAGTTGTTGATGATTTCAGGCATGGAGCGCTATTACCAGGTGGTGCGCTGTTTTCGTGATGAAGATTTGCGCGCGGACCGGCAGCCGGAATTTACACAACTGGATATCGAGGCCTCCTTCATAGATGATCAGAAACTGCTGCAGATGATGGAGGATATGATCCGCAGTCTGTTTGCCAAAGTGCTGGAAGTGCCATTACCCAACCCTTTCCCCCGTATGACACATGCTGAGTCAGTCCATCGCTATGGCGTGGATCGGCCGGACTTGCGTATTGGCCTGGAATTGACGGAACTGACAGACCTGATGAAAAAAGTGGATTTTAAGGTCTTCAGTGGTCCGGCCAATGATCCCAACGGCCGTATTGCGGCCTTATGTGTGTCCGGGGGAGGTGAATTGACGCGTAAGGAAATTGATGATTATACCCAGTATGTTGCCATATATGGCGCCAAGGGCCTTGCCTATATCAAAGTCAACGATTGTGCAGACGGAAGGGAAGGTCTGCAATCTCCGATCCTGAAATTTTTGCCGGATGAGGTGATTGAGGGAATCCTGACGCGCTGCGGTGCACAGGATGGTGATTTGATATTCTTTGGGGCAGACAAGGCGACTATCGTCAACGAGTCACTGGGCGCTTTACGAGTCAAATTGGGCCACGATCGGGGTCTGGTAGAATATGGCTGGAAACCGGTGTGGATCATTGATTTCCCTATGTTTGAATGGAATGAAGAAGGCAAGCGCTGGAGTGCCCTACACCATCCTTTTACGCGGCCCATGGTCGAGAGTGTCGAAGAATTGGAAAAATCGCCGGGCGATGCACTCTCTCAGGCTTATGATATGGTACTCAATGGCACTGAGATCGGTGGTGGTTCAATACGCATCCACAACCCAGCCATGCAAGCGGCGGTATTTCGCCTGCTGGGTATCAGTGATGTGGAAGCGGAAGAAAAATTCGGATTTCTGCTGAAGGCATTACAGTATGGCTGTCCACCCCATGGTGGCATTGCCTTTGGTCTTGATCGGCTGGTCATGTTAATGTGCGGTGCACCCTCCATCAGAGAGGTGATTCCTTTTCCCAAGACCCAGTCTGCCAATTGTCTGCTAACCGATGCCCCTACACCGGCGGATGACGCGCAATTGCGTGAGCTGGGGTTACGTCTGCGCAAGCCACGGAACAAGGTATCTGCGGGCGAATCAACGACCGGATCATAATCTTTGAAGCGCCGGGATTCTGGCTGTCATCACCCCTGCGCGGTCTGGTAGACTACATTTAATATTAAGGCAACAGAGGTGAGGCAGATGGCCGTTCCTGCCGTCGAAATTCAACAATATTCAGCCCTGGACGAAGCAGCGTATCAGGATCGCATTCAGGCTGCTCGAGCAGCTCTAGGCGATCGTTTGGTGATATTGGGTCATCATTACCAGCGTGAGGAAGTCTTCAGGCATGCCGATTATGCCGGGGATTCCTTGAAACTGTCGCGCCTTGCCGCTGATTCCCAGGCCGAATACACGATATTTTGCGGGGTCCATTTTATGGCCGAGGTGGCAGATATCCTGTCGCGACCCGAACAGGTGGTCATATTGCCGGATCTGGCCGCAGGTTGTTCTATGGCCGATATGGCCAATCTGGCAAAGGTGTCTCGCGCCTGGCGGGAGCTGGGCAAAGTTCTGGATCCCGATGAATCAATAACACCGGTGACCTATATCAATTCGGTGGCCGAACTGAAGGCCTTTTGTGGGCAACACGGCGGCCTCGTCTGTACTTCATCCAATGCCCGGCAGGTTCTGGAATGGTCTTTCGAGCGTCGGGAAAAAGTGCTGTTTTTCCCCGATGAGCATCTCGGGCGGAATACCGCTCATGCCATGGGAATGCCGCTCGATGACATGGTGGTATGGGATTTCAATCAACCCATGGGTGGTTTGACGCCTGACCAGATCAGGTCAGCACGGCTGATTCTGTGGAAGGGATTTTGTTCCGTCCACCAGTTATTCAAGCCGGAGCATATCGACAACTTTCTGGCCCGCTATCCTGACGCCAAAGTGATATCCCACCCCGAAGCCTCCTTCGAAGTCTGCCAGAAATCCCATGTTGTCGGGTCCACGGAAAGTATTATCAAAACTGTTGCTGAGTCTCCTCCTGGTACGCGTTGGTTGGTCGGGACAGAATTGAACCTGGTCAATCGCCTCCATGAACAATACAAGCATGAAGGTAAATCAGTACATTTTATGTCGCCGACTATTTGCATGTGTTCAACGATGTTCCGGATTGATCCCTGTCATCTATTGTGGGTTCTGGAAAATCTTCTCGAAGGCAGGGTGGTTAATCGGATCATGGTGCCTGAAAATGAGGCAGCACAGGCGCGTGTTGCGTTACAGCGCATGCTGGAATTATAGGTTGAATTCAGAGGAAAGAGTAAAGATAAAAGAGCAAAGTAAAAGAAACCGCTGACAGGTTTCTTCCCCCTCCGGGTCTCTTTTCAGTACCCCCTTGAGGTGCAGAAGATTAGGATGGGGTATCAATAACAGTTGCAGGTTTAAAAAAATGGCAGGACATAGTAAGTGGGCCAACATTCAGCACCGCAAGGGTGCGCAGGATGCCAAGCGCGGCAAGCTGTTTACTAAACTCATTCGAGAAATCACAGTATCCGCACGGCTGGGTGGTCCCGATCCGGCGGCTAATCCCCGTCTACGGGCTGCCGTTGACAAGGCGCTAGGTGCCAATATGACCAAGGACACCATCGAGCGGGCGATTAAACGGGGCTCCGGAAACCTGGAGGGCGCGGATTACCTGGAGATTCGTTATGAAGGTTATGGACCTGGTGGCGTGGCTGTGATGGTAGATAGCATGACGGACAATCGTAATCGGACGGTTGCGGAGGTGCGCCATGCCTTTACAAAGTGTGGCGGGAATTTGGGTGCCGAGGGTTCAGTTTCCTATCTCTTCAGCAAAAAAGGTATTATCAGTTATCCCGCTGGCAGTAGTGAAGATGTTCTGATGGAAGCGGCACTGGAAGCCGGCGCCGATGATGTTATTGTCAATGACGATTCGTCAATTGACGTACTGACAACGCCGGAGGACTTTGTTGTAGTCAAGGTGGCCATGGATGCCCTGGGTCTGGAACCTGAGCATGCAGATGTCACCATGGAGGCTTCAACCAGCGCTGCCCTGGATCTGGAAGATGCAAAACAAATGATGAAGCTCTTGGAAATGCTGGAAGATCTGGATGATGTGCAAAATGTTTATTCCAATGGGGATATTAGTGCCGAAATAATGGAGCAGCTATGACCCGCATTCTTGGCATTGATCCCGGGTCCAGGGTGACGGGGTTTGGTGTCATCGATGTGATAGCAAATCAGATCAGCTATGTCGCCAGTGGCTGTATTCGTGCAGATGATGCCGCGTTGGCAGGACGTTTGAAGGTAATCTATGATGGTGTCTACGAGGTGGTTGCCAGTTATCAACCTGATGAGACCGTGATTGAAAATATCTTTATGCATCGCAATGCTTCATCTGCTCTTAAATTGGGGCAGGCCCGTGGCGCTGCCATTTGCGCCCTGGCAAGTCATTCACTGCCAATCCATGAATATTCGCCCAACCAGATTAAACAGGCTGTCGTGGGCAGGGGGCATGCCAGCAAGGATCAGGTCCAGCATATGGTTCAGGCCTTATTGAAATTAACGCAGTCACCCCAGGCCGATGCTGCCGATGCATTGGCCTGCGCGATTTGTCACAATCATTCCAGCCAGACCCTGGCTCGCCTATCCTCTGGAGCCAATACCCCAGGGCAGGGCGCGGGCGCCCTTGAGGATGCGCAGGAAGGGGCGAGATGATCGGACGACTACAAGGATCGATTACTTTAAAACAGGCGCCTTACCTGGAGCTGGATGTCAACGGGGTGGGCTACGAACTGGAGGCAACCATGACGACGTTTTATGGTCTGCCGCCGATTGGAGCAAGCTGTACCATCCATACCCATCTGATTGTCCGTGATGACGCCCATTTGTTATATGGCTTTGCCAGCGAGGTGGAGCGGACCATGTTCCGTCGTCTGATCAAGGTCAACGGTGTGGGTGCAAAACTTGCCCTGACTATACTATCCGGGATGCCGGTTGACGTCTTTAGTCAATGCGTTTTGGGAAATGATGCTGCTACTTTGACCCGGCTGCCTGGTGTGGGAAAAAAGACCGCGGAACGCCTGATTATCGAGATGCGCGATCGCCTGGCTGACTTGGGCGGCGCGTCAGCGTCTGCCGTATCGCTAGCGGGGAAACAGAGTGGCGATTTGGCACCAGACCCCATTCGCGATGCAGTCAGCGCCCTGACCGCACTGGGCTATAAACCCCAGGAGGCGAGTCGTATGGTACGCGCCATTGAGGCTGAGGGCATGAACAGCGAAGAAATTATCCGCAGTGCCTTACAGGCAATGGTGAATTAGTGTGCCACCAGGTTATATTGGCAGACTACCTGATCCGTCATAGCGGTGTACTAACACATGATTGAAACAGACCGCATCATTAGTGGCCAGGCAATACAGGATGATCGCGTCATTGATCGCGCCATCCGTCCCGCCAGCTTAAGCGACTATATTGGCCAGCTGGCCGTTTGCGATCAAATGACAATCTTTATCGAGGCTGCCCGGCAGCGCAAAGAAGCGCTGGATCATACCCTGCTATTTGGTCCTCCCGGTCTGGGCAAGACGACCCTGGCCCAGATTATTGCCCATGAAATGGGGGTGAATCTGCGCCACACCTCCGGGCCGGTTCTCGAGCGCCCCGGCGACCTTGCCGCACTGCTGACCAATCTTGAACCCCATGATGTCCTTTTTGTGGATGAGATACACCGCCTCAGCCCAGTCGTGGAGGAGGTTCTCTATCCTGCCCTGGAAGATTACCAGTTGGATATCATGATTGGTGAGGGGCCGGCCGCGCGCTCCATCAAGCTCGATTTACCCCCATTCACCCTCGTGGGCGCCACGACCCGGGCCGGTTTATTGACCTCGCCGTTACGTGACCGGTTTGGTATTGTTCAGCGCCTGGAGTTTTATACGGTATCTGAGCTGACCCAAATTGTGACGCGCTCGGCTGAGATTATGGGGGTTGAAATTGAAAATGAAGGCGCCATTGAAATCGCCCGCCGCTCACGAGGCACACCACGTATTACCAATCGCCTGTTACGACGAGTGCGTGACTATGCATCGGTCAAGGCCGATGGCCGGATCACGAACGCTGTGGCTGACCAGGGCCTCAATATGCTTAAGGTGGATGACCATGGTTTCGACGCCATGGATCGAAAATTATTGTTAACGATCATCAATAAATTTGATGGTGGTCCGGTGGGCGTCGATAGTTTGGCGGCTGCTATCGGTGAAGAACGTGGCACCATTGAAGATGTTCTGGAACCTTTTCTGATCCAGCAGGGCTTGATCATGCGTACCTCAAGAGGTAGAACTGCCACAAGGATGGCCTACCAGCATTTCGGCATGCAAGAGCGAAACGATGACAGGACACAGCTTGCCGACATCCCGGATCTTTTTCAATAATCCTTGATTCAGCGCATTTCCCGAAAGGCATGACATCTCCTATGGATTTGTTCTAAAATCCACACTTTTGTTTATATACTCCGTCAAGGTGATAATTTAGGGTTCAGCACTCCTGTGGTGTTTCGCGGCAAGGCGCAGTGCGCAGACAATGGCATAGCCCTTGTCAAGCGCTGTTTATGCCCAGCGGGGTGCAACGCAGTAGCGGGACACCACAGGAGCGCCCAGAGGGTTGGTCTGTCAGCGCCCATGGCCGTGTTACGCCTCTTGCAAAGGACTATGGCCATTCGCTGCGAGGCGTTTATGCCCTTGAGGGTACGCCTTGCCATGAACGCTGACAGACCAACTGAACCCTAAATTATCACCTTGACGGAGTACAATAGCTCATCATGTTTCAGTGGCCGGTACGTGTATATTATGAAGATACGGATAGTGGCGGTGTCGTCTACTATGCAAACTATATGAAGTTCATGGAAAGAGCACGAACAGAATGGTTGCGTAGTTACGGTGTTGAGCAGGACGTACTCGCCCAGCTTCATGGCGTGATTTTCGCTGTACGTTCCATCAGTCTGGAATATTTACGCCCAGCGCGCTTTAACGACCTGTTACAGGTCAGTGTCCAGCTGACTGAGAAAGGCGCTGCCAGTATGAAATTTTTACAGCAGGTTGTTGCAACATCATCAAGTCGACCACGAGACGAAGCCATATCTGATCAAAGTGATGTGTTGTCTGGAACTAATCAAGATCAAAACAACGTCTTATGTAGTGGCGAGGTCAGGATTGCCTGTCTGAACGCCGCTACACTGCGCCCCTGTAGAATTCCCGGCCAACTATTAACGGAGATTGTTTGTGTCAACTGACCTATCCATTATTCATCTGGTGACCAATGCCAGCTTACTGGTGCAATTGGTGATGTTACTGTTGCTCGTTGCCTCAATCATTTCATGGACCTTGATTTTCCGAAAGGGCCGCCAGTTAAAGGATAACCAGCAGAGCATGACTGCTTTCGAGGCAAAATTCTGGTCGGGCGGTGATCTGGCACAGTTGCATCAAACCATCGAGAGTCGCACTCGCCCGCCTCATGGTGGCGAAAAAATTTTCCATATTGGGTTCAAGAATTATTTGAAACTTATCCAGAAGAAGGGATTGTCGCCGGGAGAAACTCTGGATGGCGCACGGCGCGTTATGCGTGTGGAGCTTAACCGTGAGGCCGACCTGCTGGAGGCGCATTTGCCTTTTTTGGCCACGGTGGGTTCCATTAGTCCGTTTATCGGGTTGTTCGGAACGGTATGGGGCATCATGAATTCCTTTCGTGCCTTGGGTAACGTGAACCAGGCCACTTTGGCGATGGTGGCGCCGGGTATTGCAGAAGCGCTGATTGCGACAGCGATGGGCCTGTTCGCTGCCATACCCGCTGTGATTGCCTATAACCGCTATATTACGGATGTTGAGCGCCTGGTGGTGCGATACGATAATTTTCTTGAAGAATTTTCTGCGATATTGCAACGCCAGTCGCGTGAATAAGCAGCCAGTGCGATGCTATCAGGGTCGTGTGAATAGAGTTTGGGGAGCTTGATTTATGCAGCGCAGAACACATAGGAAAGTGATGTCCGAAATCAACGTCGTGCCCTATATCGATGTCATGCTGGTATTGCTGATTATTTTTATGGTCACGGCACCGCTGCTGACCCAGGGTGTAAAGGTCGATCTTCCCCAGGTTGCTGCAGAACCCGTTGACGCCAAGCAAAAAGAACCCTTGGTGGCGACAGTCGATGTAGAGGGGAATTATTACCTCAGCGTGGGCGATGACCTGGAACAGGGTATCGATGCTGAAACCCTGGTGCAGCGGGTAGCTGCTGTCCTGCGCCATCAGCCGGGTACCCCGGTTCTGGTGCGCGGTGATGCCAATGTCAACTATGGCGCGGTCATTACCGTCATGGCACTGCTGCAAAAGGCTGGCGCACCCAGTGTGGGTCTGATTACAGAGACACCGGAAAAACGTCCGGTCCACCGGTAGCGAGAGATGAAGAAAACTAGCGCCACGCGCGGTGGGAAGGCGAAATTTGCCGATTGGATAGGGGATATTGTTGGCAAGCCACGATATCTCGCCTATGCCATTCTGGTTCATGTGGGGTTTATCGTCTTGCTGGTATTCAGCCTGGATTGGTCGTCGACACCAGCGCCGGCGCCTGCCGTCAATATCGTAGAGGCTGTTGTTATAGATGAAGCCAAGGTGTTGGCTGAAATGGAAAAATTACGAAAGTCGGAGGCACGCAAGAAAAAGCAGGCCCTGGATGCGAAAAAAAAGCGTCAGCAGGAAGAAAGACGTTTAGCAGAACTGAAAAAAAAGCGTGTCGCGGAGCAGCGTAAACTCAAGGAACAGGAGAAAAAACGCCAGGTGGAGACCAAGCGTGTCGCGGAACTGAAAGAAAAGCGTAAGGTGGAACAGCGAAAACTCAAAGAGCAAGAGAAAATAAATGAAAAACAGGCGCGGCTAGCAGCCTTGAAAAAGGAAGAGGAGGCACTGGATAAGAAGCACAAGCAGGAGGAGAAAAAGCGTCGACAGCAGGCTGAAAAAGAACTCCAGCAACAGTTGGCCATGGAACAGGATACGGAACGGGAAAAGAAGGCCCGGACTGTGGTTGCTCAATATGTAGGACTGATCAAACAGAAAGTAGAGCGTAATTGGCTGCGCCCAACAAATTCAAAGCAGGGTCTGTCATGCGAAGTGTTGGTACGGTTAATACCTGGTGGTGAGGTTGTCGATGTGCGGATTACCGAGAGCAGTGGTGATCCAAATTTTGACAGTTCGGTTGAAAGAGCGGTGGAAAAGGCCTCACCGCTGCCTTTACCAAATGATTCGTCGATGTTTCCGTATTTTCGTGAACTAAAATTTATATTTAAACCCGAGGGTTAGGTTTTGAGACAATTATTCAAACTGTTTAGTTTGTTGACTGTGCTGTGTTTTACAGCCAATAGCCACGCGGCATTGACCATTGAGATCACCCTTGAGATCACCCAGGGTGTGCAGGGCGCACTGCCGATTGCTGTGGCACCATTTAATTGGGAAGGAAAGACACCGCTGGCGCCAGTGGACATCGGGGGAGTCATTGCAGCGGACCTGTATCGTAGCGGGCGTTTTACGCCTCTGCCAACGCAGGATATGTTGTCTCGGCCCAATGAGGCATCCAGGATCAATTTCGGTGATTGGCGGATACTGGGCATAGAGCATCTGGTGGTGGGGACACTTCGCGCTCTGGAAACTGGCTATGAAGTACGCTTCAAGCTATATGATGTGTTTCGAGCCACACAGTTGACAGGTTTCAGTATCCGTACCAGTGGCAAGCGCTTGCGTTTAACGGCCCATCAGATCAGTGATATTGTCTATGAGACCATCCTCGGCGAGCAGGGGGCATTTGCAACCCGCATTGCGTATGTAACGGAAGTCAGGGGTGCCGATAACAAGCCCCGTTATTCGCTCCAGGTCGCCGATGCTGACGGATTCAACGCAAGAACGATACTGAAATCGAGGATGCCGCTCATGTCGCCTTCCTGGTCGCCTGATGGCACTCAACTAGCCTACGTTTCTTTTGAAACCGGGCGGGCAGCCATCTATCTCCAGAAAGTTGGGAGTGGCAAGCGGGTGCTGATATCGCATTTCCCGGGGCTTAACGGCGCGCCATCCTGGTCGCCAGATGGTAAACAGATGGCGCTGGTGTTATCCAAGGCAGGCAGCCCCGACATCTATATCCTTGACCTGGACAGTCGGAAACTACGGCGCATTACCCGCAGCTTTGCCATTGATACCGAACCAGTTTGGTCTCCGGACGGGAGTACGATAGTATTTACCTCTGATCGTGGTGGGAGGCCGCAACTGTATCGTGTTTCTATACAAAGTGGTAAAGTGCAGCGTTTAACATTCGAAGGGAGATATAATGCCCGGGCATCCTATTCACCTGATGGGAAATACCTGGCCATGGTCAGTGGAGAAGGGGGGAAGTATCATGTTGCAGTGCTGGAACTGACCACTGGTGCCTTGCGAGTGTTAACGGATACGGGGCTGGATGAGTCACCAAGTTTCGCTCCCAATGGCAGCATGATTATATATGCGACTGAAATAGGCAGAAAAGGGGTATTATCAGCGGTTTCTGTCGATGGGCGGGTACATCAGCTTATTATGTTGCAGGAAGGTGCAGCACGCGAACCGGCATGGTCGCCCTATATGCAGTAGCCGTAATATTTAAAACAACAAGGAGATTAATGTAAATGAAAGCGCTCAGTAAATTTTTGGTGATGCTCGTACCAGTTGCCCTGATGTTTGGATGTGCCTCGACAGACAAGGCAGTAAGTGACGGCGACGATATGGCTGCGACTGGAGCAGAAACCGAAGTGGTTACACCGTCTGTAATGCCCGCTATGCCAAGTGCCGAGACGACTGCGGCGCCAGAGGATGGCGGGTTCAGGGGAGATCCCTTGGCTGACCCTGACAGCCTGTTATCCAAGCGGGTTGTTTATTTTGAGTTTGATCGCAGTGAGATCAAAGAAGAGTATCGCCAGGTTATTGAGGCACATGGCCGGTATCTTGCTGAAAATCCAGGCGTAAGGGTAACCCTGGAAGGCCATGCCGATGAGCGCGGTACGCGCGAATACAATGTAGCATTGGGTGAGCGCCGCGCCAAATCAGTACGCCGGTTCATGTCGGTGCAGGGCGCGTCATTTTCTCAGATGGATGTGGTCAGCTATGGCGAAGAAAGACCCGTTTCCCTGGGGCATGGTGATGAATCCTGGGCGTTGAATCGCCGCGTTGAAATTGTTTATTCGGGGCAATAGACCTGATCGGTAATACAACACAAAGGTATAGCCCGGTGAGATGGCGGCTGGTTTGCGCTTGTGCGGCTGGTTTCCTGGGCTGGGTTGGTGTAGTCGCGAGCATTCACGCTCAAGACTTGCCGCCAATCGTTGAATCTACGCCCTATGAAGAGGGAAGAGGGGCGCCCCCACCGCTGTCTGAATCCCTGCCTCGGCCTCCGCCC
>QIGV01000198.1 GCA_003230085.1 Gammaproteobacteria bacterium
AATCTTCCCTATCGGTCTGCGACATCGTTGACTCAGGCAGGTCAACTGCAATTTCAGACTCCCGAGTAAAAGTGGTCGATACCATGAAAAAAATCAGCAGCAAGAAAACCACATCGATCAGTGGCGTCAGGTTGACATCAGGTTCCTGATTCATCGACTGGCGGAATTTCATATGCTGGTTTTTCCGCTTCGATCCATTTCTCGATCACCATGAATAACCGCCACGAGCTTCAGTGACTCCTGCTCCATATCGATCACCAACTGATCCACACGTCCACGAAAATAGCGATAGAACATGAGGCTCGGAATCGCCACGGATAAACCTGTCGCTGTTGTCAGCAGTGCCTCCGATATCCCGCCAGCCAGTACACTTGGATTACCTACACCCACTGTCGTAATCGCCGCAAAGACCTTGATCATACCAATAACCGTACCCAGCAAACCCAGCAATGGCGTAATCGAGGCAATGGTGCCCAGCGTATTCAGGTAGCGTTCCAATTCCGAAACAACATGCCGACCGGTCTCCTCGATACTCTCCTTCATGATTTCTCTGTCATGATGAATATTGGTCAACCCCGCAGCCAGGATTCTACCTAATGGTGAGTTACCGCGTAGGCTGGCGATCTGGGCAGCGTCCAGCTCATTATTCTTTGACCAGTGCCAAATTTTCCCCACTAACCCACCGGGACAAATTTTGTTGCGCTGCAATGACCAAAACCGTTCAACAATAATTGCCAGGGCAACGATTGAGCAGAGCAGTATCGGCCACATTAGCCATCCGCCCGTTGTTAATAATTCATACACGATTGAAGTGTCCTTTTATTAAATCATTCTGAATCCGCTGCTCATCATACTTTCTTTTTCATGGATCGGGAACCGCTCATTTCTATTGCCAGTGCCAGTAACGGAGGTTTTCCTGACGATAGGATTTTGGCGCATCAAAACCACCCATACTATCGAGTTGTAAGCTGACTGCGCCATCGTGCGCCGTATTAAATTGCCTGGCACCGGCGTCCGCGTAGCGCAACGTAACCTCTGCTGCGGGCAATCCGAAACGGTTACGATAACCTGCCGGTATCAACGCATATTCAGGTCTCACAGCAGTCAGAAAACCGGTACTGGATGAAGTCTTGCTGCCATGGTGGGGCACGACCAGAAAACGTGCCCTAAGATCCTGCCCAAAATTCTCCACCAGGCGTCGTTCCGTACCTTTTTCTATATCCCCGGTGAGTAGTATGCGATTACCCGGCGGCCCAATTTGCAGGACACAGGAGGCATTATTTCCCGCAGACTCATCTCCCTCGACAGGATGAATAATACGGAATGCTATCCCGTTCCAGCGCCATTGCTGGCCGCTGCCACACTCATTCACTACTCCCCTGGGCACAGGTGTGTGCCTGTCTATTTTTTCTGGCACGCTGCTGATCACTAGGCCAATATCAATATTCTCAAACAGGGCTTCTGCCCCACCAATATGGTCACTATCCCCATGCCCGAGAACCAGCAGGTCAATATAAGAAATACCATAATGACGAAAAAAGGGTAACAGTACCGCTGAGCCGGCATCAAAACGGCGACTGAAACGTGGCCCTGCATCATAGACCATCACATGATCACGTGTACGGACGACGGCCGCCAGTCCCTGACCGACATCCAGTAAGGTGAACCAGAGCTCCCCCTCTTTAGGACGAGGTGGCGTCAACATCAGCATGGGTAGCAACCAAAGAATACCGATCCAGCGGCCGGGAATTCC
Source organism: Gammaproteobacteria bacterium (assembly GCA_003230085.1). Lineage (GTDB taxonomy): Bacteria > Pseudomonadota > Gammaproteobacteria > SZUA-140 > SZUA-140 > SZUA-140. The sequence continues at coordinate 1,754 of QIGV01000198.1, forward strand.
GCGTGGAGACAACAACAGTAGTGCGCCGATGCCAGCCGGGAAAAGCGTCCACGCCAGCGGCGCATGCTGGCGCCATAGTGCAATATCCTGCACGGCAAGCCAGTCCAGAGTTGGCAGCAGCAACTGATTCAAAATTATGGTGGCCAGATTGAGCAACAATTGGCCCAGAGCTGGCAGAAATAACAGGCTCAAGGTCCCTGCCATCACCAGGGGTACGACAATCAAACTCACCAGTGGCACTGCAACAAAATTGGCAAGCGGAGACAACAGCGGCACTTGTTGAAAAAAAACCAGCAACAGTGGCGCCAAACCCAATGCCATCACCAGGTGTATTCTGCCCCAACGCATCCACCCCCGCCATGCCAGGCGGTTACTCATGGTAAAAAGAATAACGGCCACAGCTGTGAATGACAGCCAGAAACCGGCTGACATGACCGCCAATGGGTCAAACATTAATACCAATAATAATGCGCTGGCCAGGATATCGCCGGAACGACGCTGACGTTGTAGTAACAGGCTAAGCATGACAACGACAACCATCACCAGTGCCCGCTGGGTAGGAATTGAAAAACCGGCCAGAGCAGCATAAACAGTAGCACCCAGCATGGCGGCCAACGCTGCCACCTTGGAAGATGGCCAATATAGTGGCAATGATCCCATGCGCGACCAAAGCCTGCTGGTGATCAGAAAACACATCCCTGCAACCAGGCCGATATGCAGGCCGGAAATAGCGACCAGATGGCTGGTACCGGTCATGGTCAGCACTTTCCACTGATGGAGACTAATCTCCTTACGCACACCGATGGCAAGTGCAGTCACAATGCCACGACTTGCGTTGTCAGGCAAAGCAGCTGTGATGGATTTTAGAACATCCTGGCGCAGGGCATTCAGTGAAAAACGGGCATCGCCGCCAATCAAATGCTGGTTGGCGGGATCTTTGCGTACGTATCCTGTCGCGCGCAAACGGTTCTGGTATAGCCATCCTTCGTAATCGAAACCGCCAGGGTTCATGAACCCATGTGGTTGCTTCAGGCGTATTTTCAATTGCCAGCGCTCACCGGCATTCAGCGCTGGCGCCCGCCCATACCAACTCAGGCGAACAAGACCTGGCGCCTGATGGGCCTTACCAAGGTATGTCATGCTGTCGACCGCAAAACGGAAACGCACGCTTTTGCTAAATTTTTCGGGAATATCAGCGATTTGCCCCTGTACCACTAGATCCACTCCCTCATGCGCTGGATCAAGAGCAGTAGCCAGAATCATATTTGCGTGCCACAATGTCCAGAGAAATGCTGAGGCTACAATAATAACCACACGATACCCTGGTAAAACAAAAAACAGCGGCACAAGAAGGGGTAATAACAGCGCCCAGAGGATATCCGGCAAGACTGTCAATTGCTGAAATAATATTACACCGCCAAGAAAAGCGAGTGATTCCTTTCGCAAGCTTCAGACTCCATTCTGTAAGCGTATAAAAGACGGCGCTGGCTGTAAAATAAGACGATTACAATGCCCAAGAAACTACTGAAACGATTCTTACCTGATCATCGTGTCATCCGGGAGCACAAGCACCTGCGATGGTTCGGATCGCGCCTGCATGATCCCAATCTGTGGCACCTTAATCGAAAGTCAGTACCGGGCGCCTTTTCAGTGGGCCTGTTCATGGCATTTGTACCGGTACCCTTTCAAATGGTTCTAGCATCCGCCGCCGCCATCGTATTTCGCGTCAATCTCCCCGTATCCGCCGCCCTCGTGTGGATTACCAACCCTTTCACGATGGCGCCAATATTTTTTCTTGCGTATAAAACCGGCTCACTGATTCTAAACGAACCACCGCTCGATATCAGCTTTGAATTAACACTGGAGTGGATGACGACCCAGCTGGGTGATATCTGGCAGCCCTTTCTACTGGGTTGCCTACTGTTTGGAACCCTGAGCGCCTTGATAGGCAATCTCGTAGTGCGCAGCTTCTGGCGCTTGCAAGTCAGAAAAAACTGGAAGCTCAGACGAGAGAAAAGAAGGATAAAAAAGAAGCTGAAAAGCAGTTGATAAGAATGATCAGCACTCTGCCCTCAGTATCCCTGCTTCCAGCATCAGCACCCGGTCCATTTGTTTGGCTAACCCGATTTCATGGGTCACCACCAACAAACTTAAGTTATTTTTATCATTAAGTTCAAGCATTAAGTCATAGACTTTATTAGCATTTTCCTTGTCTAAATTCCCGGTTGGCTCATCTGCCAATACACACTGCGGATCCGTCACCAGCGCCCGAGCAACTGCTGCACGCTGACGCTCACCACCAGACAACTCACCAGGCTTATGGGTAATCCGGTTACCTAACCCAACCTGCTCCAGCAGACTAATAGACTTGAGCCGAGCACTAGCAGGAGAATCTCCACGGATCAGCAAGGGCATGGCAACATTTTCAAGCGCCGTAAATTCAGGCAGTAGATGATGAAATTGGTAAACAAAGCCGAGCATGTGGTTGCGCAAGCGGCCACGCGCTGCAACATTCAGTGAAGTCATTTTCTGACCACCAATCCAGGCCTCACCCTTGCTTGGCGTATCAAGACCGCCAAGCAGATGAAGCAAGGTACTTTTACCCGCCCCGGAACTTCCCATGATCGCGAGTCGCTCACCCCGCTTTACCGTCAGGTTGATATCGTCTAGAACATCAACTGTGTTACCGCCCTCTGTGTAGGATTTTCCCATATTTCGGCATTGCAGGATAACATCGTCACTCATAGCGCAAGGCCTCGGCTGGCTGAGTACGTGAAGCCTTCCAGGCGGGATAGAGTGTAGCCAACAAACACAATGCCAAGGCAATAGCACCGATATTGAATACATCTCTCAGACGCATATCTGATGGTAACTCTGAAATATAGTAGACGTCCGGCGCGAGGAATTTAGTATTAAACAAATTCTCAATAGCCGGTATCACGGTATCAATATTTTGCGCCAGGGATACGCCACCAATCATACCCAGCAAAACGCCCACCACACCGATGACACCACCCTGAATAATAAATATCATCATGATACTGCTGGGACTGGACCCCAGGGTTTGCAGTATGGCGATATCGGCGTGTTTATCCGTCACCATCATAACCAGTGTTGAAACCAGGTTGAAGGCTGCAACCGCGACGATCAGCAACAGGATTACAAACATGACCGTCTTCTCCATTTTAACAGCTCGGAAAAAATTGACATGCTGTTGGGTCCAGTCTCTCACCCGATAGCCCGCAGGCAAATCCTGTACGAGCTGGCGTGACAGACGAGGCGCATTGAACATGTCATCCAGCCTGAGTCGGACGCCTGTAACGGCATCTTTCATACGGAACAATTTGGCAGCGTCATCCAGATGGATTAATGCAAATGCACTGTCGTATTCATACATACCTATTTCAAAAATACCTGTTACGGTAAACCGCTTCAGGCGTGGCAATACACCAATCGGCGTCACATTTGCCTGCGGCGTAATCAGGGTCACCTTGTCCCCTATACCGACCCCTAGAGCAAAGGCCAGATCTTTACCCAGAACAATACCAAACTGGCCAGCCTTAAGGTTGCTGAGTTGCCCTGCCAACATTTTCTGATTCAGAGTCGATACCTGGCCTTCAAAATTAGGCAACACACCCCGGATCACTGTGCCAGCCACTCTGGATCCTCTGCTGAGCATCCCCTCGGCATGGATATAAGGTGCGGCCCCAACAACTCCATTTTTATCTCCCAACGCCTCGATTACTGCTTGCCAATCCGACACAGCGCCCTGGCTCCCCAGTACTGTCACATGGGAAACGACTCCCAGGATACGTTCACGCAATTCCTTCTCAAACCCGTTCATGACAGAGATCACGGTAATCAGGGCCGTTACCCCCAGCGCGATGCCAAGCATTGAAATCAGAGAGATAAAAGAGATGAAATGATTGCGCCGTTTTGCACGCGTATAACGGAAACCGATATATAATTCTAGTGGCCTAAACATAGGGCTGCATTAAAACATAAATTTATCTGAAATGCAGAAAAGGAAAATAGAGCAGTTTTACTGCCCCATGAATCTCAGAGGGTACAATTTTCCGCTGCTTGCAGCGAATGACTTGCTGCCATATCTATCGCGGCTCACTTGTACCCGGAGGGTGAAAGCCGCTCCTACAAGATAATACCCCGCCAGCTTGCTGCAGTGTGGTTTATTTTTGGCAAGCCGTACCCGACTTGGGCACTATTCAGTCAAAGCTGGAGCGGCTTGGCACCAGTTCCCATGCGCTTATAAAAAATTATGCCTTTTCCGACACAAATCCGCCGCGTGGCTTGTGAAAACACAGTGACAGGAATTCCAGGCCAATAGTGAAACCACACTGCTTTTCATCTACGTTACAGTTCACCACACGGCAGACACTGCCGATGAATTCACTGCTGATTTTGATGATCTGATTAATTTCAAGGGATACTGATAAAACAACTTGCATGCCGTTCGGCGTCAAATCACGAACCACGGCAGGATAGCCACGCTCTTGCGGCCAATGTACGAATACCTCGACTTTGGCCTCGATGGTCTGGCGTTCAAAAGCACGCTGATCAGGAGAACCCTCACCGGTTGGAGGTGGTAATTGCAGTGGACTATGACAGCGATTACAAGATGACATTTCGTTGCTACGAGCCCCACAAAACAGGCAGCTTTTCAATAGCTCGGTTTGATATGACCCCGTGCCTCGCCCACCCGTATTATTGGGCGTTGACCATGGATTAGACTCTCTCAGCGTGGGATCTGCCTGCGCTTGCTGTCGACTCCGGGAACGTCCCTTTTCTTCTCGTGGACCTGCCGGGTTGAGCTTGCACCTGGCATCATAGGCAGCCCGCTTAGAGGCGTCGGTCAAAACGGCGAGCGCCTCATTCAGCAGTGCCGCATTCCAGTCATCGCCACCCAGGTCCGGATGACAGCGCAGCTTTTGCATCAAGGTACGATAACTGGTCTTGATGATCTCGGTGGGCGCATCCGGCTGTACATGCAGGATGCGGTAATAATTACGGCGATTTTTAGGCATGGAGATCCCGGGTTTATGCTCTAAACCTGTTATCGGCCGTGTCGATCAGTCATTGAGTATTGGAGATCAGCTACAGCACGGTAGATTAACTAAAAATCATACACAACCGTAACAGCGGATTTAATGTCGGTTTTATCGGTATCCGGTGGGACATCAGTATTGTTGATGATGGAAAGCGCCATCTTGACGGCAAGATGCCCAATAATTTTCACCTTGAGTTCACTGAGTAAGTTGGTCACCGTATTGTCACTACCAATATCAATATAGATTTCCTGACTGAAATCACTGGTATCGCTAATCTTCCATTTGAAATCACCAGCCAGGCGGGCAATGCCTTCCGAGCTGTCAGAAACTTCGTCAAATGCTGTCTTTCTAACACCCGCACCAACCTCCAGATTCAAGGTATAATCGTCATGCTTAAGTATCAGCTGCCCGTAACCGGCCACACCAGTAACCCGGCTGTCATAACCGGCAAAATCATCTCTTTCATAACGCAATAGTCCAAACAGATAATCACGATCAGATAACTTATACTTTGAGTTCCCCTGTAAAGTAAAAGCCTTGGCGGTGGTATCGCCGTCACTCTCGTTTCTCAAACCGTTGAAACGTCCCTCGTGATTCCACTTGGGACGGTCATTGATCACCTTTGCTCTAAGCAGGATGCTCTCCACATCGGTATTACCAGACGCCTTGATATACCCGAACTCTACCTCACCATTCCAGGTTACATCCCCCTGTTCTTGTTTATCGTCAATCGCAAACGCACTCCCTGGTGCAAGCAGTATCAGAAATAAAATCAGGTTTTTCTTGTTATTAATTGATCGCATATTCAATAGTTCCTCAATTCAGAAAGTTAATATTTTTCAGATGTCACACGGAAATAATGCTTGTGCTCAGCAAGGCTGCAAGCTTATTCATACCAAGCTAATCAAGTCAAATGCAGGGATTCACAGGTATTCAGGAGTTGATATTTTTGACGTCCACAGCAGGAGAAATTTTTTCAAACTGAACCCCATAGCGAACACAAAACTCCAACCATTCTTTTAGAAACAGGTTGACCTGCTTCTTCTCAAAAGTCTGGTACATTTTTTTATTAGGGTAACTATAAACAGGCAACAGTTTTTTATGATGTTGATAGCTGGTCACTTCCGCTACTCTTGCATCATGATAGACACGCAATCTCAGCTCCATATCAGCAACAACATTATTTTCAAAACTGAGATAATGTGTAACAGCCAGCATTGAGGTATATTTGCACTGCTCCAGCACATCAATAAATAGTACCGGCCTCCCATTGAACTCAGAAAATACCGTCCCGCTTATTGCCTTCATGTCAGGCAATAATTGCAAGAGATAACAGTAATTACCCTCATACACTTGCATCATGTTGTACAGGCAAGGCCTGGTTCTGACAGTTAGCATCAAATCACCATTCGTCTCACATTTGAAATACGGTATCGTATGAGCTTCCTAATATTATATCAGCTCCCTCTACAAATCTGGCCAGGATTTTGGAAATTACTTTGCACCACGGCATGAGCAACAATTTTTCTTGACAAAACGGTTTGTGCTTGAATTTTAAATGTAGCCTGAAAATGAATATTTCATCCCTTTCTCTTGAATATAAGAGCGGATTCAATTATAACTAGCGTCGCTGCAAACCAGACTCTCTTGATTTTCTTATCAGGGCACCGGTTGTTTACACGCTGAATTGTCGCGCAACTACAGACCACCAAAAACTAAAGGCTTCTCCGATGAAAATATTTAAATCGTCCATGACAAATCCGAGGAAACTCCTGGCCATCAGCCTGGCTCTATTCTCCGGCGTACTGTTTGCTGCTGAAAGCCTGCCACCCTGTCAGACAATACCTGATTCTGTCACAACAGATGATCCAGACACACTCATCGAAATTCTGGAACTACGCCTCAAACCGCTAACACGTTGTGAATTACAGGGAGAGGCAGATAGCTGGCTGGGTCTTCTTAAAGCCAAGGTTTATGAAATCAGCTCGGTTGAAATTGCTGTCAACTATAAAAAGACGGAGATCGAACAGACCGAAGAAGCACAGGACGCCCTTGAAGAAGCACAGATCGCAGCATCTGAAGGTGAAACTGAAGATAGCCTGGCAGCCACACAAAAAGCCGGTGAGGCCTTACTCTCAGCACAACAGGCCCGCGAAAAGGTAGATGCCGACACAACCCTACAAACAGCTTCAGAGGTCACCCTCGAAAAAGTTAGAGCCGAAATATCTGGTGCAGCAAAAGCCACTGACGAGGAAAGTGAAGCAAAATCTCCTGTACCCTTGATCGCAGATACGGGGGCACAGGAAAATGTGTTGGAGCAGGCTGCGCAGGAACAATCCGATATCAAGAGTCAATTGCTCGGTGGCCTGACAAAACTGCGAGAAGAGCGAACCGCGCTGATCTACCGACTGAATGCGGTACTGGATGCCCTGGATGCGAAAGGTGGATTTACGCTCGAACATCGAAAATACGCCCAGGAAGTCTCAGGAATAAAAGTCGATGTCACGGACGCCGAGGCAACCTGGACAACTATTATAGGTTGGTTGTTATCATCTGAAGGTGGTTTGCGCTGGGCCAAAAACCTTTCCTTATTTCTGGGAACATTGCTCTTTTTCTGGGTTATTGCAAAATTTATTGAGATGCTGGCCAGACGGGCAATCAAGGCATCAAAAAATATGCCCGTTCTCCTTGGGAAATTTATTGTCTCCAGCATACGCAGGGTGATATTGTTTATCGGGTTCATAGTGGCGCTGGCTATGCTGGAAGTACAAATCGGGCCTATTATTGCCTTGATCGGCGCCGCTGGTTTTGTCGTGGCATTCGCCCTGCAAAGTTCCCTGGCCAATTTTGCCAGTGGTATACTGATCCTGCTCTATCGTCCGTTTGATGTCGATGATTATGTGGAGATATCAGGCATAGGCGGCTCTGTACAATCACTGAACCTGCTATCGGTCACCGTCCAAACTCCCGATAATAAAAAAATCGTCATCTCTAACAATGCGGTCTGGGGCAAGGAGATTGTCAATTATTCCTCCATTGAAAACCGCCGCATCGATATGATGTTTGGTATCGGTTACGAAGATGATATTGAAAAGGCCCAGCGAACACTTGAAGAAATCGTAGCCAGCCATGACTTGATACTTGAGCACCCGGAACCTAAAATACGTCTCCACGAACTGGCTGACTCTTCAGTCAACTTCATATGCCGACCATGGGTAAAACCGAAAGATTACTGGACTGTCTACTGGGATATCACCAAAATGGTGAAGGAACGTTTTGACCAGGAAAAACTGACCATCCCCTATCCGCAACGGGATGTCCATCTACATCAAACATAAACCCATCATCTTCAGAGTGTCTATAGACAGGGCTCCTTGCAGCTCCAGTGAGCTGTATCAATTAGCCACACAAAGGTCCTTATGGGGATAGCCAAAATGGCGGTAAATAAATCAACCAGCACCCCCTATTTTCCCTCAACACTTTTGTCTAGCAGTTTCTGTAACGGCGTTATGAGGTCCATGGGCAGGGGGAAGACTATGGTGGAATTCTTCTCCCCGGCAATCTCAGTCAGAGTTTGTAAATAGCGTAACTGCAGGGCCTGGGGCTGCTGGGCCAGGATTTTGGATGCCTCTAGTAATTTAACCGAAGCCTGCAGTTCTCCCTCGGCATGGATCACTTTGGCACGACGCTCGCGCTCGGCCTCGGCTTGTTTTGCAATGGCGCGGATCATACTCTCATTCAGATCGATGTGCTTGATTTCCACGTTGGCGACCTTGATTCCCCAGGCATCGGTCTGTTGATCGAGAATCTGCTGAATATCTATATTGAGCTTGTCGCGCTCTGACAGCATTTCGTCCAACTCATGCTGTCCCAGCACTGATCGCAGTGTGGTCTGGGCTAATTGACTGGTCGCCATCGTAAAGCTTTCCACCTGGATAATGGCTTTCTCCGGATCGATCACCCGGAAATAAAGAACGGCATTGACCTTGACTGAGACATTGTCCTTGGAGATGACATCCTGGGATGGGATATCCATCACGACAGTACGCAGATCAACCCGCACCATTTTTTGTATGACCGGAATTAAGATGATCAGGCCTGGCCCTTTGATCTTCCAGAATCGTCCCAACAGAAATATCACACCGCGTTCATATTCACGCAACACGCGGAATGCGCTGACAAAGAACGCGAAAACCAGACCAATAATGATGTAGACGCCGTAAATAGTGCTCATGTCAATCCTCCTTAGCCGACTCTTGCAATGGCTCGACAGTGAGTAAGAGACCATCACGGCCGATTACCTTGATCCTGTCACCCTGATGCACTGGTTGATTAGTGCGCGCATCCCACAGCTCACTGTGCACTCTCACCTTGCCGGCCTGATCAAAATCTTCCAGTCCAATACCGAATGACCCAATGAGTTCTTCCTCACCACTAACAACAGGGCGCTGGCGCGCCTTGACGGCCAGTCCCACGACAAACATAAAAAAGCCGGCACTCAAAAGCGCGAACATCCCGATCAAGGGAATGGAGATACCATAGCCGGGAATGCCAGTATCCAGCAGCATAATTGACCCGATCACAAATGCAATCACGCCACCGATACCCAGCGCGCCAAAACTGGGCACGAATACTTCAGCCAACATGAAGGCGATCCCCAGAATCATCAACGCTAGGCCAGCATAATTGATGGGCAGGACCTGAAATGCAAATAGTGCCAGCAGTAAGCTAATAATGCCCGCAACGCCAGGAAGAATCATACCAGGGCTGGCAAATTCATAGATCAATCCATAGATACCCACCAGCATCAGGATATAAGCCACATTGGGATCGGTGATGATAGATAGCAGGCGTGCGCGCCAATCGGGCTCTATCCGTTCAACGGTGACCTGCTGAGTAGACAGAGTCAATTCATTCCCTAATAGATTGATTTTACGACCATCTAATTTCGCCAACAAATCCCCGATATCCCTGGCAATCAGATCAATCACATTTTTCGTCAGCGCCTCTTCTGCCGAAAGGCTAACGCCCTCACGAACGGCCTGCTCTGCCCATTGCTCATTTCTGCCATGCATTTGCGCCAGGCCTCTGATATAGGCCACAGCATCATTAACAATTTTTTTCATCATGGGATCGCCAGACTTTGTCTCACCTTCATTTTCTTTCTTGCCACGATCACCGCCTGGGAAGCCAGCAATCTGCACTGGCGTTGCCGCACCAAGATTGGTCGCCGGTGCCATTGCGGCAATGTGGCTGGCATAGAGAATATAGGTGCCCGCGCTCGCCGCACGCGCACCGCCGGGCGCAACAAAGGTGACCACGGGAATCTGTGAGGCAATGATATCTTTGATGATACCGCGCATAGAGGTATCCAGCCCTCCCGGAGTATCCATGCGGATGATAATCAACTGCGCCTTTTTCTGATGGGCCTGTTTGAGATTGCGGCTCAGATAATCATAGGTTGCGGGGCCTATTGCACCATTGACCTCAAGCAAGACCACCTGTCCATCACTTTGCGCAATCGACAACGGCATCCAAAACAGGAACATACACACCAACACAGTGCCTTGATGTCTCATAAAGGTAATATCTGAGCCCTTGGTTTCAGTTAATACTACACCTTCACTCCCTTTCCGTCAGCATGAAGCGAATCGTCACGAAGGAAAATAAATGGCAATACATGCGCCTCCTATTTTGCTGGAGGATCCTATCTCACAATGGCCAGTGTATACCTGGATGATATCCTGCACCATCGCCAGACCAATGCCATGCCCCGCTACCTGTGGACCCCCGGGCATACCCTCAGGGGCGCTGGGGGTATGGACCCCAGAGGGAACAAGCTGGTCTCCCCGAATACCCCGCTTCAGAATTTCCTCTTTCATCTCAGCCGCAATACCAGGACCGTCATCTTCAATAGTTATCATTAACCCCGATTCACCATCATCGGAAACCTTGTATTCGGCACTCACAATAATTTCGCTGCGGCACCATTTGAAGGCGTTATCAATCAGATTTCCGACGATTTCCAAAAGATCACTTTCATCACCCACCAGATGAACATCCGCAGGGATGTGAACATGACAGCATATTTTTTTATCCGCATAAATCTTTTTCATTGCCTGAAGAACCTTCCTGACCACCGGCTCCACAGCAACGGGCGCCGCCATCACCGTACGACCTGAAGTTGCACCCCGCTGCAAATGATATTCGATAATATGGTTCATACGCTCCACCTGTTCCTCAACCGTATTGCGTAGTTCATCATGGGAATGGCCTGTTTCAATGGTACTGCGAATCAGGGCCAGTGGTGTTTTGAGACTGTGGGCAAGATCACCCAGTGCATTGCGAAAACGCTGCAGGTGGTCTCGTTCACTATTGACCAGGGCATTTAGATTATTGGTCAGGGTGCGCAATTCCCTGGGATAGCGGCCTTCCAACCGGGTTTTTTTACCGCTCTCGATCTCTGATAAATCAGTTGCGACACGTCGTAGCGGTCTCAGGCCCCAACGCAAAATAACGCCCTGCACTGCCAGTAACAGGATGGCCACAGTGCCCAGGGATCCCCATAAAGTCTGACGAAAACTGTTGATCTGGACATTCAGACTGTCAAGGTTCTCAGCAATACTAAATGTATAAACCTCTTCGAGTGGCGTCTCTTCCTCCCAGCTTACGCCGGTATTGAACGTATACAACGTGACATTTTTTGACAGACTGATTTTTTTACTACTGTGCACACCACGCGCCAGATCGGTTGGAAAAGGAATCTCCAGACCATTCATCGAAGGGGATTGCCAGGCATAACGGCCATCATTGCGCATTACCCTGGCATAAAGGCCAGAGCCAGGGGTGAAAAATCTCGGGATTGGCAAGGCATTCATCAGGTGAACTTCGCCTTTTAGATCGGGTTCAATGACGGCCACCAAAGCATAGGCATAACCCTGTAACCTTTCTTGCAGGGCAGACTCGGCGCTATTTCGGTAGGCCTTATCGAGGATAAAACCAGTCAGCCCAAAAAATCCTGCCAGAACAACACTGGCAGCCAATAAGATCCTTAAATGAAGGGACGCCATTACTCACAAGTCAATGCTTTTGTACCCGGAGGGTGAGAAACGATAACCACGCCCGCGTAGCGTCTCAATAGGTTTAATCGTGTTATCCGGGTCCAACTTGCGGCGCAGGCGGCCAATAAAGACCTCGATCACATTGCTGTCACGGTCATAGTCCTGATCATAGAGATGTTCTGTGAGATTTGTCTTGGAAAGCACCTGACCGGTATGCAGCATCAGGTACTCCAAAGCCTTGTATTCGTAGGCTGTCAATTCCACCACATGGCCACCCACTGTAACCTGCTGTGATGAGGTATCCAGAACAATCGAGCCACAGCGAAGCACCGGTTGGGCCCATCCTGCGGCACGCCGCACCAAGGCATTCAAACGAGCCATCAATTCCTCCATATGAAAGGGCTTGACCAGGTAGTCGTCAGCACCCGCCTCTAAACCTTCAACCTTATCCTGCCAGCGCCCCCGTGCCGTGAGTATCAGGATTGGGTAAGATATACCCTGTTGTCTTAAACGAAGAATCACTTCAATGCCTGACAGCTTCGGCAGACCCAGATCCACAACAGCCACATCAAAGGGATATTCACTGCCAAGATAAGCGCCCTCTTCTCCGTCCATTGCTGCATCGACGGCAAAACCTTCCTGCTGCAGATGGCTGACCAACTGCTCGCGCAAAGGCGCTTCATCTTCTATCACCAATATCCGCATAATGGTCTATAAATTGATCATGTGTGTCGAATTTTAATAACATAACATAATAAGCTGAGAAATATTTTCCCTGGAACGGGTAGAAAATAAGACGGGCGCTCATTATGAGCGCCCGTCTTCAAGTAGAAATGCTTAAATTACCAATGCCAAATCTGGTCGTATTGCTCCATGACTTCGGGTAACTGCTCACGATTGATGAATTGAATGCCGGATATGAAATCCGCTGAAGGAATACCGCGCTCGGTGCAATCTTCCTCAAGGACATATACATCAATGTTTTTGTCCATCAAGGCAGCAATGTCCTGGTCGATCCGTGGCGGCTGGGATTGTTCCAGGGAACCGAAAACAAGGCCGGATGCATCCTGGTTTTTCACCGCATAATTAACGGCATTTGCCCGTAGCACCACGCCAAGATCGGCGCCTGCACCCTTCATTGCATGGGTTATCCACACGGCAGGGTCATCCTGTTCTTCAATAGTACAACGATAGGCAGACTCAATAATTTGTAGGGCTCTCATAATCTGTTACCTCCTTCAGCGCGTACCAATAATCAGGGTATTGTCCGATTCACAGGCCCATTTCCACAGATCTCCAGGTGTGCCACGGCGAACACCCTCTATGGACTCTTGCATGCCACGTTCATCGACACATAATCCACAATTGATCCAGTCCAGTTGGCCACCATTTGCTGCAGTGCTTTTGATTAAAGATGCTATCCAGTCCTTGGGCAAGGGGTGGTCTTCCTCCTCAATATCCCGGCCATGTACAGCGTTTGGATGTTTGGACTGGCGTGCAAAAGGTAGGCTCACCGCACCTTCATAGGCGAAGATATTGATGTTATAACCACGCCGTGCCGCCACATTCAGTAGACGCATCACGGTAACCGTACGTGCCTGCTCAAACGGCCCGTCCATAATGGAAAATGTTAAGGTCTTGTTATCTGACATAATAGAAGCCTCCTTATAGCCACAGTACTTTACTGCCATCCACCATGTGATCAATGATGGTATCAATTGGCGCTATGTTTATGCCGGGCATGATCGTGTCGACGGGGATACCACGTTCGCGTAATGAAAATTCATCACACAAAATTTCCACCCCGTTATCCAGTGCATGTAACAAGCCACTGCTTATGGCATTTTTACGTGTCGGAATAACGCCGTTCTGAACCAGAAACAGAGTGGTTTTATTGCCCGCCTTGGCCAGATTACAGGCCAGATGAAAATCGTGTCGTACTTCATGGGTCGCGTAGGGATCGCGTGATTCGATAAGAAGATAATTTGCCATGGGTCGTCCTCCTCCTGATATTTTGTGTTAATTAGCTGTATTGCCGAGAAAGAACCGTGTTGCCAGATCAAGCTGTATCAACTTGATGATTGATATATTCAACAGAATAAATTATCTGCCTAACGCTACAAGATAGCAAGACACGCGTAAGTCAGCGCGAGCCAATAGCAGAAAATAATAAAACCTAACTATATTGCCCCGGTCATTGTGCATATCCTGTCATTTCAAGATACCCATTGCCCGCGATCTTTTCATCCCCTTGCCTACCCTGTATCGATACCGCCCCTTCCCAGTAACGAACTGTCGTATCGAGTTCCTGTGCGTGAAGATAAGGCGTAATCTCCAGATCGAGACCGGCGGGCAGGATTTTCATGCGCCAGGCCACCGGGTAACGTCCTCCCTGTGGACTCTCCCAAACATCCCGGGTTTCGAGAATGATATCTTCAGCACGCAGAGTGGTCGTGCCGCCTTGCGGACCGATCAAAGTCCCGCTGCTAAACGGCTCGATGCTGCCATCCTTGCGACGCAGTTGGTAGTACATCAAATCATAGCCATTCGTCAATTGTAATGAAAACCAGTCCCAGCCTTCCTGGTCTTCATTCAGCGCACTGGTGCTCCACTCACGGTCCAGCCACGATAAGCCCGTTACTTGATGGCGTTGCTCCCCCAGCGTGATCGTCCCTTTTGTATCGATGCGGGTAATGGAATAATAATAAGAGGCGTTACCCGCAGACGGACCCTTGCGACTCAAACCACGATCCCCCTGCAACACAATCGGTTTACTTGGCGATAATGTCAGGGCAATCTCTAGATTTTCCTCGCTGGCCTGTAGCACCCATGTCCCGCTATCATCGTTCACAGACTTGACCTGCCAGTTGTCCAGCCATACATGAAACGGCTCTGCCCGGGCGCCTGCCAGGCCCACTGCATTACGTGCAAAACGCTCATAGAACTTAAATTCTTGTGCCGCCACATCGGTCAATGCCAGATGAGCCATATAAACCTGATTCGTGGCCCAATTAGAAGTGCGTGTGGTACGCCCAGGTTTCAGCGCAAAGCGGAACAGCACCAGCTGATAGCCAAAATGCCGCCCCTCCTCTGTTGCCAGGTTTCCGGTGAAGTACCACCATTCAGTGCGATAATCCGGATGGGCGCCATGATCCTCTGGGAAGCGGAATTCCCGTATTTTCTCGGCGCGTGTATAACCCTTGTTGTCATCAGATTCCAGGAAAGAGGATATTCCTGCGTTACCTTCCGGCGTAATATCCGCAGACTGGCTACAGGCCGACATCATTAACAACATGGCCAAAATAAATAACAAACCTGACTGTTGTCGGTTCATCAGCACAATCATGCGTCATTCCTCCCGCAGCGCCAGCGCCGGCGCGGTACGGGTCATTTTCCAGCTGGGATAGATGGCCGCAAGCAATGCCGCACCAACGGCCAGCACGATGGCTGCAAACAATTCATTGACGTTGATCAGAGACTCCATACTCCAGCCAAAAGAGCGCTTGTTGATCACGTGAATCAGTACCTGAGACAGCACCAGTCCGGTTGGTATCGCAAACAGGCCTGCCAGCAGGCCCATCACACCTGTTTGCAGGGTAATGATTTTCGCCACCTCGAAAGGAGTCACACCAGTCGCCCGTAATACTGCAATTTCCTTGGCCCGTTCTAATTGCAGCGCCATCAGCGCGGTAAGGATACCGATGAAGGCCACCAGGATAGCCAGCAGGCGCAAAACATGAGTGATCGCAAAAGTACGATCAAAGATCTGCAAGGTATAGGCACGGATGTCCCGATTGGAACGCAACCTGATGTTCTGTCCTGCCTGCGCAGCCAGTGCCTTGACCTGTTCAATGATGCTGTCCACCTCGACACCAGGTTTCAGATACAGGCCAAGCCCACCGGTTTCACGATCCTGGAAATATTGATTGTAAAGATCGCGCTCCATCAGAACCTTGCCCTGTTCTGAACCGTAATCATAGTAGACCCCGGCGATCCCAAATGCTTGAGGACCGCGATCAGTGCGCAGCTCAATGGTATCACCGGGTTGCAGGCCACGATGATAGGCCAGCGGTTCTGATACGAGAACTGCATCCCCATTCAGGTAGGCTTTCCATATCGAGGGAGGATCACCTCCCTTGAGTTTGAATCCCGGCTGTATCCCCGCTGAAAATCTCAGGGCAAACACTTCTGTGAGCAGAGCCCCGGATTCAATCGTCACCTGTCGGCCTTCGGAAACACCTGCAATTCCGGGCAGTGATTGAATGTTACGGATCAGTCCGGTATCAAGCGCAGCGTATGACCGCCCTGAACCCAGGTCCGGTGCAGAGAGATAGATATCTGCACGCATAGTGGTTTCCAGCCAGTCCACTACGCTGCTGCGAAAGCTGTCTATCATGATGCTAACGCCGATGGTTGTCGCCACGGCGAGCATCAGGGCAGCAATCGCCGTACCGGTACGGCTGAGGGCATCCGAGATGCCCCGGATAGCCAGTCGGGTAGTGATATCAAATCGGGTACTGCCCCAGCGATTACAGAGATGAACACACTTCATCACCAGCAAGGGAGCCATAAAACTCATTCCCAGAATCAATAAAAACAGTGAAGTGAACCCCAGGAAGATGGCAGTGCTCGGTATCAGTAGCAATAGCAGGCCGGCCGTAAACAAGACAAGCCCGGCGACTGTCAGGCGGGAAATAAAGACATGGGTATGCGCCTCCAGCGTCGAGCGGCGCAGGGCTGCCTGTGGGCTGGTCAAAGCTGCCTCAAGCGTGGGAATGAATGCCGCGATGAGTGTTCCACCCAAGCCCAGCAGCGCCGCCTTGATCATAGGCGTTGCAGACAACTGCAGATCAGTGACCGTGACCACGAAATAGAGATCATTGATGGTGCGGGTCACTAGATGAACCAGCCCTTGTCCCAACAAGACACCGATCGCCAGGCCTAGCAGGGTGGCGACTACCCCTACCAACAGAGCCTCACTCAATATCACCTGAAAGAGTTCCCGTCTGGTGACCCCCAGCACACGCAGGGTACCCAGTAAATGACGCCGCTGTATGACCATAAAGGTCATCGTGTTGTAGACCAGGAACATGCCGACGATCAGCGCCATTAAGCCCATCGCCATCAGATTGGTCCTGAAGGCCTTGCTCATTTGCGCCATGGCATTACTGCGCGATGCCGCTGGCACCAGCTCGGCGTCTGCAGGCAGGCTGGCCTTGATTTTCTCCACCAGCGCGGCATCCGCATTTGCATCCAGGACAAGGTCAACCCAGCTCAGGCGGCCAAGATAATTCGTAATTTCCTGTGCAGTGCTGATATCAGTGATCAGCAGGCCTTCAATCGCCGCCGCAGACTGATTCTGCGGTTTAATCAGACCGACTATATGCAAACGATAGCTGCGTCCACCCAGGCTGACCTCAAAGTCATCGCCTTTTGTCAGGTTCATGCGTGAAGCAGTTGGCGCTGCCAGCAATGCAGTATTAGGTGTGGTAATCAATTCCTGGATGACACCATCCTCTGTGGTCCCAAAACGGGAACCCTGCCTGGCATCCGCTAGTGGATCGATCCCGATCAAATGCAGTGTCTCGTTCCCACTGGCCCCATAGGCCTCCAGTACAGGCGCGCTATTACGCACGCCGAGTTCGGTGCGTAGACGGGTGTAAATACTTTCATCAAGGCCCGAAGGACCGCCTACAATCTGGTGGGTTGCCCGACCGCTGATATTCTCCATGGAAACCTGAAAGGCGCGAGTAGCGCTCTCATTGGCCAGATCGACGGCGACAATAATTGCGATACCGAGGGCAATGCCAATGATCGTCAACGCCAGTTGCCACGGGTGCTGCAACAGGTAGCGGAGGCTCGCAAGGCGCAGGATTTTCTGCCTGCGCAAGGCTAGTGCTCTATCCATGTGATAATTACGAGTTCAGTTAGGTTGTCAACGTTCACGGCAAGGCTCGTCTCGCAGGCAATGGCCATTCCCTTGTCAAGAGGCGGAACGCAGTCCGTGGGCGTTGACAAGCTAACCCGAAGGGTGTCCCTGCAATGTCCCGCAGCTGCGTTCCAGTGCTCGACAAGGAAATAATCATTGCCTTCGCACTGCGCCTTGCTGCAGGACATTGCAGGGACGCTGAATCCGTAATTATCACATGGATAGAGAACTGACACGCCGCTCACCATGCGAAGGCTTCTACATTGGTAGTGAATTTTCCATCGGCCAGCGCCAGAACACGATCCGCCTTTTCGGCAACGGCTCGGGAATGGGTCGCCAGGACCAGCGTTTTCCCTGACTGCCGCACCAGACGGTCAAGCATTTCAAGAATATGCTGTCCGGTTTGCATATCCAGATTGCCGGTAGGCTCATCGGCCAGCACCAGCCCGGGATCATGGACCAGTGCCCGGGCAATGGCGATACGCTGTTGTTCCCCGCCCGACAGGCAGTCTGGAAAACTGTCGGCGCGATCGGTCAACTCCACTGCCGCCAGTAGCTCGTCGGCCCGATCAGGCGGTAGCTTATTGAGTTCAAGGGGAAGCAGAAGATTTTCCCTGACCGTCAGGGTCGGCAACAAATTAAAGAATTGATAAATAAATCCGATGTTGCGGCGACGGTACATCGTCCTGTCGTGCTCATTCAGCGCAGATAGCCTGGTTTCCAGCATCTGGATCTCACCGGACTGGGGCTGATCAATACCACTGATCAGGTTAAACAAGGTGGATTTCCCCGAACCACTGCGACCCAGTATGGCGATAAATTCGCCCTCCCCGATATCCAGATCGATATGATCCAGTACCTGCCGAACACGTTCGCCCTCACGATAGCTGTGAGTGAGCCCCCGCAAAGATAGTAGTGGTGAATGATTAGTTGCTGGTGATTGCGCCACTTGTAAATATCATCCTGTTAATTCCAACTTGATGGATGATTCTACTGGGTGCGCGATTGAAACAACAGATTGAATTGGAAAGTGGTCGTTCTAAAAAAATTCCCCCGCCCCTCTTTGCTGAATGGAGGGGAGGATCGGGGACGGGGGAATTACCTAACAGGTACCTGGACTATGCAGTCCAGTGACTATTCGGCCAATGACAGTACAAAGTCCACCAGGGTCTCGATATCCGCATCAGCGACGCGTGGGGAATAAGGAGGCATGGGTACACCACCGGTCACCTCGGTCCAGTTACCCTTGCCACCAGCCTTAACCTTGGCAACCAGTTGTGCCTTTGCGCCCTCATCACCCTTATAACGGGCGGAGACATCCTGCCATGCGGGACCGACAACTTTTTTCTCCACGCTGTGACAGGCCAGGCAGCCACTCTTCTTCGCCAGACCCAGCGCCCCGTCTTCATCAGCCAAGGCTGTAGCCGGTGCCACCAATGCTGCCAGCAAGGCAAAACCGAACAGGCTGGACATCAGGGTTAAGACAAATTTCAGATTTTGGCGTTTCATTTTTATACTCCTCTTCTGATCAGATAGTTGGTGTTCATACTCCATATCCCCGTTATCTACAGTTACAAATCATTAAAATCATCAGGAATAGAGTTAATGTACGCCATCCAAGCTGAACGGAATCTGAACAAGTAGAGGCAATTCCGCGGAATTTCGGGGGCAGGGGACGAATTTCGGGGACAGTATACTTAATTCTAAATCAGGTATTCCCAAGCGGCCGGTCGGCATGCGGATATTGGGAATTAAGTATACTGTCCCCGGAATCCTATACTCAAAAGACAAGTTATTATCTCTTGTTAAATATATGAAATAATCAATAACTATATATAATTAATAATGTTTTCTTATTTATAATCAACAACACCAAAAAATAACATTCAACGCCGTTCTCGCTACCTACCGAGTTAGAAACTACAGTCTGACCCCGGTTTTCCGGGACTTTAATAAATAGAAAATAACGAATACTGAATTCTAAATTATCAATTGGATTGATTACTACCCACTCTCTATCCTGTTTGGCACACATAATCCGTTTCCTTACCCTTTAGAGAGAGAAGAGCCATGATATATAAACCATCACTTTTTTTAAGTTGCGCATTGTCCACTATGCTCATAACGCCATTAGTATGGGCAGCCCCCCCGTCTAATGAGCCGATCCAGCCAATAGCCCCGGTCACCGCTATCAATCCGGCGATGGTAGAACTGGGGAAAAAACTCTTTTTTGATCCCCGTCTCTCCAAGTCAGGTTTTATCTCCTGTAATTCCTGCCATAATCTAAGTCTCGGTGGCACAGACAATATCAAGACCTCAATTGGCCATAAATGGAATCAGGGACCAATCAATGCGCCAACCGTCCTTAACGCCAGCCTGATTTTGGCCCAGTTTTGGGATGGCCGTGCCAAAGACTTGAAAGAGCAGGCGGGTGGGCCAATTACCAATCCGGGTGAGATGGCCTCCTCGCATGAACTTGCTGTCGAGGTGCTTCAATCTATTCCCGGCTATGTCATCGAGTACCAGCAGGTATTTGGTAATGACAACATTGATATTGATGGCGTGACCACTGCGATTGCCGAATTTGAGAAAACGCTGGTTACACCAAATTCTCGTTTCGATAAATGGCTTATGGGCGAAAAAGACGCGATCAGCAAGACAGAGTTAGCCGGGTACAAACTGTTTAAAGAGAGTGGCTGTGTCGGCTGCCATAATGGTCCTGCGGTAGGTGGAACTTCCTATCAAAAGATGGGACTTGTTGCTCCCTATAAAACAACTAACAAGGCGCAGGGGCGTTTTGGTGTCACCGGAGAAGAGTCTGATCGAATGGTGTTCAAGGTACCCACACTGCGCAATATTGAACTGACCTACCCCTACTTTCATGATGGCGGTGCAGCCACGTTGAAGGAGGCGGTGGAGACCATGGGCCGCATACAACTTGGAAAGCAGTTCACCGATGAAGAGAAGACCAGGATCGTCGCTTTTTTGAAGACACTTACCGGTGACCAACCCTCCTTCCGTCTGCCGCTCTTGCCACCGTCTAGCGACAAGACACCACGACCAACACCTTTTCAATAAAATAGTAGCTTTCAGAAATAAAGCCCTCGGAAAAATTCCGGGGGCCTTTCTAACGTGCACGGTTTTGCCAAAATATTCCCTACAGCTCAGCTAATACCGTCTCCATTAATTCAATCAGTAGGTACAAATCTCTCTTTCTGTGAAAAGTAGATCGCCAAACCAGGCCGATCTCTCTGTGGGGGCCACTTTCCGCCAACGGCCGCAGACTTATCCCTGGCTGCTGTGCCAGGCTGGAATCAATAGCCATGGCGGGTAGGAAGGTAATGCCTTGTCCTCCGGCGACCATTTCGATCAGCGTATAGAGACTTGTGCCTTGAAACGCCGCGCGCTGTTGCAAGCCGCTGAAATGGCAAGCAGAGAGGGCGTGGTCTTTAAAGCAGTGGCCATCTTCCAACATCAACAGTTGCTCTACAGGCAAGTCGGCTGAAGAGATCGGTCCACCTCGACTCAGCGGATGGCTGCTGGGAAATGCAACGTAAAAAATCTCCTGGAAAAAGCTTTTGTATTCATGTTTGCCTAGTTCGTACGGTAAAGCAAGAATAGCGCAGTCGAGTTCACCGATATCGAGCCGTTGTAACAATCGTGCGCTCTGGTCTTCTACTAGAAACAGCTCCAAATCAGGAAACTGCTCCCGCACTGCCGGTAGCACTTTGGGCAACAAAAAAGGGCCAATGGTGGGAATAACCCCCAGTCTGAGTGGTGCCACCATTGGGGCCTTCTCGCTGCTTGCCAGCGCCACCATCTCAGCGGAGATCGTCAGCAACTGACGTGCTTTTTCAGCCATCTCCAGCCCCAACGGCGTGGGCAATACTTTTATTTTTGTTCGCTCCAGCAATTGTACTCCCAGCATATTCTCCAGCTCCTGAATGCCGGTGCTTAGAGTGGATTGGGTGACAAAACAACGTTCGGCGGCTCGACCAAAATGGCGCAGCTCTACAACGGCAAGCAGGTATTGCAGCTGGCGGATTGAGGGTAGATTCATAAATCGATAATTTCTATTAGTTAGTTAAAATTAATCAATTGGACTGAATTATAGATTACAACGATACTGATTCCAACACAATGAAACAGATATTCAAACCGGTAAGAAGGAGAAATAACCATGAGCAACAGCGACGTATCAAAAACGATTAAAAATCTGGAAGCCGCCTTTGCGGGCGAGTCCATGGCCAACCGTAAATACCTCTTTTTTGCCCGCCGTGCCCGCGAGTTAGGCGCTGCTGAGGTAGCGAAAGTGTTCGAAATTACCGCCGAGCAGGAGACCGCTCACGCATTCAGCCATTTGGATTTACTCTACCCCAAGGACTCGCTGACGGTGGAAAAAATGCTTGAGTTGGCTATCGAAGGCGAAACCTATGAATACACCGAAATGTACCCTGCCTTCCGTCATACGGCGTTAGAGGAGAAGAATCACGCCGCGGTGAAAGAGATTGATGAACAAATCGAGGAATCGCGTGAGCATGCCGAGCAATTTACTGCGGTTCTGGAAATGGCAGCGAAACGCTTCGGCGCGCTGGCCAAGGTGGAAGAGCGTCATGCAAACCGTTATCGCGCGACGCTGGATAAGGTTTCCAGCCAATAAACTTTTCCCCCAATCTCACAAAATTCATAGCTAATTTAAAGGAGTACATCATGAAGAAGTGGCAATGCATCATATGTGGTTTTATCTATGACGAAGAACAAGGCCTGCCTGAGGAAGGCATTGTAGCGGGAACACGCTGGCAAGATATACCCGCCAATTGGGAGTGCCCTGTCTGTGGCGCATCCAAAGACGATTTTGAGATGGTGGAGGTATAGTATTCCGGGGACAGTATACTTAATTCTAAATATCCGCAGACCGATCAGCCACTTGGGAACAACTGATTTAGAATTAAGTATACTGTCCCCCTAAATCTTATACTGTCCCCCTAAATCTTGAAAGTTCTCTAAAAGTTCTCTATTATGGGCGACAATGAGAACTTCAGGAGAACCGGTGATGCTATCCAGACGGGAACAGGACACCTATCAGGTTGTCCGCGACTTCATTACTCACCACAGCCATGCGCCCCTGTTGAACGAAATTGCTGCGGGGCTGGGCATTCAGTCCAAGGGTACTGTCCACCGCTATGTCCGGGCCATTGCCAGGGCCGGTCTGATCGAGCTGATCCCCGGTCGTCACCGGGGCATGCGCCTGTGTCATCCCCCACCAGCAGAGAGCACCTCCCTGCCCCTGCTGGGACGCATCGCTGCCGGGCAGCCTATCGAGGCCATTCCCGACCAGGAGGAAATCGATCTCAGTGAATTTTTTATGGGACCCAATCGATTTGTGCTTAAAGTTCAAGGTGATTCTATGATCGATGCCGGGATTCTCGACGGCGATATGGTCATCATCAAGCAAGGTCAGCGTGCCGACAATGGGGATATCGTGGTGGCCTTGCTGGACAATGAGGAAGCCACCCTGAAATACCTGCAGCACAACCGCGACGATAGCATCACCCTGCGCCCGGCAAATACTGCCTTGCGCCCGATCACCTATGCCGCATCACGGGTGCGCATCCAGGGCATTGTGGTCGGCCAGATGCGCTCTTATCAAAGCGTCTCTTCAAGGTGAACATGCAGGATCGTTGCCCCGTCATCTGGCCGCGCGCCATCATTCATATGGATATGAATGCTTTCTTTGCGGCCATCGAGCAGCGTGACTTTCCCGAGCTGCGCGACAAGCCGGTCGCTGTCACCAACGGAGAAGTAGGATCCTGCATCATCACCTCTTCTTATGAAGCGCGGGCGCAGGGCATCAGAACCGGCATGCGCCTTAGGGAGGGCCGCAGCCTCTGCCCTGATCTCATCCAGCGCCCTGCCCGCCCCGAGGTCTATGCCCGGGTCTCCATGGCCATCATGCATGCTCTGAAGGATGTTAGTCCTGATATTGAGGTCTTTTCTGTGGACGAGGCCTTTCTCGATGTGACTCATTGCCAGCGCCTCTATGGCACCCCTGCACGCATGGGACGGATGGTGGAGGAGAAAGTCCATGAGGCCTGTGAACTGCCCTGCTCCATCGGCATCAGTGGTGACAAGACCACCGCCAAGTTTGCCTCCAAGCTGGTCAGACCAAATGGCTTTACCATGATCCCGCCCTGGGAGGCGCGGCAACGCCTACGCGATATCCCCGTGACGGCACTGTGTGGCATTGCTGAAGGCATTGGCAGTTTCCTGGCCCAACACGGCGCCTTTGTTTGCGGCGATGTCGGCAAGCTCCCCATTAGTGTGCTGGCGCGGCGCTTCGGCAATCTCGGACGGCGTATCTGGCTGATGTGTCAGGGAGATGATCCGGACCGGATCCATGCTGACACGCCAGCACCCAAGAGCATCGGCCACGGCAAGATAGTCCCGCCGCGTACCCGGGATCGAGAGGTATTATTGACCTATCTACAACATATGAGTGAAAAAGTCACCACACGACTGCGCCGCCATCATCTCGAGGCACAGTCCTACTTTATTGGTCTGCGCACCAGGGACGGCTGGCTTAGCGACAAATTGCGCACCACCACGCCCATCAATCATGGTGCTCCCCTGTTCGACCTGTGCCGCTTTGTCATGGAAAACCGGTGGCATGATGAGCCGATCTATCAAGTGCAGATTACAGCGCTCGACCCACGCCCCCGCAAACAACAACTGGAATTATTTGCTGGCCCTGATGACAGCAGCGCCCAGCTTGATGAAGTCATGGATTACATTAATCGCTGTTACGGCGAATTCACAGTTGCTCCCGCTCGCCTGCTCAAACGCTCCAGCATGCCCAATGTGATCGCGCCCGCCTGGAAACCGGAAGGACACCGGCAAACGATTTAACCGCGCTATAGTTCTTCCTTACCTTTAAGGAATCTCATAGCAAAGCCGGGAGAATTACCTCATTGATTTACAGTTATTCGTAAGGGTTAAAATTGAATGTCAGTTCACACCTAATCAAGTAGCATTATACCCATGTGGGTCTAAATCCATTCAAAGCGTATCCCTTGAATCTTAAAGACAGAAAAAACTATATTGAACGCACTTTCAGAATAAAGTGGGTGGCCTGATGAGGGGCCGACCACCCGTTAAGGACAGTGACAAAAGGAGACAAATTGCCTGTGATCAATACTGGTTTTGATTGAATAGATCCCTGACCACGGTGATGGTACCCACTGCCCCTTCGGTATGATTGTCGGCTGTCGTGGAAATTACTTGAAAAATCTCCTTTTTAGGCTATTTACAGATGATCTAAAGATATCATTCTTGCATGAAGCACCGCATTGCCGAGGCTTTTAGGGCGACAGCTTTAGCCACTGCGCGTTGAAACTCGAAATCAGCCTAGATCTTGAGTTAGGGAGTGACCACTGGGACCAAGATTCCTAACCCGAGGCAATAATTTCTTTAGTGAGCAGAAAAATGCCTCGAATAAGACATTTTTCTACCCTGCACTTCCATTATAGTAAACGAGCTTTCTATCAGATCACTTTAGAAAAAAGAAATTCATGCCGACGCTATCAGTGTGAAATTCGATATCTCCACATAAATTTCCTCCAAATCCTTTCCTATCAGGTACGGGGTTATGTTGCATAATTTTGCATGTTAACTTAAAAATAAAGGCCATTAATAATGGATCAAAACCCATATATTGAAAATGAAGAGCAAGCTAGTGAATATCTTCGCATGGCAATTTCACTCTTACCCAAGCATAAAATACCATTATCGCCATTGAATTATCGGTTGGGGTATGACTTTGTAGCAGGTAAAAACGAAGCGCTGAGAACGGCACTTATTGAGGTAGTTTCGCAATCTACTAATGCACCTACGGAGAGCCTTTGGGGATGGTATAAACGGTTTTTCATACAAGATGATGAGGCATTGAATGAAGTCCGCCAGGGGCTAGTCAGTATAATCACTAATATGCGGGGAGACTTTGAACACTCAAGTGGAAATCTGTCCAGTTATACTGAAAAACTCAATCAATTCGCAGGCATCCTGCATACAAAAACATCACCTGAGGCAATGGCGGCTGAAGTCAATAAGGTGATCAAAGAGACCCGTACGACAGAACAATCCCAGCGTCAATTTGAAACGCAATTAACCCACATTGCAAATGAAATGGAATCCTTACGTAAGGAATTGGCGCAAGTTAAGGAAGAATCGTTAATTGACGCGCTAACAGGCATTTCCAATCGTAAGGCATTTGATACAACATTGGAACAGGCCATCCATGCAGCTCGTGATATGAAATCTCCATTTTGTGTATTGCTTGCTGATATAGATTATTTCAAAAAAGTTAATGACGAATATGGCCATATTGTTGGAGACAAAGTTCTTCGATTTGTGGCTTCAATATTCAAGCAGTGTATCAAGGGAAAAGATATGGCTGCGCGTTTTGGGGGCGAAGAATTTGCAGTAATTCTTCCTCAAACTGAATTATTCGGCGCATTGGTAGTAGCAGAACAGATCCGACAAACTATTGCATCTGGCACTTTGAAAGACATGAGAAGCGAGGAAGTGTATGGTCGAGTAACAATATCGATAGGCGCTGCCCAGTTTAATGCAGACGATCTCCCAAGCATTCTGCTGCATCGAGCTGATCAAGCGCTTTACCAAGCCAAAGAATCTGGGCGAAACCGGGTTAAGATGGCCGCATAAATTACAGTTGGTATAAGCCTGATTTAATAATCTATTGCGCTAGACACCGCTAGTGCCTCCCACCTATTACCCATGCCGATTCCAGCAATCTCAGCTGGAGTCTCTTTTCTGCATCGGCGGCGCCAACCAGCACCGGTTGTAATATTATTGCTGGGACTTGATGTCAGTACAACAACGGCACATGCCAACGGTGATGCCGCGTCACCCACTTTCGATATTATCGTCACCTACAACTAGCGTGGTGTAACGAATAGCCCTGTTTCGCTAGCACTATTCCAGCTCACGTTGCATTTCACCTTTTTCTTCCGCCTCACGCTTTTTCGTCGTACGCCAGTCACCATAGGCTACGAGCCCAAGCACGAGCACAAGAAACAAAATAATACCTATCTGGAGATATATAACACCCATAAAATCATCCTATAATTGAAGCACCTGCAGTAAGACTGCCGAGTTGGCGACACCCTGTTTCCGCCAATTTTATTATAATCCTGACGCATCCCTTGCTTCTGTGTCAGCTGTACCCAGCTCCACCTTAGCCGGTTTCTCATTCATGCCGGCCTTCCTCAAATCTTGATCTACGTAGGTCAATTTTAATGTATGATTGTTGAAATAACCCATGCAGCCCGCATAAATTCTTCTCGCTCCCTTGCCATAATTTATTCGATTGAGCTTGGTAAATCGCAAACTGGAATCAATATTTTTGTCTCCATATTTTTCGGATAGTATTTTTTCGAGTTTACCGAGTTCCTTAACGCACTTTACTTTCTTTTTGAACAAACCAGTCGCCTGTATCTGATACACCTTTTTGGAATAAGGTGTCACAGAGACTGAGTATTCTGTTAAGGGCTGATAGGGATGTTCTGGAATGAATTGATAGACTGTTTCATCACCATTGCTGTCTAATTCCTCCAGATCCATGGCGCCGGGAAGATCTTCTTTGCTAGCCTGTTCTCCCAGTATTATACCAAACCCTCCCTCAATTTTCTCATCACCTGCAAACAACAATATTGGAAATGCAAGCAAAACGAAAAACAGCACTGCCGTTCTCATCTGGGTTCTCCTATCAGAAATTTAACGTCACTATGCTAAAGATGATAAGGGTAAGTCTAACATCCCTGATCAGCCATTAATATTGTTGATTATCTCCAGCGTAGCTGAATAAAGGGTAAGCGCTTAAGAAGCGGATAACTAAAGGCGTACAAAATCAGACCCAGGACGTCTGCAAGCAAATCAAATAATGAAAAAAACCCGAGCTGTAGAAAATATTGCATGATTTCGACCACCAATCCAAACAGGACCAAGGGCAATATTTTATGCCATCCAAAATCCTTTCTGGGAAATGAAAAGTCCGCCAGCAGGGCCAGCATGAAAAAAGCGAAAATGTGACTGGCCTTATCATTTATGCGCCCAATCATGGTATGGTCAATTGGCGCAAAGGCGAGATAGACCACCGCGATGAGCGATATGATAAACAGGCAACGAAATAGAAAAACTTGTCTATATGACATGCCTTAACTCTTGGTTCTCATATGGGCGTCATGCATTTTCCGGGCGTTACGTCCTTAGCATTATGGTTCCATAAAAAAAGGGGTGCAATAAATGCACCCCAATCTTGAGGGAGGTGAAAGATCAAAAAGGGACTGAAGCCCAAATTAACATTTCATATATTAACTAGCATAGACTATGCCATATTTAAATAATTATATAATTCAATGAATTATAATTTTACTGCCTGTGTAAGTGACAAAATAATGCCATGAAAACCCCACTTCCAACAGATTCTGATGAATTATACCTGACAATCGACCAGGGGGGACATGCGATCCGAGCCATGATATTTGACGGCCAGTGCCAATGTCTGACCGAGGCATATGAAGACATCGTCACTATTCGACCCCGTGCAGATCACGTGGAATATGATGCCAATGCCCTACTGGAAACCATCAAGCGCACAATAACAACTGCCATTGAGCAGCTGCCACCCGGGCTAAATAATCTGTGCGGTGCAGCGCTGGCGACACAACGCTCGAATATCGTATGCTGGGATAACATAAGCGGTGAACCGCTTTCCCCCATCATCAGCTGGCAAGACCGGCGTGGCGCCACCTGGCTGGAACAATTTTCTGAACATGCAGACAACATACACCGCGTAACCGGATTATTTCTCTCAGCACACTATGGCGCTTCTAAATTACGCTGGTGTCTGGATAATCTACCTGGAGTCCGCCATGCCCTTAAGAGTAACAGTCTTTCCATGGGCCCGATGGCCAGCTTTCTGATCTATCACCTGGTAAAAGAGCGACCACTGCTGGCTGATCCGGTCAATGCCTCACGTACCCTGCTCTGGGAGTTTGAACACCATGATTGGTCGCCCCACCTCCTCCGCCTGTTTGGTCTCCCCGCGACGACATTGCCGCAGTGTGTACCCACCCGGTACCAATACGGCACACTTGATTTAAGTGACTACAAGATTCCACTGACAATTGTGACTGGCGATCAGGCTGCAGCGCTTTTTGCACATGGTGAACCGGACCAGAAAAATATTTACATCACCATCGGGACCGGCGCATTTATTCAGCGTATCATTGGCCCAGAACCGCAGTTTTCCCCGTCTTTACTCAACAGTGTCCTGATACAGGAGAGCACTAATATAAGCTATACCCTGGAAGGCACTGTCAATGGCGCAGCTAGTGCGTTGTCGTGGCTTGAAGATGTATATAAGCTACGTGTAGATTTTGAGGTCCTGCCGGAATGGTTAAGCCGGGAGAGCGGGCAACTGCTGTTTATCAATGGGGTTGCCGGACTGGGTACGCCTTATGTTTTGCCTGATTTTGAATCAAACTTTGTAGGTGAAGGTAAGACTTGGCAAAAAGTCTGCGCGGTTATTGAAAGCATCGTCTTTTTAATTCAGCTGAATCTGGAAGAAATGCAAGTTCTACCCCAATCGCCGGAGAGAATCGTCATTGGCGGTGGATTGGCCAGGCTGGATGGCCTGTGCCAGCGAATAGCGGATCTCAGTGGATGGCCAGTTCTTCGTGTGGAGGAACATGAGACCACCTCCTATGGCCTGGCGTATCTACTGACAGGTTGCCTGGCAACGGGGAATCAACCCAGTGATAACACTCATTTTGCACCACACACAGCACCAACTCTGAATAGTAATTACCAGCGCTGGAAAAAAATAATGGCCACACGCGTCGCTAGTCTGTCATGAAGAATGTACCTGACGACAGGATATCCAGACCTATCCTGGTCGGCCACCGGGGATATGCGGCGCACTATCCTGAAAACACATTGGTAGGAATAGAAGCCGCTTTGAACGCAGGCGCACAGTTTATTGAGGTTGATATCCAGGTCAGTGCAGATGGTGTGCCGGTATTGTTCCATGACGCCACCCTGACACGCACAACAGGTGCGCCAGGCACCATCATGAGCCATACACTGGCGCAGATCGGGCGTCTCAGCGCCGGCGAGAACGAGCGTCTCGGCAAACGATTTAACGATACTCGAATTCCGACGCTCAGCGCGCTGATTGAAATGCTGCTCAGCTGGCCCGGCGTTTCGGTATTTCTGGAATTGAAAGAGGAAAGTCTGTCGTATCACGGCATTGCAGCCGTCGTGAGCAGTGTCATCCAGTTAAGTCTCCCGCTTGCCGAACGCCGTATCCTGATCTCCTACAACACCACTGCCATTAAGGAAGTCCATCAGCAGGGACAAATAAAGACCGGCTGGATCCTGAAAAAATACAATGACAAATCACTCCACTCTGCTCGCACACTGGGCCCCGACTACCTGATCTGTAATTACACTAAACTGCCTGATACAGCAGAGCCACTCTGGCCGGGCCATTGGTCGTGGGTCCTCTACGAGATCACCGATCCTGAATTAGCGCTACATTTATACAAGCGCGGAGGACATCTGATCGAAACCATGAGCATCGGCGAAATGCATCGCCATCACCTATTCAAGTAAATTGAATGACCCGTTTCCCTGAGGAACTATGCAGAAAAAAACTTATGACATTGTAGTCGTTGGTGGCGGCATACACGGTGCCGGCGTTGCGCAAGCCGCAGCAGCGCGTGGTCATTCTGTGCTGGCCCTGGAAAAAAATAGCCTGGCCTGTGAGACATCCAGCCGCTCCAGCAAATTAATCCATGGCGGCTTACGCTACCTGGAAACGGCACAATTCAGACTGGTATACGAATGTCTGCGTGAACGCGCATTACTATTAAAACTGGCGCCGGACCTGGTCAAACTGCACCCCTTCTATATACCGATCTATTCTGAAACCACCCGCAGAC
>QIGV01000146.1 GCA_003230085.1 Gammaproteobacteria bacterium
TCATCTAACTCACCTCACTGGTTACGTTAATAGTATGATTTTAGATGAGGCAACGACCTTTAAGTAGTTTGGTTTTTAGTGAGGCAATGCGCCGGTCAGACGACAATTATCTTGACTGGTTGAGTGTAAGTAACAGATAAGTTCTTTTTGTCCGTAGGAGGAGAAAGTACTTGTCTGGTAAACACATCACGCATTTACAGGAGAGTCTTTATATGAAGAGTCGTCAGGCAGGTTACTCACAAGAGACGTCGGCAGCAAAGGCAGATATCAGCGTCCGTTCAGGTCGTCGGGTCGAGAAAGATCTTGTCGCGGTGTCGCCACCGCCTGATTGGACTTAATAACGCCACGTCTATCACTCCTTTTATCCCCCGCTGGTTCATCAGCAGGCTGCCCGTCGCGTGACGGCATGCTACACATGATGTTCAAACTCGGTCTGTGTGCCGAGAAGAAGTGGAGACGATTACGCGGTTTCGATTACCTGGCAAAGGTGGTAACCGGAATCAAATTCAAAGACGGTGTCGAGGTAACAGTAGTCAATCAGGTCGCCGCTTGATTCAATTCGCTAAACACCAGATTTGACTACAACTCTTTTTCATTTTCCGACAACTTCCTTACTTCGTTGGACCTATGCCCCGCAAATATTTTCATTTACGAAAAACCCATCAATAACAGACTTATCGTTTGATAGCTCGGTTGATATTAACCGTACAATGGGTCTTTGTTCAGTGCTATTGATGGGGCGGATCTGAGTGCAATTCAACAGGTGTACAGGATGCTATAACTTACTTATCTGACTCTGTATTTTTCCAAGGATGGTATCGAAAGGGATTTGTTCACCGAAATAGAGAGATGCTGTTGCTTGGTAGGCGAGGGTGTATTTTTCCCTGGTTGCTGGATCCGATAAAAGAAATGCTTCATTCTCTAAAATGATTAGGTTGTCATCTTTTCTGAAGCGTTGTTTCTTTCGTGTATGGTACTGCGGGGTACCGATGAATGAAATCACATCTGGGTGGTCCAGGAGTTGGCTGATATCGTAATAGTGCCGGAGGAAATTCGGCGGGAATTCCTCGTTGTGCTGTTGCTGACGAAATTTGGTGGAGACAGTTTGCAGCTTCTCCACAAAGGTGTAGCCGGGGTGATAGCAGGGTACGTCGAGCGCTCGGTTGTCGGCAATGGAAATATCGGCTTCCACGCCTCGACCGAAGGCCCAGGATGAGATCGTTTGCCGCATATTCGGCAAGGTGTCATCGAAACCAACTTCCAGAAGGACACCTTCTTTAAGGCCCGCTGGATTATGGAAGGTGCTATCGTAATGTAAACGGATACCGCCACTGCGGTATTTATCATCATCGAAGACATGATCACGAACGATGCTGACGATGCCTGCAATTTGGATAGTATCCGCTAGCCAGTCGTAAAATTGCTTTCTGGATTCGATATGCAGCGCCTTCTTCGTTTGATTCAGCGAGGTGAAGACCTCGAAAGGAGCACATGCTGGATCGATACGGATGTCAATGTCTTCCGAGAAGCGTTGGATAATGTCGAAGCCTTTAGATAGAGAGGTACCACCTTTAAGTTCGAAGATGAAGCCTTGTGCGCCCAGGCCGTACAGGCAGTGCATAATCCAGTAGTCTTTCTCCACAAGTGCCGGTAACAGCTTGCGTTCACCCGCAACGACCCGGATCAGATCGGAAAAATCAGGACGATCGTGCAGGTAGGCATCAGCCGGCATCCGTCAGTACCTGATCGAAGAATTTTCGGGTGGCGACCTTGCCGTAGTTACGTGAGGCACGCTGGAGCTTGGCAGCATCCAGTTCCTTCGCTTTGGCACGTGCGCTCTCACGAACCGCAGTCGGGTCCTCCGCCAGTTCAGGCAGGTTATTCAGCAGGTCGACGAGCAGGAATTCTTCTGTCAGTTGTCGTGGAAAACGAGGCTTCCTGCGGAACTCGTAGGGCATGCCACCGAGCGTGAAGCGTCCATGACGCTTGTGATTATAGACGAAACGTGTGTTATAGAGCTGCGTGGTGCCCAGTCCTAGAGTGTTGTAGGCATTCGGTGAGGTGAGCAGGAAGTCATCCTCTTTAAGGAAGCTGCGCACCACTTCGTGCTCATCTGCCGGCACTGGCCCAAAAACGGAAGCCTTGGGATAGTAATACAGTCCGTTTTGGAGTTTTTGCAGCACGCCCTGATCAACCAGCTCACGGGCATGTCGGTCAACGCTTTTTGACCACTGCGCGAGATCTACGCGCCGGTATACGCGACCAGGGCGCAGTTGTTTTTTTAGCTGATCCAAACGTTTCATCGTCATTTCCTCTGATAGGTAATATAATCCATATCGGCATATATGACAATAAATTTATTAATAATTCATGCAAAAATCATGATAATACGATAAATATCAATCGATAATAGATATTCTATGAGCATTATCTATCATAATGGGTTGTTCAGCACAGATGATATTGGCGTGTGATTATTGAGCTATTCTGATCATTAAATTATATAACTATAACAATATCTTATAAATTATCACTAATGTTATTGATTAATAATATTAGTGATATCCAGGCAGCTTAACTATACCTAATATTGCGTGATGTTAATTCCTGGCCGTAGAGTGTTAACTGTGTGTGGAAAATTTGCGGTTTTGTATTATTGCAATTGCATATCTGTGCACCTATAATGTGCCCCGAAGAGCCGGGTTCGGGTCAGACAAGTTGGTGTAAAATGCGACCCCATTATGGGGTTTTTTTTCGCTACGATATGCCGGGTGGTTCAAGTAAAGGTTAGATGCAGAGCATTTAAGGCTGCAAACAGTAATTTTACAGATGGGCCTTAGGCCCATTTTTTGTTTCAGGTAACAGGCCCTAGTTGATGACGTGGCGTTCGAATGAGCAGTTATCGCAGTTGTTGCAACCGGCAGTCAATATGCTGGGATGTGAACTGGTGGGGATTGAGTACTTCCCCAGTGGAAACCGCTATACCCTGAGACTTTATATTGATAAGGAAGGTGGCATAACAGTGGATGACTGTGAAAGTGTCAGTCGCCAGGTAAGCAGTGTGCTTGAAGTGGAGGATCCTATTAAGGGGCATTTCACATTAGAAGTCTCATCGCCAGGACTGGATCGTCCATTGTTCACGGCAGAGCACTTCATGAGATTTAATGGTAACCGTGTAAAGTTACGCACGATTGCGCCGTTAGACGGCAGACGCAACTTTCAGGGAGTGCTGCGCGGTCTACAAGATGGACAGGTAAGGCTGGAGGTCGATGGTGAGCAGATTCTGCTTCCATTGGAGGATATCGAGAAGGCCCGTATTGTGCCGGAAACATGAACTTGTAATTTACGAAATTGTAATTGACTGTTACTGACAAGTGGTGAGTAGCAGTATTGATGCGATCAGAGGCGATTGTAATGAGTAAAGAGATCTTACTGGTAGTCGATGCATTGTCCAATGAACGGGGCATCGAAAAGGAAATCGTTATCAGCGCTATTGAGTCGGCGCTGGAGGCTGCTACAAAGAAGCGCTATAGCGGCGAAGTGGAATTGCGCGTTTCAATTGATCGTATATCGGGCGAATATCAAACCTTTCGCCGCTGGTTGGTGCTGAGCGAAGACGAAGAACTGGAAAATGAAGACGCTCAGATGACCCTGGATCAGGCGCTCGAAAAGCAGGCGGATATTGCTGCAGGCGATTTTTTCGAAGAGCTGGTTGAGTCAGTTGGGTTTGGCCGAATAGCTGCCCAGACTGCAAAACAAGTCATTATTCAAAAAATCCGCGAAGCCGAACGGGCGAAAATAATTGAACAATATCAGGACCGGGTTGGTGAGCTGCTCACTGGCATCGTCAAGCGTGTAGATCGTGGGAATGTTATTCTTGATTTGGGCGGTAACGCAGAAGCGGTCATTACCCGTGATGAATTGATACCTCGTGAGGCCGTACGACCTGGCGACAGGCTGCGCGGTTATTTGAAGCAGGTGCGTGCAGAGGTTAGAGGCCCACAACTTTTCATTAGTCGCGTCGCCCCTGAATTATTGATTGAACTATTTAAATTGGAAGTGCCGGAAGTGGGTGAAGGTCTTATCGATGTTCTCAGTGGTGCTCGTGATTCTGGCTCCAGGGCAAAAGTCGCAGTTAAGTCCAATGATGCACGTATTGACCCGGTCGGCGCCTGTGTTGGCATGCGTGGCTCACGTGTGCAAAGTGTTTCCAATGAACTGGCAGGTGAGCGGATTGATATTATTCTTTGGGATGAAAACCCGGCTCAATTTGTCATCAACGCCATGTCACCTGCGGAGCTGGAGTCTATTGTGGTTGATGAGGACAATCATAGTATGGATTTGGCTGTCGCGGAAGAACATCTTTCTCAGGCTATCGGGCGGGGAGGGCAGAATGTGCGCCTTGCCAGTCAGTTGACAGGTTGGGAATTAAATATCATGACAGAATCGGAAGCCGAAGAGAAAAGTGAAGCTGAGTCCGAAGTGCTGAAGAAGGTTTTTATGGAGCAGCTTGATGTTGATGACATCATAGCAACTATATTTGTACAAGAAGGTTTCTCCAGCATAGAGGAGATTGCTTATGTTCCGATACAAGAGCTGACAGCCATCGAAGAATTTGATGAAAATATAGTGAAAGAATTGCGTGATCGTGCCCGCGATGTTTTATTGACACGGGCCATTGCCAGCGAGGAAAAACTGAGTGAGAATGAGCCGGCGGCGGACTTGCTGGCACTTGAAGGCATGGATGACACGTTGGCCTATGAATTGGCTGCAAAGGAAATTATCACTCAGGAGGATTTGGCCGAACAGTCGGTTGATGAGCTGATGGAAGTAGAAGGGATGGATGAGGAGCGAGCCAGCAAGTTAATCATGGCGGCCCGTGCGCCGTGGTTTGCTGATGAGCAGCAAGGATAATAACAAAGTAATCAGGCAATATAATTCTGGAAAATTATGGCAGAAGTAACTGTAAAGCAACTTGCTGATGTAGTCGGCATCCCGGTAGATCGTTTATTGACGCAACTGGGAGAAGCTGGCCTGGACATCAACGACCTTGATCAAACGGTCAGCGACAAGCAGAAAATGGAATTGTTGACCTATTTACGCGATGCCCATGGCAAAGGTGAATCAGGCAAAGCGGAGGTCAAAAAGATCACGCTACGTCGTAAATCTGTTGGTGAGCTGAAGCAAGCCAGCAGTCAGGGCAAGTCCAGGATCAAGACCCAGGCCCGTAAAATAAATGTTGAAATTCGCAGCAAGCGAACCTATGCCATGCGTAGCGATGTTGCGGCTGAAGAGAATGCTCGTCTTGAGAAGGAGAAGCAGGAAGCCGAAGCCAAGCAAGCAAAACTTGATGCGCTGCTAAAGAAGGATGAAGTTGAAAAGTCACCATCAGTATCTGAGCAGACTCCTGTAGTAGATACCCCGACACCAGAGATAATAGAACCCGAACCGACTGAAGATTTAGTCACTAAAGCGCCGGCTGAGGTTGAGAAAAGTGTCGAGCCTGAAGCGGTACCCGCTGTAGAGCAAAAGCCGACATCCACTCCGCAGTCCACTACAGATAAAAAAACGGGGCGTCGCAAGGAAAAAACGGAACGCAAGACTAAATATGGCCGTAAAGAGCTGCATGTCGCCTCGGACAAAACCATTACCCGCCGCAAAAAAAGGGCACGGCCGACATCAGCGATTAAGGTCGGTGGTGACGCCAAGCATGGGTTTGAAAAGCCCACCGCACCCATTGTCCGGGAAGTGAGCATACCTGAGACGATTACTGTTGCCGAACTGGCCCAGAAAATGACGATTAAGGCTGCTGAAGTTATCAAGACGATGATGACTATGGGTAGTATGGTCACGATCAATCAGGTCCTAGATCAGGAAACAGCTGCGATTATTGTTGAAGAGATTGGGCACATTCCCAAGTTGACGCAGGAAAATGCGATTGAGGAGGAGCTTTTTCTGGATGACAGTGACGTGGCCGAGGCGGTGCAGCGCCCACCTGTTGTTACCATTATGGGTCATGTTGACCACGGTAAAACATCATTGCTGGATTTTATACGTCGAACGAAAGTGGCCTCCGGTGAAGCGGGTGGCATTACCCAGCATATCGGCGCCTATCACGTGGAAACTGACCGCGGCATGATTACTTTCCTGGATACACCGGGACATGCGGCTTTTACTGCCATGCGCGCTCGTGGCGCGGAGATAACCGATATTGTAATCCTCATCGTAGCCGCTGATGATGGTGTGAAACCGCAGACAGTAGAGGCCATCCAGCATGCTCGTGCCGCTAAGGTTCCCATTATCGTTGCGATTAACAAGATTGATAAACCGGAAGCCGACCCGGAAAGAGTCAAGCAGGAGCTATCTCAGCATGAAGTGATCCCGGAGGATTGGGGTGGTGATGCAATATTTGTCAATGTTTCTGCAAAATCAGGGCAGGGTGTTGATGATATTCTTGAGGCGATTCTACTGCAGTCTGAAGTGATGGAATTGAAAGCCCCTAAGGACATGTCCGCGCAAGGTGCTGTCATCGAATCCAGTTTGGACAAAGGCAGAGGGCCGGTAGCGACCATTCTTGTGCAAAAAGGTACCCTGAAAAAGGGCGATATTATACTTTCTGGTAGTGAATATGGTCGAGTCCGCGCCATGTTTGATGAGAGCGGCAAGACAATTGATGAAGCCACTCCTTCAATACCGGTGGTTGTGCTGGGTCTTTCCGGTACACCCAATGTTGGTGATGATGTTGTGGTTCTACCTGATGAGCGTAAGGCGCGTGAGATTGCCTTATTTCGACAGGGAAAATACCGGGATGTTCATCTAGCCAGCAGAAAGGCAGCGAAATTAGAAGATGTTTTTTCACAGCTTGATAAGAACAAGGTTAATTATCTTAATATCCTTCTTAAGGCAGATGTCCAGGGTTCGGTTGAAGCCTTGAAGGATTCGCTCACCAAGTTGTCTACCGATGAGGTTGCGGTCAAGATAATTGCCAGTGGCGTTGGGGGTATCACCGAATCCGATATCAATCTGGCGCTGGCATCCAATGCCCTTGTAGTTGGTTTTAATGTCCGCGCCGATGCGGTGGCGCGCCGTACTGCAGAAGAAGCCGATGTTGAACTAAACTACTACAGTGTGATCTACGATGCCATTGATAACATCAAGCAGGCCTTGTCTGGTATGCTCGCGCCGGAGATCAAAGAGGTCATTATCGGTCTTGCCGAAGTGCGTGATGCTTTTACTTCCCCGAAATTTGGAACCATTGCAGGCTGTCTGGTAGTTGAAGGTGCCGTAAAACGTGATAGCCCGATTCGGGTCTTGCGCGACAATGTAGTCATCTATGAAGGTGAACTCGAATCACTGCGCCGTTTCAAGGACGATGTCAATGAAGTGAAAGCGGGAACGGAATGCGGCATCGGCGTTAAAAACTACAATGATGTGCAGGCCGGGGACCAAATCGAAGTATACGAAAGAATTGAGGTCAAGAGGCAGCTTTGATAGGCGCGGCAGATTGTGCCAAGCGCATTTAATGGCAGCAATCAAAGTAGCAGTTTTTCGTTCATCGACCAGAATTTTCATTCAAGAAAATCATGCCCAAAGATTACAATCGTACGTTGCGCGTTGGTGAGCAGGTCCGACGTGAACTATCCCTGTTGATCCAGCAAGAAATCAAGGACCCCCGTATAGGTATGGTCAGTATTTCAGAAGTGGAGGTCACCGTTGACATGGCTCATGCGAAAGTCTTTATCACTATCCTCGATAACAACAAGGACAGGGCTAGTGAAACTGTTCGTGTTCTCAATAACGCTGCAAAATTCTTGCGTCATCAGCTTGCCAAACGAGTGGTGCTGCGCATAACACCCTCCCTGCATTTTTATTATGATCACTCTGTCCAGCGCGGCACTGATCTGAGTGAGTTGATAGACCGAGCTGTTACTGAAGACCGCATTCACAAGGACTAACCCATAAAAGGTAAATGATAACTTTATGACCCGCCGTACCCGCCAAAGTGGCAGAAATATTAATGGAATTTTATTATTAGATAAGCCCGCTGGCATCTCTTCGAACGCCGCATTGCAGCGCGTGAAAAGGATTTTTCAAGCACGCAAGGCAGGTCATACGGGAAGCCTTGACCCCCTGGCGACGGGAATGTTGCCTATATGCCTGGGCCAGGCAACCAAAATATCCGGGTTTTTACTGGAGGCGGATAAATCCTATCATGTGCTAATACAACTGGGGGTTACGACAACGACTGGTGACGCCGAAGGGGATATAGTCCAGACGCGTAGCGTGGATGTGATCGGGAATAAGCAAATCATGAGCGTATTGGCGGATTTTACTGGTGAAATCGAACAAATTCCTCCCATGTTTTCGGCCGTGAAGCTAAACGGGACCCCCTTGTACAAGCTGGCACGTCAGGGTATTGAGGTTGAACGTAAATCTCGCAAGGTTCAGATCCATGAGCTGAAACTGGTTAATCTGAGTGGTGAACTACTTGAAATTGAGGTGCGTTGCTCAAAAGGTACCTACATCAGAACCCTGGCTGAGGATATTGGGGCACAATTGGGCTGTGGTGGTTATGTCAGTACTTTAAGACGCAGGACCGTAGGTAACTTTGAGACTGATCGTATGATGACGCTGGAAATGCTTGAATCTGTCGCGCGCGATGGTTTTCAGGAGCTGGATAAGCATCTGTTTTCAATGGAAAGTGCCCTGACTCATTGGCCCGATGTAAGGTTGTCTGCGGATGTCGCTTATTTTTTTCAGCAAGGGCAAGCTGTTTTCTCTCCTCAGGCGCCTTCCCAGGGATTTGTAAGAATATATACCGGCGAAAATCATTTTCTTGGCGTTGGATGTATTTTGGACGATGGGCGTATAGCCCCCAAACGCCTGGTAAATTACTGAAGTTTTATACAATCTGGAACAGGATGCGAAGGATCGCAGGTTTATTAAATAATCGCTTGTATATTTAGAGGTTTAGCGGATAAAATAGGCCCTCATTTTCTGGTTGGATAATTATTGTAGTTTCAGGTGAATTAGGCAGGTAAAAAATATGGCTCTTGATAGTAAAATAACGGCAGAAGTTGTAAAAAAATATCAGCGCAGTTCTGATGACACCGGGTCGCCGGAAGTTCAGGTTGCCCTGCTATCTGCCCGTATAGAACAGCTCTCCCAGCATTTCAAAGAACATCTCCATGATCATCATTCCCGTCAGGGATTGTTGCGGATGGTCAGCAATCGTAGAAAGCTGCTGAAATATTTACGCAACAGCGATGTGGGTCGATATCAGGAACTCATATCTAGTCTTGGGCTACGTAAATAATACCTGCCTGTTGGCTGGGTTTGTACCCTGCCGATTAACTGAGCAGTGACGATCATTTAGCACATGATGAGCTGGAAAAATACAACTCAAACTTTTCTCAATAAAAAGCTACCGTTAAGGAAATCATAGTGACTCCCATCAAAAAGGTATTTCAGTACGGCGATCATACTGTGACGCTGGAAACAGGTGAAATCGCACGTCAGGCGACAGGTGCAGTAATGGTTAGCGTAGGCGATACAGTGGTCATGGTGACCGTTGTGGGTAAGAAGGAGGCAGATCCAGGCCGTGACTTTTTCCCATTGACCGTGAACTACCAGGAACGAACTTATGCAGCGGGTAAAATACCCGGTGGTTTTTTTAAACGTGAAGGCCGGCCATCTGAAAAGGAAACACTGACCTGTCGTTTGATCGACCGTCCGTTACGTCCGCTGTTCCCAAAAGGTTTTATTAACGAGGTTCAGATTATTGCCACCGTTGTTTCTTTGGACAAGGAAGTTAATCCTGATGTTCCAGCAATCATTGGGGCTTCAGCAGCGCTTGCGATATCCGGGATTCCCTTTAATGGACCTATCGCTGCAGCTCGTGTTGGTTATCACGACGGACAATACTTGTTAAACCCTACGCTTACCCAGTTGGAAACATCAGATTTGGATTTGGTCATTGCGGGCACTGAGAATGCAGTACTAATGGTGGAATCGGAGGCCAAAGAATTATCTGAATCTGTGATGCTGGGGGCTGTTCTGTTTGGTCATGAGCAGCAGCAGGTTGTAGTCAAGGCTATCAATGAGCTGGCAAGTGAGGTCGGTGCTACATTATGGGACTGGCAGGCACCAAAATCAGATGAGGCGTTGGTACAGGCTGTCAGTGAAGTGGCGCATGACAAGATAGCAGCGGCTTATCAAATTCAGGAAAAAATGGAGCGTCAGGAATCCTTGTCCGGCATCCGATTGGAAGTGCTTGGACAGCTTCAGGCCGGTGAAGAGCCACGTTGGACGGAAGATGACATCAAAGGTTGCATCGAAAAGCTTGAAAAGAAAGTCGTGCGTGAAAGGGTGCTGGATGGCAATCCGCGTATTGATGGCCGTGATAATAGTACCGTACGGCCGATCAACATCCGGGTTGGCGTGCTACCTCGTGCCCATGGTTCTGCATTGTTCACCCGCGGTGAAACTCAGGCCCTGGTTGTGACCACACTGGGTACCGGACGGGACGCACAGATTATCGATGCCATAGAAGGGGAACGCAAAGAACCTTTCATGCTGCATTACAACTTTCCACCCTTTTGTGTCGGTGAAACCGGCTTTGTTGGTAGCCCCAAACGGCGGGAAATTGGTCATGGGCGACTGGCAAAACGAGGCATCGCAGCAGTGATGCCGGACATGGACGAATTTCCCTATGTATTGCGCATCGTTTCAGAGATCACCGAGTCTAATGGTTCCAGCTCCATGGCTTCAGTGTGTGGCGCAAGCCTTGCACTGATGGATGCTGGCGTACCAGTAAAGGCGCCTGTTGCGGGGATCGCTATGGGATTGATCAAGGAAGGAGATCGTAGCGCAGTACTATCTGATATTCTGGGCGATGAGGATCACCTCGGAGATATGGATTTCAAGGTAGCGGGAACACGCGAAGGTATTACAGCGCTGCAAATGGACATCAAAATAGATGGCATTACCAGTGAGATCATGTCGCGGGCACTTGAACAAGCTAACGAGGGTCGCATTCATATACTTAATAATATGAATGTTGTAATCGAACAGGCTCGTGATGATATTTCAGAGCATGCACCACGAATCGTGACTATAAAAATTAATCCTGAAAAAATACGCGATGTTATTGGAAAGGGTGGAGCGACAATCCGCGCCTTGACAGAAGAAACCGGTGCTAGTATCGATATTACAGATGATGGCACAATTAAAATTGCTTCTGTTGATAACGAGGCTAGTGAGGAAGCTGTGCGACGCATCAAACAATTGACCGCCGATGTTGAAGTAGGGACTATTTATGAGGGCAAGGTCGCTAAGTTGATGGACTTCGGTGCATTTGTCACAATATTACCTGGTAAGGATGGTCTGGTTCACATTTCCCAGATATCTGAAGAACGTGTTGAAAATGTCAGTGATAAATTATCCGAAGGTGAAATGGTGCGGGTCAAGGTGCTGGAAATTGATAAGCAGGGCCGTATTCGTCTGAGTATGAAGGCTATACAGAGCTAACCCGAAAAACTTTTGGCTCTGCTGCCTGTTTTTGACGTCGCAGCTAGTTCAGATAGGGATTAAAAAAGGGCGCCCAGGCGCCCTTTTTTGTTTTTAACAGGTTTGATATTGATCAGGCATCAAAATAGGTGCCGTCAAAGTCATCGATATATTTCCTGATTGCCAGGAAAAAAAGTGAATTATCCTGTCCGGTTTGCTTTTCAAATTCGATGCCTAATGCATGATTGTCGGTTTCCGAATCGCACCAGGCCACGGTGCCATTGATGTTGATCAGAAATCCATCATCATCTTTATAGGTCAGTGACAGCTTTTCTCCTACCGGGAAGGCACAGGACATTTCCAGGCCAACACCTGAAATAGAAACATCTCTAACATTGGTAATATTGATGGTTTCCTGGTCTTTTGAGATATAGAGCTGACTACTCTGTTGCTCCATCTGCAAACCACTTCTTGCGTGTTTTCTTTT
This sequence comes from Gammaproteobacteria bacterium, assembly GCA_003230085.1. Taxonomy (GTDB): domain Bacteria; phylum Pseudomonadota; class Gammaproteobacteria; order SZUA-140; family SZUA-140; genus SZUA-140. Next base: position 11,996 of record QIGV01000146.1, read on the forward strand.
CTCAGTTTCCATAATTTTCTCCGGATAAGTAAATTTTGCTTATCATGGCTAGCGATGCTACCTGAAGGAATTCCTTACGACTATAGATATATCGTTTTTTTATTTTTGTTCTTGAACAATAATTTCCCACCCGATGACCCTTTCCTATATCTTTACAGCATAATTGGCGAAAATAAGATATATAATTTATAATTAATATATAAATCAAATAGTAATTAGATAATTATGCAGTAATACTTTACACACCATGCGTGCGACGCTATGGACGCTTTAAGGCACGGAATAAGCTGGGGCAACAGTTGAAAAGCGCAGATGACTCCTTCATGATTAGCCCTGACATGACTATCACATACCCCTACATCGAAAGCTACATTGGAAATACCCCCCTGGTACGTCTACAGCGATTGAATACAACAGCTCACAATATATTGCTGCTCAAACTGGAAGGAAATAATCCTGCCGGATCAGTCAAGGACCGGCCCGCATTGAGTATGATTCGGCGTGCTGAAGAAAGGGGTGAAATTAAATCAGGTGATACATTAATAGAGCCTACTAGTGGCAACACAGGTATTGCACTGGCAATGGCTGCCGCCATCAGGGGGTACCACATGATTTTGATCATGCCGGAGAATATGAGCATGGAACGGCGCGCGATCATGAAGGCCTATGGTGCCGAGATCATTCTGACACCCGCTGAAGGCAGTATGGAGGCAGCCATAGATCTGGCTCGTGATATGGTTGCTAAAGGCGAAGGTATCATGCTGGACCAGTTTTCCAACCCGGACAATCCGCGCGCTCATTATGAAGGCACCGGCCCCGAAATATGGCGTGATACCCAGGGCACCGTGACTCACTTCGTAAGCGCTATGGGGACAACGGGCACGATTATGGGCGTTTCACGTTTTCTGAAGGAACAGAATCCAGAGATTCAGATTATCGGCGTGCAGCCTTTAGAGGGTTCCAGTATTCCAGGAATCAGGCGGTGGCCAGAGGAATATCTACCCAGGATTTATCAACAGGAACGCGTTGATGAGATCATCGATGTTGATCAGACGCTGGCTGAAAATACTGCCCGAGCGATGGCTGCCCAGGAAGGCATTTTTGTCGGGATTTCATCTGGTGGGGCAGTCGCTGCCGCTTTGCGCCTGTCTCAACGAGTGGACAATGCTACTATTGTCACCATCACCTGCGATCGTGGCGACCGTTACCTTTCCACAGCCGTGTTTTCATAAATACAGAATCTTACCACCATGACTATTTTTGTTTTTGATATTGAAACCATCCCTGATGTATCGAGTGGCCGAAAACTCTATGATCTGGAAGGTTTGTCTGACAAGGATGTGGCCAATGTCATGTTTCATAAACGCCGCCAGCAAACCGGCGAGAATGAATTTTTACCACTACATCTTCATCGTGTGGTTGCTATTTCGGCAGTGCTGGCCTCGCCCAAGGTTTTCAAGGTTTGGTCGCTGGGGGACAGTGGGGCTGAAGAGGCCGAAATCATTCAGCGCTTCTTCGATGGTATCGACAGGTATACCCCCACCCTGGTGTCCTGGAATGGCAGTGGTTTTGATTTGCCGGTGCTGCATTACCGCTCGTTACTGCATGGCATCGCAGCACCGAGGTATTGGGAGACCGGTGACGAGGATAACAGCTTTCGATGGAATAACTACATCAGTCGATACCATGCCCGTCATACCGATGTCATGGATGTCCTGTCAGGCTATCAGCCGCGCGCCACGGCCAAGCTGGATGAAGTGGCGCTTATGCTGGAGTTGCCCGGAAAAATGGGCATGAGTGGAGATAAGGTCTGGGATCATTATCTGGAGGGGGATATCGAGGGTATTCGCAATTATTGTGAAACCGATGTGCTCAATACCTATCTGGTCTATCTGCGCTTTGAGATGATACGTGGCAGAATTATGGAGCAGCAATATCATCAGACCTGCCAGAAGGTGCACGATTATCTGGTAGAGGCAGATAAGCCCCATTTACGCGAATTTGCCGCAGCCTGGCAACTACCTGTATCAGACACATAGCCAATGGCGCAGGAAATCGAAAGAAAATTCCTGGTACGCAACGATCAGTGGCGCGATACCGTGGAATCAACCGCCCGATATCGCCAAGCTTACATCAGTGAAGACGGCGCCTGTTCAATCCGGATAAGAATCGCGGGAAATAAGGCCAATCTCAATATCAAAGGCGCGACACTGGGCATCGTGCGTACCGAGTATGAATACCCGCTTCCCCTGCAAGATGCTCTGGAAATGCTCGGCAATTTTACCCTGGGCCTGCAGATCGAAAAAACCCGCCATTTCGTCAGGCACAACGGGCATATCTGGGAAATTGATGTGTTTGAAGGCGCCAATGAGGGGCTTATTGTGGCAGAAATAGAGCTGGACGATGTGGATGAGAAATTCTCGCTGCCTTCCTGGGCGGGCAAGCAAGTATCCGATGACAAGCGTTACTATAATGTCTATCTGGCTCATCATCCATATAGCGAGTGGTAAGCGACGCCTGATCAAACAGTCATGCAGTTGAAAACGTATATTCTGTCCAGGTTGGTGGTGGCCGGCCTTATATTATTAACACTTTCCTGTAGCCAGGCTCCAGAAGATAACACGCTACGTTTTGGTCTAACATCCATGCCCGTTACGCTGGACCCCCGTTTTGCAACGGATGCGGCATCCTCCCGCATCAACCGCCTGCTCTATCAACGCCTGGTCGATTTTGACGAAGCATACCGGCCTGTGCCAGCGCTGGCATCATGGCAGGTATTATCCGCTAAACACTACCGTTTTTTTATTAGTGCGGAAAGATTCAGTAATGGTGAGAAACTCACGGCGGACGATGTTAAGGCAACCTTTAGTTATATCCTGAATGAGAAAAATGCCTCACCCCATCGTATCACCTTGTCGAATATCGAGCGTATGGAAGCCGTTGATGACAGGACTATCGATTTTTACCTGAGCAAACCTGACCCTTTGTTTCCTGGCCGTCTGGGCATCGGTATATTACCCACATCATTAATCGAACAGGAGCATGCCTTCAATCGCCAACCGGTGGGCAGCGGGCCATTCAAGTTTATGGACTGGACGGAAGGAAGCCATCTGCGCCTGCAACGCCGCCGTGATCAGCAGATGATTGAATTCGTTAAGGCTCATGATCCAACAGTGCGAGTGCTTAAATTGATGAGCGGCGAAATTGATATGCTGCAAAATGATTTGCCACCAGAACTGATCGAATATTGTCGCGCCCAGGAGGATATTCAGGTGGTGAGTGGCTCAGGTTCTAACTATGCTTATCTGGGCTTTAACATGAACGACGAAGTTGCGGGGGACCTGGCGGTACGCAAGGCGGTGGCATACGCCTTGGACCGCGATGCCATTATCAGGTATGTCATGGGCGACGCCGCGCGTCTTGCAACAAGCCTGTTGCCACCGGATCACTGGTCCAGCGAGTCGGGCCTGCCAATCATCAGGCGGGATCTCCAGCAGGCGCGGCGCCTGCTGGAAGAAGCCGGCTATGATGACAGCAATCCGGTTCATCTGGTCTATAAAACATCCAGTGACCCGTTTCGGTTGCGTCTGGCCACTATTATTCAACAGCAACTCGCCGAGGCAGGCATACGAGTTACCCTGAAAAGCTATGATTGGGGAACATTCTATGGCGATATCAAGGCAGGCCGCTTCCAGATGTACAGCCTGATTTGGGTTGGGATCAAGCTGCCGGATATCTATCGTTATGTATTTCACAGCAACGCTATTCCTCCGGCCGGCGCCAATCGGGGGAGATTTATCAGCCCGGTAGCAGATCGTTTGATTGAAAGTGCCGAAGCCGGGCAGAGTCTACAAGAGCAGGCGCAGCAATATCGTAAACTACAGGACTTTATACAGCAGCAATTGCCCTATGTGTCCTTATGGTATGAAGATCATATCTTTGTTGCGCGGCGTAATATCAGTGGGTATAACATTGCCAGGGATGGCAATTATGATGGCTTGGCTGATGTCCATAGAATTAAGTGACACGAACGGGAAATTATAATCACAATGATGGTTGACCATGGAGAAGATGTTGTAACTGTCAGCTTGTCTGAGCAACGACTATCGCTCAAGCGGGGCGCAAAAGTTATTTTTGAATGCGCTGTTTCGACTGCTAGAAATGGTGCTGGTGAAATTAAAGACAGCGAATGTACTCCCAGAGGGTGGCATGTGATCAGGGCAAAAATCGGCGCTGGTTGTGCTGCGAACACTGTATTTGTCGGCAGGCGTGCGACTGGAGAAATCTATCAGTCTGCCATGGCTCAGCAGCAACCGGCGCGGGACTGGATACTGACCCGCATCTTATGGTTGAGTGGGCTGGAAGCAGGCCGCAACCGCCTGGGTGATGTTGATACCATGCGTCGCTATATCTACATTCACGGTTGTCCGGATGAAGTTCCGATGGGTATTCCCGGTTCACACGGTTGCATCAGAATGCATAATCGCGACATGATAGCCTTGTTTGATCGGGTGAACATGGGGGCACGGGTTTTGATTTCAGAGTTGAACCCGTGAGAGGTAAAGGGTAAGACGTGAAGTGAGCAGATGATTAACTTTCTGGTTTCACGCTTAATCAGCGCCATCATCGTTATCTTCGGGGTATCCGTCCTGGTGTTCCTGTTGATTCATATGGTGCCGGGAGACCCTGTCGAAGTCATGCTTGGGGAAACCAGCCTGGCAGCTGACAGAGAAGCCCTACGCCACGCGTTGGGGCTGGACCTGCCCATTCACATACAGTTGTGGAGTTACTTATCAGGCCTGCTTCGTTTTGATTTGGGCATATCATTGTATTCCAGGCAACCTATCAGTGAACTACTGCTGGAACGTATCCCGGCAACCCTGATGCTGGCCCTTGCAGGTCTGTTAATTGCCATGTTGATTGCTTTCCCGCTGGGCATCATCGCCGCACTGCGCAAGGATACGGCAGTAGACAGTGGTGCCATGGTGTTTGCTATGCTGGGTATTTCCATACCCAATTTCTGGATGGGGCCAATACTGATCATGGTCTTTTCTCTGTGGCTGGGCTGGTTGCCTGTCAGTGGCAAGACAGGAATTGCATCGTTGGTTCTACCTGCGCTGACCTTGGGCACCGCTATGGCAGCCATATTGTCACGTATGGTGCGTATGACCTTACTGGAACAGCTGGGGGAGGATTATGTGCGTACTGCACGGGCAAAAGGCCTGCCGTGGAGTACCATAGTGATAAAGCACGCTATGAAAAATGCCATGCTGCCAGTGATTACCCTACTGGGCCTGCAACTGGGCGCATTGCTGGCAGGCGCTGTTATTACCGAGATCGTATTTTCATGGCCCGGTATTGGGCAGCTGATAATCGAATCCATACATCGGCGCGATTACCCCGTCGTGCAGGCTTGTGTATTGTTGATCAGCCTGGTTTATGTAATGGTCAATACCCTGACCGACTTGTGCTATGCCTGGTTTGATCCACGTATTCGCTTGTCGGAAAAATAAATCAGTAAACAGCTTAGAACTAATAATAACAGGAGAGATGAAATGACTGAGAATACAGCAGAGGAGATTAATTATGGGCCACTGACAGGGCTCATTGGCACCTGGCAAGGCGACAAGGGCCTGGATGTGGCGCCGGAGCCAGATGGTACTGAGAAAAATCCCTACTATGAGAAGATTACCTATCAGGGGATTGGCGATGTACGCAATGCAGAAGAGCAACGCCTGGTGATTCTTCACTACCGTCAAATTGTGCGCCGCAAATCGAATGATGAGATCTTTCATGACGAGACGGGCTACTGGATGTGGGATGAAAACGCCGGGTTGGTCATGCACTCACTGACTATTCCACGCGCTGTCTGTGTGTTGGCTGGTGGTAAGTGTGGCGAATCCTGGAAGCAAGGCAGCGAGGTCACGCTGGAAGTCGAAGCGCATGTGGACGACGCAGATTGGGGAATTATACAGTCGCCCTTCATGAGGGATAACGCTAAAACTATTGAGTTCCGTCACAAAGTAATTGTCGGAGCGCAGACGCTTCACTATTCTGAAACTACAATGCTGGAAATCTATGGCCGCACTTTTGAACATACGGACGAGAACCAGCTACGCCGTTGTTAGTTGACCTCTGTTATAAGGCGATATTGTTATCCTTTGTGGCCCCCAGAGATGATCAAGTGATGAGTATCAGCTTATGAGATCCTGGTTGGCGACGGCTATTCTGGTGTTATGGGCTTTGATGGCGCTAGGAGGGACATGGATTCCCTTGTCGCCCTATGGCATAGATCTGACTCATATTCTCACACCACCAGAAGCTGAATCACTGCTGGGGTATGACGATCTGGGTAGGCCATTGCTGGATCGTCTGGTTATCGGTGCTCGTTATTCCGCACTGGTAGCAGTGGTGGTTGTTTCGATTTCACTGCTTTTGGGTACCTTTATTGGCGCCATGAGCGCCTATGTTGGCGGCTGGATTGATCACGTCACTGTTCGGATTATTGATATATTTTTGGCCTTTCCTGGCATTCTGCTGGCTATAGCTCTTGCTGGCCTGATGGGGCCAGGGATCGATAATGTTATTATTGCGCTGAGTATTGTGGGCTGGGTAGGTTTTGCACGGTTGTCACGTGCTCAGGTTCTGGCGCTCAAGGACAGAGAGCATGTACAGGCGGCGATTGCGTTAGGCGCAGGTCGGCTGCGAATCGTTTTGCGGCATTTATTACCATTGATTGCCGCGCCATTGATCGTCGAGGCCACATTTGCGATTGCCGGCATCGTCATTGCAGAAGCCGGATTATCCTTTCTGGGTTTGGGTATTCAGCCACCGACACCCTCATGGGGCAGCATGATCAGAGAGGGTACCCGTTATATGCTGGTATCCCCTCATATGGTGCTGGTGCCGGGAGTGGCTTTGATGTTGGTTGTGCTGGCAGTTAATATGATGGGAGACCGCCTGCGAGATCGCCTAGATGTCAAAAGTGCCAGGATGAGGCAGCACAGTTAGGATAATTACATTGTGTTATAGCAGCGAGACTATCATAGCGGCATGATGTAAACAGGGTAATAGTGATAAAAGGAGTTTTGATGTCATTAGGTCCGGTTTTGATCGGTGTAGCAGGCCTTGAGCTGAGTGAAGATGAGCGTGAAATGCTGTTACACCCACTGGTTGGCGGGGTTGTCCTGTTCAGTCGCAACTATAAATCCCCCGAACAACTAGTCAGCCTAAGCAGCGAAATCCATTTATTACGCGATCCCCGCTTGCTGATTGCAGTGGATCATGAAGGTGGCAGGGTGCAGCGCTTTTTATCGGGGTTTACCCACTTGCCGGCAGCTGGCAGACTTGGGGCTGTTTTTGAAGGGTACCCCAAAGAGGCGCGGCAATTGGCTGAGACAGCCGGTTGGTTAATGGCGATTGAGCTGCGCTCTGTCGGTGTAGACTTTAGCTTTATGCCGGTTCTCGATCTGGATAAAGGATGCAGCGCTGTGATCGGAGATCGTGCCTTCCACAGTGATCCTGATATTGCGACAGATATGGCTCATCATTACCTGATAGGTATGAAGCGGGCCGGGATGGCTGGGACAGGGAAGCATTTTCCTGGTCATGGAGCAGTCGAGGCTGATTCCCATACAGCCCTGCCAGTAGACCAACGCCCGTTCGATGAATTGCGAGTAGAGGACCTTGTGCCGTTTGAACGCATGATAAAATTCGGCCTGGAAGGCATCATGTCGGCGCATGTCCTGTATGAACAGATTGATGGACAAATTGCCAGTTACTCCTCTTTCTGGTTGCAAGAGGTGCTGCGCAATCGTTTGAAATTTCAGGGCGTGATATTCAGTGATGACCTGGAAATGACTGCAGCGGAAACAGCTGGTGATATCGTTCAAAGGGTGAGCTGCACACTGCAGGCGGGCTGTGACATGGCGCTGGTTTGCCAGAACAAAGCGACCATGGCCCGTGTGCTGGATGCATCAATACAATGGTGCAATCCAGTAACACAGCTGCGTCTGGCACGCATGCACGGCCATGGGGAGCCCGAGTGGAGGCATCTGCATCAAGACCCCCGATGGAAACAGGCGGTGGCTCGCATCGCGGCGCTTGATGAACCCCATACACTTGATTTGATATAGTATCACCATCAAGCATTTTTACTGCGAAGAAGGATTTTTTATTAATGTCAAGAATACTAATTGCGCTCTTAACCTTACTAGCTTTATCAAACGTCCAGGCCTTGGAGCCATTCAAGCCGCTACCTGAGCTGCCACCGATACCCCGATCAAATTCACAGACGCCAGAGAAAGTAGCACTGGGGAAACAGCTATACTTTGATTCTCGCGTGTCATTCACTGGCAAACAGACTTGTAATACCTGCCATAATCTGTCCCTTGGAGGGGACGATAATCGTTCCCTGTCAACGGGAGCCTTAGGTATCGAAGGAACTCGATCAGCCCCGACGCTATGGAATGTTGGTTTTCAGACAGTCTATTTCTGGGATGGCCGGGCGCCTTCATTGGAAGCGGCAATTGGTGAACATCTGCTGAGTTCCAGTGAGATGGGTATGCCGAATGAAGCCACCCTGGTTGGGCGAATCAATGCCATCGAAGGTTATCGCAAGCAGTTTGAAAAGGTTTTCCCTGGTAAGAATTCACTTGGCTATGACAATGTCACCAAGGCATTGGCAAGTTACATCCGTACCCTGGTGACGCCCGATGGCCCATTTGATCAGTATCTGGGCGGTGACAAGCAGGCTATCTCTCGGGCCGCGCTACGTGGCTATAACACCTATATCGAAACCGGTTGCGCCTCATGTCATTTCTGGGTCAATTTTTCCGGGCCAGTTCCCGGCCTGGCTTTTCAGATGGGAGAAGGTTTTTACGAATTATTCCCCAACTACATCGGCACGGAATATGATGAGCAATACCAATTGCTGAGTGATCTAGGGCGATATCTGGTCACCGGAGATGAGGGGCACAGATATATGTGGCGGGTGCAATCGCTGCGTAATATTGCTGAGACAGCGCCTTATTTTCATAACGGGTCAGTGGTGACACTGGAAGAAGCCATACGTCTGATGGCAAAAACTCAGTTGAGAAAAGAGCTTGATGTACAGCAACTATCGGACATCATCGCATTCCTGAAAACCCTATCAGGCAGAATTCCTGAAGTGGAGGCACCCATCCTGCCCTGAAGAATGGTTTTATACTAATTCGGGATTATTTGATAATAATCGTACTGTTTTTCCTCAATTCCTTGATATGCTGGACGAGCATGTCATTTCGCAACCGGGTACGAATTTTATCCTTTAACGAGTCAAATGTGGGTGGTTTCGTGTTGCGGGTAGCTGCCAGCCAGATGACATGCCATCCATATTGGGTATTGACTGCCGTTGTGCTGAATGTGCCGGGTTTCATATTGGGTATAATTTTTCTAAGCGGCGCGATCAGCTGGCTTTCTGAGACCCACCCCAGGTCACCACCATTTTTGGCGGAGACATCAATCGATTTCTCTCTTGCGAGTTCGGCAAAATTCTTTTTGCCGCCCAGCAGTGCCTTGATAATCTCAAGGGCTTCAAGTTTCTTTTTGACCAGAATATGACTGACCTTGAATTCTTGTTCAGGCTTGACCAGGTTTTCGTCATAGGCCTTGCGTAGCACTTCCTCAGATATTGGTTTGCTGATTATTTCACGGGCCCTATAGCTGGCTATAATATTGCGCTGTGTGTTGTCGATGGCAGTCATGATTTCGGGCTTTTTGGCATACCCCTTTTTAAGTGCCTCCTGGTACATAAGCTCACGATTGATATATTCTGTCGTCAGCTTTTTTAATTGATCCTGGGTGATATTTCTATTGGGACGATTGCCCATTCGAGATTTAACGAATACCTGAAATTCCTGTTTGCTCAATGGTTGGCCATTAATAATAACAATCGTATTATCATTTTCGGTCTCTGCAGCCATCGCTGCACCGCTCACTATGAACAACAGGCAACCCAGTAGGAATATAAAAAATTTCTTATCTAGCATACCTATTTTCCTTATTGCATTGCTTGTCTGTAAGTCATTATATCGATTGACCATGAAATCGGGGCAGTAGTTCAATTTATAATGCCAGGGAAAACTGTGCCGGATGAGATCAAATTCAGGGTAACACCTTATTAAAGGGTTTAACGGACACCTTGCTGAAAACGCCAGCCACTGTATAGGGGTCTGTTTCGGCCCATTGCCTGGCTGCCTTGAGAGAGATGAACTCTGCCACAATCAGGCTGCCGCTGAAACCAGCCGGACCAGGGTTTTCAGCGTCGATAAGCGGATGTGGTCCGGCAAGTAATAAGCGACCTTCTGCCCGCAGGCATTTGATACGTTCCAGGTGCGCAGGGCGGTTGATTATTCGGTCTTCCAGGCTATTTTCCTTGTCTTCTCCCATGATGGTATAGAGCATCATGATTCTTCCTCAGTTTTGTCCAAGCCTGCAAAACGGGCAATATACAGCGACTGGATAATGATGAAAAAAATCGTGAGGCCCAACATGCCGAAAAGTTTGAAATTTACCCAAGTATCAGTATCGAAATAATACACGATATACAGATTGATTGCGCCCAGGGCAAAGAAAAACAAAATCCAGGATAAATTGAGCCTTATCCAGATCTTGCCTGGTAATACTACTGCCTTACCTAACATTCGCTGTACGAGTGTCTGTTTGCCGATAAAATAGCTGCCCAGGAATGCCAGAGCAAACAGCCAGTTTAATACAGTTGGTTTCCACTTGATGAACATTTCATCCTGTAGAACCAGGGTTGCGCCACCAAAAACAACAATTAGCGCAAGCGTGACCAGATGCATATTTTCAAAACGGCGGTGTTTGAACCAGTACAGGCCCACCTGTAGGAAGGCGGCGATGATGGCAACAACGGTAGCAGTATAGATTCCTGCAGCTTTGTAAGCGATAAAAAAAAGTAAAATAGGAAAAAAATCGAACAGCAGTTTCATGTGATGAATAGCGAATCCCTGAAGATGTTAAGGTGGCGATATGCCATAATATTGCGATTTGGACTAAGATTATACATCAATATGACATTGTGCTACGACTTGCATAGCCATTCAAATGCCTCGGATGGTGTTCTGGAACCAGCGGAGCTGGTAAAACGCGCCCATTCAATGGGCGTTAATGTACTCGCGCTGACTGATCACGATGTGCTGGATGGCATTGAAGAAGCTCGAAATACGGCCATACCTCTGGGTTTGGTCCTGGTGCCCGGCGTCGAAATATCGGTAAGCTGGCGGCGGCGTGTCATTCATGTGATTGGGCTGAATATTGATGTGGAGAATAGTGCCCTGTTGCAGGGGCTAACAGGTCTGTGTGAAAAGCGGCAGTGGCGTACAATCGAGCTTGGCAAACGATTGGAGAAAGTAGGAATAATGGGTGCGCACAAAGGTGCTGTCGGACTCTCAAAGGGGCGTATAGTGAGTCGAACACATTTTGCCCGATATATGGTAGATCAAGGTTATGTCCGTGATTTCAAGGCAGCTTTTAAGCGTTACCTCGGTCAAGGTAAAAAGGCATATGTCGACTGTGAATGGGCAACATTGGAAGAGGCGGTGGGCTGGATAATCGATGCGGGTGGGCAGGCAGTCATTGCCCATCCCGCGCGTTACAAAATGGGGCGCGGTCTATTTAATGAATTTCTCAGCATTTTCAAAGCATCTGGAGGCTGTGGGATCGAGGTAATTTCCAGCAGCCACAGTCAGCAGGAGATTATGACCATGGCCGGGTATGCTCAGCAATATGAATTGCTGGCCTCAGTGGGATCAGACTTTCATGAGCCCACTGGTCGATGGGCTGAATTAGGCAGAATGGCTGTACTACCAAGTCACTGTGTGCCTATCTGGCAGGGCTGGGAGCAGGCGCAGCGTGTCCGGCGTGCATGAAGATAAAAAGTTATTAACAATAATAATAACAATATGTTGTGAAATGATTTTTTAGTATTAGTTTAAAAGTGGATCAAGAATGGTGTTGCTATCGCACTTCCAGGTGTGAGTTAGATTTATGGAACAGATGTAGATTATGTTGTATCTGAACATTCACCCAGAAAACCCCCAGTTACGCATGATTAGCCAGGTTGTTGCTATCGTGCGCCGTGGTGGAATTGTGGCGTATCCCACGGACTCCAGTTATGCCATTGGTTGCCACATTGGTGACAAGGCGGCGCTCGAACGTATCCGACAAATCCGCAAACTGGATGAGACACATAACTTTTCTCTGATCTGCCGTGATCTTTCGGAGCTTGCGATCTATGCCAAGGTCAGCAATCAGGTTTTTCGTTTATTAAAAACGCTGACCCCGGGTCCCTATACCTTTATTCTCAACGCCACCCGGGAAGTTCCCCGCCGCCTGCAAAACCCAAAGCGCAAGACCATTGGTTTGCGAGTGCCCGACCACCCCATAGCACAGGCCTTGCTGGAGGCCCTGGGCGAACCCATGATGACCGTAACGTTGATCATGCCGGGAGAAGAAATGCCATTGACAGACCCTGAGAAAATTCGTGAGAGTCTGGGGAGCCAGGTGGACGCCATCATAGATGGCGGTTATTGTGGGCACGAAGCTACGACAGTGCTCGATATGGTAGCCGTCCCTCCTGAAGTCATAAGACATGGCAAGGGTGATATCCATATTTTAACGGAGTAGAACATCTTCTGTATGTGTACAATAGTTTATGGATGAAGTGAGCCTGATGCAGCGGATCATTATTTGGTCGGTTCCTGTCCTGTTTGCCATCACGGTTCATGAGGTCGCTCATGGTTGGGTAGCCTTGAAATTGGGTGATCGGACGGCCATGATGCTGGGTCGATTGACGCTTAATCCCATCAAGCATATTGACCCGGTAGGTACGCTACTGGTGCCAGCTATCATGCTGTTGGTCGGTGGTTTTGTGTTCGGCTGGGCAAAGCCGGTGCCCGTTACCTGGGAAAATCTCAAACATCCCAAGCGGGATATGGCATTGGTGGCAGCAGCTGGGCCAGTAGCCAATCTGCTTATGATCATCTTTTGGGTCATTGTTATTAAAATCGGGGTCATGGTGCTCAATAGTTACCCCGTCGTGGGGAAGCCGCTACTGCTCATGGGCGTTGCCGGTGTTTTTATTAATACCGTACTGATGGTGCTAAACCTGATACCGTTGCCGCCACTGGATGGTGGGCGCATCTTGACTGGCCTGTTGCCGGGCCCGCTGGCCTGGAAATTCAGTCGTATCGAACCTTATGGATTCCTTATTCTGCTGATATTATTCTTTACCCATATCCTGGGTAAAATCATGTGGCCGGTTATTTCAGTTGTTTTTGGTGCCGTGATCACTTTTGGCGTACTGCCGCCGGGTCTGTTTCTGGATATATTGCAATCAATTATCTGATGGGAGCCATTTCTTGATTAATGTAACTGCTCAAAATCAACGCGTCCTTTCTGGCATGAGACCTACAGGTTTGCTACATCTTGGACATTACCATGGTGTATTGAAGAACTGGATCACGTTGCAACATGAATTTGAATGCTTTTTCTTTGTTGCAGATTGGCATGCTCTAACGACCGAATACGATAATAAGGAAGTCATTGGCAATAGTGTATGGGAAATGATTATCGATTGGTTGGCTGCAGGCGTAAATCCCGGTACTGCCAAGCTATTCATTCAGTCACGGGTACCGGAACACGCCGAATTGCACTTGCTGTTGTCCATGATCACGCCGCTGGGATGGTTGGAACGCGTCCCCAGTTACAAGGACCAGCAGGAAAAATTGCGTGAAAAAGATCTGGATACCTATGGCTTCCTGGGTTATCCCCTATTGCAAAGTGCGGACATTCTGATCTACAAGGCGGGCCAGGTTCCAGTAGGCGAGGATCAGGTGGCGCATGTTGAGTTGACTAGGGAGGTGGCGCGGCGTTTCAACCACCTGTACGGACGTGAAGCAGATTTCGCCGAAAAGGCTGAGTCGGCCATCAAGAAGATGGGTAAGAAATATTCTAAAATATACAGTCAATTGCGAAGAAATTATCAGGAAAAAGGTGACTATGAGGCCCTCGAAAAGGCACGCGCGCTGCTGGAATCCCAGCAGAATATTACCCTGGGGGATCGGGAGCGTTTGTTTGGCTATCTGGAGGGTGAAGGCAAGATGATCCTGCCTGAACCACAGGCACTGCTGACACCCACATCAAAAATGCCGGGCCTTGACGGCCAAAAGATGTCAAAATCCTATGGCAACACGATCGGTTTACGAGAGGATCCGGATGTTGTTGAAAAAAAACTGAGGACCATGCCGACCGACCCGGCGCGGGTGAGGCGCCGCGATCCGGGGGATCCCGAAAAATGTCCTGTATGGGCGTTTCATCAGATCTATTCCACAGATGCGACCCGGCAGTGGGTTGTGGAGGGATGTCGAGGTGCAGGAATCGGTTGTCTTGACTGTAAACAGCCGCTTATAGAGGCCATATTGAAAGAGCAGGCCCCTATACGTGAACGGGCCCTGGAATTTATCGAGAACCCAAAGGTTGTTCAAAATATCATCAACGAGGGATGCGAGGCTGCCCGGGAAGTGGCACGTGATACAATGGAAGAGGTGCGACAGGTCGTCGGACTTGTCTACAATAACACTTAGCAGGCACTGGGGCTGATACGGGCAATGACAGAAACAAATCATATACACCAGACCCATCCAGAACAGGCAGAAATGCCTTTTGCCTTAGTCATGGGTCGGGCCATGATTGAACCTCCCAAGGATCTCTATATCCCGCCTGATGCACTGGAGGTTTTTCTTGAAGCCTTTGAAGGGCCGCTGGATCTATTACTTTATCTCATTAAACGTCAGAACATTGATATCCTCGATATCCCTGTTGCGATAATCACCCGCCAATACATGGAGTATATCGCCTTGATGGAGGAGATACGCCTGGAATTGGTGGCGGAATATCTGGTCATGGCAGCTATGCTTACCGAGATCAAATCACGCTTATTGTTGCCTCGGCCGTCCGAAGAGGAGGATGAAGAAGATCCTCGGGCGGAGCTGATCCGGCGCCTGCAGCAGTATGAGCAGTTTAAAAAGGCGGCTGAAGATATTGACGCCTTACCTCGGGTAGACCGGGAAATTTATACTGTAGAGGCATCACGACCGGAGCGCGTGACGAGCAAACCTGAACCCCAGGTGGAATTGCGTGATATTCTGCTGTCATTCCAGGAGGTGATGACGCGTGCGTCAATGTTTTCCCATCATCATATTCAGATGGAACCACTATCGGTTCGTGAGCGCATGACCCACATAATGGGTCGGCTTGATGGTGATCATTTTACGGAATTCACCAGTTTGTTTACACCGGAGGAAGGGCGGCGGGGAGTCGTGGTCACATTGCTGGCGATTCTTGAGCTGGTCAGAGAATCACTGGTGGAGTTTATTCAGGCCGAAGACTTTGGAACTATTCATGTAAAAACACCACAAAATATTGATGAACCCACAACAACTTAAAAACATTATCGAGGCAGCATTATTTGCTGCCAACCAGCCTTTGAGCATTAGCCAACTGCAAAAGCTGTTTAGCGGGGATGAGATGCCTGAGATCCAGGGGATCAAGGCTGTGCTGGAGGAACTTGCCAGTGATTGGTCCACCCGTGGAATAGAGCTTAGACAGGTGAGTAGCGGTTACCGCTTTCAGGTGCGCACAGATCTGGCGCCCTGGATTTCTCGTTTGTCTGAAGAACGTCCCGCCAGGTATTCACGGGCCTTATTGGAAACGCTGGCGTTGGTTGTCTATCGTCAGCCCATCACTCGGGCCGGGATCGAAGATGTGCGCGGTGTCTCGGTGAGCACTTCTATCATGAAGACTCTGATAGAACGTGAGTGGGTTCGTATTGTGGGTCATCGTGATGTGCCGGGGAAACCGGCGCTGTATGGGACGACCCGGAAGTTCCTTGATGACTTCAACCTCAAAAGCCTGTCGGAGTTGCCGCCCCTATCTGAGATCAAGCCAATTGATCATATGCAGGAAGAGCTTGAGCTGAGGATTGCAGAAGAAGGTTTGGTTATAGAGGCGGGTAATAGTCCTGAGAGTGATGACAGTGCCCAGGAAAATGAGCTTATCCATAATCCTGATAGCCCAGCCATTTTGTCGGAGTCAGGTAAGGATTCAGGTCAGACTGAAGAACACAAGTTAGAAGGGGCCGTTGTTGCCGAGGCGCTGCACTGACTGAACGCATCCAAAAATTACTGGCCCAGAAAGGACATGGCTCGAGGCGTGGCATAGAGCAATGGATAAGGGATGGCCGTCTCACCATCAATGGCAAAGCCGTTGAGCTAGGTGATCGGGCCGTTATTAATGATGATATCAGACTGGATGGTCGGAAGCTGTATCTGGCGCCGACGACGCAACAACAATTCCGGGTGCTGGCCTATCATAAACCTGCAGGTGAAATTTGTTCTCGCGCTGACCCGGGCCAGCGTCCAACCATCTACGATCACCTTCCGCACATAAAAGACGGGCGTTGGATCGCGGTAGGCCGGTTGGATATTAACACCTGTGGCTTGATCCTTCTCACTACAGATGGCGAGCTGGCCAATCTCCTCATGCATCCCTCCTCAGAAATTGAGCGCGAATATGCTGTACGTATCCTGGGAGAGGTTGATCAAGGTATCCTTAAGCAACTCCGAAGCGGGGTCTTGCTGGAAGATGGTCCAGCCTGTTTTGAAACCATTCAAGCCGTGGGAGGGCAGGGCGCCAATCAATGGTTCCATGTGGTACTCAAGGAAGGGCGCAAGCGGGAAGTGCGTCGTTTGTGGGAATCACAGGGGCTGCGGGTCAGCCGTCTGATTCGGGTGCGTTATGGTGATTGCAGATTACGTAGAGGACTCAGGGCGGGGAAATGGGATGAGCTTACTCGTGAAGAGACCAATCATCTGCGTGCTTCGGTGGGGTTACTGCCCTCAGGGGCGCAAGTACCCTCTGGGGCACGGGCGCCAGTTGCCAATGAAAAACCACTAAAAGAAAAAAGGTGGAAACGAAAAACAGTGAAAAGAGCAAAAAGAAAAGTTTAAGCGGAAATCGCGTGGTATCTTTTCACAAGGTTTTTGATCACCTGCGCAGTAACCATGGTCCGCAGCACTGGTGGCCGGGTGACTCGCCGTTTGAAATCATGGTTGGCGCAGTGCTGACCCAGAACACGGCCTGGACTAATGTGGAAAAGGCCATCGATAACCTGAAAGCAGCAAAGGCTCTCAATCCCGCTGTCATCCTCTCTGCTTCTCATAAAAAACTGGCCCGTTGGTTGACGCCTTCGGGTTATTTCAATATTAAAGCTCAGCGCCTGAAAAATCTCTGTGCATGGTATGTGTCCCACGGTGCTTATGATCGATTGAAAGCCTGGCGAACAGATAAACTGCGTGCGGAATTGCTGTCTGTCAATGGCGTCGGTTATGAGACGGCCGATGATATTTTGCTCTATGCCTTCGAGAGGCCAGTGTTTGTCATCGATGCCTACACACGGCGAATTTTTTCACGTCTGGGCATGGTGGATCAAGATAGCGTGTATGAAGCCCTGCGCGACCTTTTTGAGCAGTCGCTTTCTGACGGATCTCAGAAAAATAATGGCCGAATTACCAAAAGGCAATTGACCAATCTTTATAATGAATATCATGCCCTGATCGTTATGCACGGTAAGAATATCTGCCGAAAACGCCCTCGTTGTCAGCTCTGCTGCCTGAAATTAACATGCCAATCACGTCAACTCTGAGGTATTTTCAAAGGGTTTAGGGAACGTGACTATAGCAACAGCCTCTTGTTTATCTATCATTAGTGGGCAGTAGTGTTTATGCAGATAATTCTTGCGCTGCTTCCCCATCATTTACACGCGATATTAGCAGAGGCTGCGCCAGCACAGAAGCGTAGGTGGATCTGAGAGAATTTTTTATAAAAACATAGCAGTAATGCCGCTTTTTAACTAAAGCCAGCGGCAGTTTTGCCGCTAAGATGACTGTCTTTATTATCAACAACGCCGACGTGACGCCAGACATAAATACCCTGATAAAAATATTTTAGTAAGCTGCAGCTTATGTCTTGCCAGCATCTTGGCTGCAATGCCTATAGAATGGCCGGATATATCAGGATTTAGCAGGTAACGCAGGTGCAGTGAGGTATATGATGAAAAAATTATTATTGGTTCTACCCCTGTTGTGGCTGTCAGTTGCCGCCAGTGCGGATACCCTGGGATTTCGCGTTGGCGTAGCCAATTGGGGATATGATGTCAGCGGGTTTGCGCGCTATCAAAGCACGAGCACGGCGGATAATATTGATGTCAATAATGACCTGGGATATGACGATGATTCGCTGACATTCATTTACGCCGTTCTAGAGCATCCTGTGCCTATACTGCCCAATATCAAGGTCAGCAGAACAAACATCGATACCGATGCTAATGGCATTTTATCTGCGAATTTTAATTACGGTAATATTATGTTTACGGTCAATGAGCCGGTTACTAGTGAAGTCGAATTGAATCAGACTGACATCACACTTTTTTATCAACCACTTGATAATGTTGTCAGTCTTGATATTGGTCTGAACGCTAAATATATCGACAGCAAGTCGAGTATTTCGGGCGCCATTAGCGGCACTGAAAATGCTGATGTCTCAGGATGGGTGCCGATGTTATATGCCGGAGTGGGCATCGATCTTCCTTTCAGTGGACTTGCCGTCAGCGCTGACGGTAGCTTCGTGACCTATGATGGCAGTGATTTTTACGATTACAGTCTGCGCGCCACCTATACGACGCCCTGGTTTCTTGGGGTTGAGCTCGGTTACCGCAAGATAAAGCTTGATCTCGATGACTTTGATGGCTCATATGCCAATGTCGAATTTGATGGCGTCTATGCAGGGCTTTATTTGCAATTCTGAGCGCTGTTCCGCGGTATTATTGATGAGCTGCCATACTCGAAGTATGGCAGCTCATCTACCTCTCATCCCATCCCACCTTGTACAGATGCTTGTGAAAGTAATCACTATATTTACCGCACCTACAATGCATACCTAAATAATTTAACTCAATAAAACATATAATAATGATAATAACATAAT
>QIGV01000090.1 GCA_003230085.1 Gammaproteobacteria bacterium
TGCACAGCTCTGAGCCAATGGAACCACCCGCACCAGTCACCAACACTCTTTTACCGCTTACACCAAGCCGGATCGCTTCCCAATCGAGAGATACTGGTTCCCTTCCTAGCAAATCCTCTATAGAGACCTCGCGCAACTGGTTAATTGTAACTTCACCAGACATCAAGCGCTCAAACGGGGGCAATGTTCTGAAGGGAAGTCCAGTTTTCTCGCACAAATCGACCAGACGACGCATCTGCTGTGCCCTTGCCGAAGGCACAGCAAGTACAATCAGGTCGATACCCATACGCTCTGAGAAATCAGTGATCTCCACACATGGCCCGAGTACACGAACACCGTGAATTTCCCTTCCTTGCTTCTGGATACTGTCATCAACAAACCCTACGGGCTCATAAAATTTTTCATGGGCGCGAA
This sequence comes from Gammaproteobacteria bacterium, assembly GCA_003230085.1. GTDB lineage: Bacteria > Pseudomonadota > Gammaproteobacteria > SZUA-140 > SZUA-140 > SZUA-140. The sequence goes on from QIGV01000090.1 coordinate 415, forward strand.
AAAGATCCCTGACAAGCATCTCTCCTGCCTGTCCGGCACCAACAATCAACACTCGTTTTGCATCATCGGCATACAACCTGCGATCTTTCGACCAGCGCACGGCCAGGCGTGACCCCCCGAGCAGTACCGTCAGCAGTAACCCGTAAAGTGGAAAAATGGAGCGGGGAATACCTTCCATGCGAGTTATCAAAAATATAGCCCCTGCGGAAAAGGCCATCCCAACGAGAACGGCCTTACCGATACGAATGAGATCCGGGATCGAGGCAAACCGCCAAACACCACGATAAAGACCGAAATAGCGGAACGCCATCGCCTGAACCACTACTACGATGGCAAGGTTATACAGTGCAGGCAACAGTTGATTGTCCGGAATCCAGCCAAGGTTGAAACGAAGCCAATAGGCACCAAGCCAAGCCACCGGAATCATAGCCAGATCGTGGAAGATCGCCAATAAACGGTTGCCTACTTTATTTTTTTTCATCTGCAGCACCTGATTCCGTTCACTTAATTCTGTGCTCACCCCACCTGCTATCCTCGCTAGAGTACCAGACAACCCAATGCAGTGGCTTACTTAGGTTTAATTATTCACACATCTATTTAGAAGGGTTTTATATACGTTCTAGTTAATACAGTCTAGCCCCGTATTTTTCTGTTACTTGCACTAAAACTCACGCAATGGCCTTCTGAACTGTAGCAGTAATTTGGTCAACACCAATATAATAGATTTTCTCGAGTACTCTAGAAGTCGGCGCAGGTGCATCAGGTAAAGTAATCCTCACTGGGGTGTTTTTCCATCTCTCTGCCGGTACATTTTCTGCGACTGAAGCAATCACCTCCCCAGCCATCCCGCAATTACGCCACCCTCCATCGACCACAAATAAGCGGCCGGTTTTATTTACAGACTGAATGACAATTTCTGCATCAAATGGATTTAACACACGCAAATCAACAATTTCTGCAGATATACCTTTTTCAGCGAGTACATGTTTTGAATCTAATGCAAGTTTAGTTGAATAACTCGTACCTACTATGGTCACATCGCTTCCATCTGCAATGACTCTAGGCCCTTCCTGAGACAAACCACGAATTTTCACAGGAGGAAGATATTCAGTCTGCTCATACAACCATCGATCATCAATATATATTACAGGGTCAGGGGACAATACAGATGCTATGAGCAGATCACGAGCATCCGCCACTGTTGCTGGCATCACTACCCGTAACCCGGGAATATGTGCAAACCATGAGTGTAATGCCTGAGAATGCTGTGCACCCTGCTCACCACCACGGTTAATAATCGCTCGAATAGTTAACCCCGGGTGTGCTTGCCCACCAACCATATGAGACCACTTGGCCGCCTGATTTACGATTGCGTCCATCGCATACAACATGAAGTCCATTCTTGGATGAACAACAATGGGCTTCATTCCAGCCAAAGACGCACCAACAGCAGCGCCTGTACATGCAGCCTCAGAAACCGGAGTATCAATAATCCTCTCAATTCCATATTTCTTATCAAGATCTGTCATGGAGTTACCCACATACCATGGACTCCACAAACCCTGACCTATTACAAATACTTCAGGATAGTGATCTAAAAGATATTCAAATGCTGAAAGGATTGCTGTTCCATAGCTAAACTCTTTTAGTGTGCTCATCAATCATCTCCCAACGAGGCATAAACATAGTCCAACAATTTAGACTCATCCGGATATGAATCAGACATCGCCCTTTCCCATGCATGGTCAATTTCATTTTTTAATTTGACACACAACTCATCATGCCGGAGTTCATCCCAGCATCCCTCGTTAATCAGCGCATGCTTAAGGCGCTTAATAGGATCACGAGCACGCCATTTCTGCACATCGTCCATTGACCGTTTCACACCAACATCGATATCATCCCGCCAATCAACATGGCCGTACCAACGATAAGTCACTGCCTCTAGGTATCCTGGGCCCTTACCATCTCTCGCTTCCTGAATTAGTTTCCTCGCCGAATTTTGTACAGCTACCACATCATTTCCATCAACAACTGCTGAAGAAATTCCGTTTGCATGTGCAAAACGCACCATGGAGTCACTAGGTTGACGCTGAGTGACGTGCATATGACTTGCAAAAAGGTTGTTTTCGACAACAAACAAGATAGGCGCCTTTGTGATTTTTGAAAGATTCAGTGACTCATGAACTATCCCCTCTTCACATGCACCATCACCAAAGTAGGCCACCGCGATATCGTCCGTCGCTTGTAATCTTGCTGCCATAGCAGCACCAACCGCTAATGAAACTGTGCCTGCGACAATTGGAACCGCACCGTAAAAACCATTAGATCGATCATATAAGTGCATTGATCCGCCCATCCCACGAGAATGCCCCGTTTCTTTTCCGAGGACTTCAGCGAAAAGACCGTGCAAACTTGAACCAAGTGCTAACAAATGAGAATGAGACCTATGTGTTCCAAAAACACGATCACTATTTCTTAACCACTTTGATACGCCAACAGCGATAGCTTCCTGACCAACCCCGAGGTGTACAGGCCCTCCAATCAAACCATCCTTACGCATCGCAGCAAGGTGCTGTTCTGCCATCCGCAGTAACACCAAATCTCTGAGTTGATCCACCAATAATCCCGTAGGTACACCATTAATATCTACAGGATCATGGAATAACTCAGGGTCAGATAATTTATCCAGCATATGCATCATATTTACAGAAAACTCCAAAAAACAATACGTACTGTGAACAATATTTACGGCTAACCAGACTTCTCACATTTATAAAAAGGACGGATATTTTCATCCAATTGCTTTGAACGTTTAATGCCGATAATCGCCGCTTCAACGCCAGGTGAATCCATTACTTTCTGAATAGAATATTGGGTGAGGCTGATACCAGAATATTCCGCTTTAATCCGTAAACGCTCAACCTGATTAATTGATGCACGCAAGCCCTCTCCAGTAAACTGTGATAGACGTGATCGGCGGTCGCTGCTGGAGAAAACAGTGTTCGCATCATATTTCCCAGTAAGTAATCCTGAGGCAAGAACATTATATCCGACTATACCTATTCCATTTTGATTGCAAACATCCACAATTTCAGCATCCAGCCAATTCATCAAAATATTCACAGGAATTTGCAAGAATCTTATCGGAGCACATTGTAACGCACGTTGGAGTTGTTCAGCAGAAAAATTAGAACAGCCTATTACACCGATCTTATCGGAATTTTTTAATTCATAGAGAACATCTACAGCCTGTGCAACATCTCTGCCTTTCTCTGGCCAGTGAAGATAGTAAACAGGGATTCGATCGACTCTAAGCCGCTCTAGACTATTTTCAACAGCAGATCGAATATAATCAGGTGAACAGTCGATATTTATTAATGCCCGGCCATTCGTTTTATGCCTCCAAGATACACTTCCCTTTGTAGCGATTAACAGATCATGTCGCCGCTCCCCAAGAATCTTACTAAGTCGAGTCTCCGATAGACCCAAACCATATACATCAGCGGTATCAAAAAAGTTCACTCCCAGATCGATAGCACGCTCAATTGCATTCCCGATTTCAACAATATTTACATCATCACCCCAGTCTGCCCCACCCAGTGCTTCACAGCCAAAGCAGAAGCTTGAAGCAAAAGTTTGATCATCAATTAAAAATGAGCTGATAGTCACGCTGTTTTCACTGTAATCTGTTGTTCAATGTGGTTACGAACACCTCCATAGACAACTTCACTCCGATAATCTTCTTCATAAAGATTACGTGCTCTTTCTTTAGCAGCATCAAGTGTCAGTGATGACCCAAGAAAGCTTGATACTGCCTCTACAAAACTTTCGCTATCATAATAATAAGCCCCGCACTGATTATCAGTGACAACTCGCAGCGACACGCCCTTTAGTGAGGTTATAACGGGTAATGCACCTGCAAAATACTCGATAATTTTTGTTGGTAATGATATAAGGAAATCCGGCCGATCAGCGACATAAGGAGCAAGACCAAGACTCGATATTTGCATCAGAGTCAGAATCTGAACTTTATCAACCCACCCAGGGAAGAGAACATTATCACACCCTGTAAACAATGATTCGAGACTCTCCATTTCGTCTCCACTGCCACACACGACAAGTTTTAAGCGAGGGAATTTCTTCGATAGAGCTGGTATCGCCCTTGCAACTGGTCTCAAGTCTATCTTTTTTGACAATACGCCAAAAAAGCAAATAACCTGATCTTCCTTCGTAACGCCCAGGTTCTTCCAGCATTCAGCACCCTCATCAACCTTGTCTGGTGGCAAGGTCACTTTGTTATATGCCAATGCAGCAACGTAATCAGATGTGCATCGCTTACGCTGAGTGTAAGTCAATGCCCAATCTATAAACTCATCAGTAATACTGACAATACCAGTAGCTTTTCCAAATATGAATTGTGCAGCGCTAATCTGTTTATTAAACAACAACGGGTACAACCACCGCACACTCTGCGGCAAATATTCACGGAAAATGTCGGGCCACATATCACGTGCATCAATGAATATCGGTATACCCCTGGCCAAGGCATACCTGACAAGAGCCTCACAGGCTCCAATTGTTGGATATGCGGCAATGATTACATCAGGTTTTGGTTGCCCCTGAATCTCTTTCTTAAGCCGGCGGTCAAATACGTGGTGATCTAAAAGACGCTGTAAGGAAACATTTTTTTGGTATCCGGGGGAATACAACATACGCACCTGGTATCCAGGCCTCACTTCTACAACAATATCTACAAATGAACGCTGGCTCTTAGTGAGATGATCATACGTTGACATCCACCATACAACCTGGTGTCCATTTTTACTGAATTCCTCAGCCAGCATTGCGGTGCGTGATAATTTAGGATCTCCCTTATCAAGAGGGGTTTGCTCCCCTATCTTGAACAACCAGACATTCATATCACCACGCTCAACATCATTTCTGGCTTTGTGAAAAATAATCGATAACTGCATTACTGACAAAATTGATATCTTCTTCGGTCAAGTGCGATCCCATAGGGAGACTTAGAAGTGTACGATCAATATTGTTTACAATCATTCCAGTATCCACCGGGTGCTGTCTCAAATAAGCTTTCAGCTTTTGCAGCGCAACCGGATAATGAACGCCTGTCTGAATATCCCGCTCATGCAACCATTCACGCAAAGGGTCTCTCCGATCCGTTCGAACAACGTACAAATGATAAACATGTTTCGCCCCAGGCAGAACAGTGGGTAGAGTAAGATCATCAATCGCGCTCAATCGATTATGGTACCAATCTGCTATTTGAATTCTTTTATTTGTCCATGCATCCAGGTGATGCAGCTTTACTGAAAGAATGGCTGCCTGTATAGCGTCTAATCGGGAGTTCCTGCCCTCAAGCTCATGATCAAACTTACTAATACGCCCATGATTGGATATCATACGAGACTTAGTAGCAAGAGCCTCACTAGCCGTTACAATTGCACCGGCATCTCCGTAAGCTCCAAGATTCTTACCTGGATAGAAACTAAATGCAGCAATATCACCAAGTGTCCCTACCATTCGCCCATCCAGGCGAGCTGCATGTGCCTGCGCACAATCCTCAACAATCGCCAGATTGAATTCATCAGCAAGTGATAACAATACGTCCATATTAGCAGGGTGTCCATACAGGTGAACAGCAATAACCGCAGCTGTCCTGTCTGTAATTCTCTGTCTAATATCCTCAACATCGATATTCATCGTGTCAGGGGCAACATCACAAAATATGACTTTATGACCCGCACGAGTAACAGCCTCCGAAGTTGCGATAAACGAATTCCCAGGGACAATAATTTCACTTTCCCGTGGAAGCTCTAGTGCTTCCAGAGCAATTTCAAGCGCATCTGTACCGTTCCCGGTTCCGATGCAATACTCAGCTCCCAGAAATGTCGAAAACTCCTGTTCAAATCTTTTAACATGAGGACCACCCACAAAGGCTGTACCCGCGATTACATCTGCAATAGCAGAGTCAATCTCTGGCTTGATATCTAAATACTGCTGATGCAAATCCAAAAATTTAATCATGGCTATTCGAATTTCTCTAGTTTATTAAGTTACAATAATTTCTGTACTAACTGTTCATGTTTTCATAAACTGATCATAAATTCGATTAAGTTTGGTTTTTTCCATCTCCCAATTTAGATCCTCGATGGCTTTAGGTGTATTGTTGGCGAACTCAAAAACTTGATCCATGGTAATATTATTTACTATTTCTCGTATTGAAACCGCATCTGTACCCATCTTCCAACCAACGTTATAGCAAGTCACAATTTGCCCCATTTCAACAAGATCTGTGCATAGCACTGGCTTTCCAGAATGCAAATACTGGAAAAATTTGTTTGGTAATGCATATTCGTGATTAATACAGGAGCGATCCAGGTAAGCAATACCGACATCTGCACCCAATGTATACTGAAGTACATCATTTGCTGGGACTACTGGGTGAAAATGAATATTCGGTGAATTATTAGCATATGTCTTTATTTCATTCTCTAGTGAACCAAACCCCATAAATACAATGTGGCGACGATAGATACCCTCTGAAAATGCTTCCAAAAGAACGAGGACCCCTCTCGCTTCTTCTAGCGCGCCTTGATATAGAAAAACAATATCTTCTTCTGGTATTCCAAAGAGCTCTCTGTAAGAGACCACTGACGAATTGTTAATGCTTGGACAATCAATCAAAGATGGTAAATTTCTAATCACATAGACGTTTTGTAATCCGTAAGTGTCCCGATATATCTGTGCGATTGATTCACTTACTACTAGAACAAGTTCTGCAGACCCAATCAGGGCACCTTCAATATTTTTAGCGATGAATTTTCGTTTTCCTCGCATCGTCGCTGTTTCTGTTTCCAGCTCGTGTGGCTCGTAAATTAGGCTGGCACGATTCAATTTTGCTACTAGCCAAGCGATGGGGAATACGGACAAGCTGTGACAATTCACTACATTGGGGGAAAGATGCCTCGAAGAAAAGAATACTGCTATGTACCAACCGAGAAATCGCCAGAGCTTACCAAGGGTCCCTGTCCCTTCTCCTTTCAAAATACTACCAACGCGGTGGATCTCAGTCTTTGAATTCATTGTTTCAATTACAGGAAGTCCCTCTCCTGGAAATCCATAGACAACAATTCTTTCCACATCTTTACGATTTGCCATAGCTCCAATTATGCGAAGAATCCTTGATTCATATTGGATCGTCGTCGGGTAGATATGCAAACCAATCATTGACTTATGCGAACGCATAAAATAACTCTATAAGATTGACAAAATCTAAACATACAAACATACAATAAAACACTTTACTCTAGGCAGGTATTCGACGAAGCAATCTCTCGCCAATACCATTTTCATAAATACGATTCCTGATCATCTTTACACCTAGTGATGCGATATGGCGATCTGCACGCATTTCAATAATTTTATTTGAACTTTCTTTAAGATATTCAACAGTCGATCGGTCGTTCTCGATCTGGCGACAACTCATAACCTGCACATGATCACTTTTACGACAATACTCCAAAAACATCGATAGAATTTTCGCCTTGCCTGATGAATACTTAAAAACACGATAGGCAGGATCGAAAGTAATAAGCGAATAACTATGCATGAATAAATTCATGTAGCGAACACCATTACGCAGCCCACTCTCTACATAGTGCTTAAGCTCATTCAACCATGATGTATCAATATCCGTCTTAAGTAGTTTCCCTCGCCCGAAACATCCAGGCAGTGGGAGTGATGATTTATAGCACATCAGGGTGACGGGAAGTTCAAATATACTTCCAACCATGGTTGGCTGAATTACCGAAGGGCAATAGTGAGTATTTGGGTGACCATAATGTGTACTCGAATCTATAGAAAACCCGGCATTTACCAAAGCATCAAAGGTATCCTTGTTTATAGAATATCCTCCGGATCGGTGTATACGTGGTCGGCGCCCTATCCATGACTGGATCATTTCTGCACCATTGTTCAAGAGCGACTCTTGTTCAATACGTGATAGTTTAGTCATAAAGTTCCTGTCTCCAGACAAATATGATTGTTTTCGCTTCAAAGTTCGAAGCCAAGGGAAGTCACACGGATCATCGCGCCAACCAGGATGGGTATGGAGTTCTACATCCTGACCTTGAAGGTCAAGATCCTTACAAAGCTGACTGAACTGATCCTCACCCCATAAAGAGGACTCAAATACATCGACAAAAAAAGTCCCCTCCATATCATTGTGGCAAAGAATATCTGATATCTCAAATACTCCGTGATACTCGCCACTTACATCACCCAGGACCATCTGATTAAACGGGTCTGTTCCATGCACTCCCTCGACGTCGATGGTAGGAACGATAATCATACGATCACACTGTGTAGTCATTTTCTAAACTCCACCCAGGGTAATTCGATATTGCACATCGATTCAAGCTGAGCCACGTCCGCGTCATACAACTTGACCAGTCTATCCCGTACCGACTCATCCATAGATTCCTTTTTGGACAATGACGAAATCATAACCTGGTAAGGCTTGATTACACTTAGCTTCAAATCAGACCATATGTCATACATTCCAAGTGTTTTAGCCACTCTATCTACTGTACCCTTAATATTGTAGATCACCGGGTACAATATTTTGGCTCGCGGTTTCCCCCAGTTAAGCTTTTTGTCATTTTCTGGAAGTGAATTGGGGTCGAAGCAGGCGCCAATATATTCAAATAGTCTCGTCAATTCTTTTTCTGGGTCGAGAACAAGATTTTCATAAACCATTACATAAACCAGCTTAGCGCCAACAGTATCCACAAATGGTTTGAGTAATGCCGCATAGAAACCACGCTGCGTAAACTCCGGGTATTTAACAAGAGCGTCGGAAAATGTGATATCGCTTATTTCACCCATTCGGGTTGAACGAAGATAATCTGAGTACGCCCTATCAATTGGATTTCGAACTATTGCGAATAAAGGCACGGAACCCAAGGATTTCTTGATTCTATTCGATACCACTTCCACATTCTCGGGATAACCATAAGAAACAGACATCTCTATAGCCTTCACCATCTCATCCGGTGAGCCGATCTGTGCCATATACCATTCCGGCCCTCGGTGATATTCATCTGAAAAATAATTCAACCCATTCGCTGGCTTACGAATCCCGGGTTGAGCACTTAATAGGCGATGCAACCATGAAGACCCCGCACGACGGAAACCTATACCTATTCCGCTGATAGACGAAAGATCAACACACATTAAACTAACCCCATAATATAAGATCAATCATTTATTATTCTGTTCGCTGCACAATGATGACTACATTGCTTCGGAATCTTGTACCACCAATGCTTTGTGAAATACTGCCACAGGCATGCGGTAACCAATACCATGTCAGCAATGGTGAAAAAACCTTCGACACTGCATAAACACCAAATTTAACGAACGGATTCATCACCAACCATTGGTACTTCTTAATAAATTCATTCTGCTTTTCTGATACACCGTGTGTACCAGCATACAGCCGAAACTTGGCGGAATTAATTAACGTCACAGGACGAACCAGGGCATGATAAAGCCGGTTATATTGATATGAGACCACTGAAGTATTGAAACATCTTCCCAGTAAATTGTTAGCAGATTCTGTATCAAAATATTGCCTGCCAAGGACGGATGAAAAGAGCAATACCCCACCAGGGTTTAGAGCGTTATATAGTCGTTCAATAGCAATTTTTCGATCCTCATCGCTCAGGTAATAAAGCACTTCTGAAGCGATAATCAGATCCATGTCTCTCATACTTTCGGGGATTTTCGGCAAATGGCCTGTACAAAATTCTATATCCGGATTCGATTGCGATGCCAGAGTAATTGCTTCAGCAACAAAATCTACGCCAATTGCAAAGCCTGCTCTGATTTCTTTGCAAAAAAGTGCTAATAACTCACCCGTTCCGCATCCAACCTCACCTATACGTATATCCGATCTACCTTCTAACAAATCGGAAGCATACAAAGCAGTGAGCAGTTTATAGTGGCGGTAGCGTTGGTAGCCATTTCGGGAATGTGAAAAATATGCGCCCGGGTCATCAACCCCCTGGGAACAAATCTTGTCCTTAAACCAGTCAACCGACCCCCAAAGCATAGAGCTATTCCTGTTTTTCATGGCTACCATATACACCAATGCAATTCACTTCTTAACAGCAAGGGCATTATCTGCAAAACCTCGAGGGAGGATGCCGATTTTCCTTAGAAAACTCAGAAAGGTAATCAACTGATCATTTTTTCCAGGAACAAGTAAAGATTCATGATTTGGATAGTCCTTATACGATTTAGGTGGTTCAGCCATTATTCTCGAAAATTTATCTTCAGACAGACCCAGCTTTTTTAAAAAGAATGCATAGTCTTTTGCAAGAGTATCCGGCTCATAAATTGGCTGAGAAAGCTCATCAAGCGCGTCTTCGCGGCCCATCTGTTGCGTCAAAACAAGAACTGACAAATGGGCAATCCGCTTATCAATGCCAAACTTATTTGGCAAAATATAACCCTGTAGGAATCGAGTAAAGATTGATTCATGATGCTTACCACCATAGTCGCGCCAACCTAGTCTTTCTTTTAGAACCTCCATGGCAATTGACTTATTATATTCCACATAATTTAGAATGTTAAAATTACGAATTTTGCGAATCGCAACATAATAAAAAACGTTGAGCATAGTCATATGTGGATAATTTTTAAGCTTTATCCCTGAAAACTTTTTTTGTAATCCGCTTATATATTTGTAGTCTAGTGCACTATAAGCCCATGCCCATGGGAGTATACCCTCGGTACTATAATTACGACCATTAAGTATATAACCAATATTCATTTTCACCGCTGTGCGCATTAATACCGCGCGTATTGCATGGTCAGTAGGCAATTCGATATCTGGAGTTGATGATTTGAGCAAAGAAAGCTGTAGTGAGCGAAATTCTTCCCAATCCAGGACCTCTGTAATAAGATCGATATCAAGAACATTTAAAGTATTTTCAATATTTTTTACCGCCAACTCCGAATTCCACCCGTTATCAATATGCACAGCAAGTGGTCGGAGTCCTAGTTCCTTTGCTATGTAGCAAACATATGTGCTATCAACCCCCCCGGAAACTCCGATGATACAGTCATATGGCCTTCGCCTCCCTGATTCCTTGATCTCCCGGACAATACGGTCACGCTCCTGACTTACATAATCCGCATCAAGATAACGCTTGCGGGCATTAAAATATCCTCGACAATGATTGCATGTTCCGTCCTCGAATAACTTAATATCCGGATCGGTAGTATCCATAAGACAACTACTGCAACGCTTAAGACATGTCGTTTTTAGCATGAGTTTCTTCCGTAGGTTTCAGATAATTTCTCCGAGATCCAAACATAGATTCTGTCGTTGTAACGAGCCTGATAGCTGGCAATTTAGATACAACAAAGCCGACCAGCAGAATAATAATCAAGCCCTTCGAAAGAAGTACTGTTGAAATCTGACTGAATGACATATTTGCGAATGGAATAATTAATGCCCCTACCACAGGAAACAGTAAAGCTGGCCGCAAAAACCTATACAAATGGACAATGCTATCGAGAGCCAACACCCCCAATAGAGATAGAACTGCTCCAAATATCCCAAAGAAGCTATAATACTGAGTGATGTATGCGGCGTTAGCAGTACCATAGGGCAAGGAGTACTTGTCATATTCGAGTGATATTAGGTTGGCGACATTAACAAGATCTGCACCAAAAAGCCTTGCCAACTTCGATATACCAGAAACCCCCCAAAATCCGTTTGTTTGTATATAATCGATATACCAAATATTGGGAATTGCACCTCTAATAAATACCCTATCGACTATATTGAGAAACGCCCTCCCATATTCGCTCCACAATAGGTGATCAGCATTCTTAAACATTGATATAATAGATGGCCCAGCCAATACAAGACAAAACATCAAAACAATACGGACAGGTCTGAAGGGAGCACCACGTTGTAAGTAAGCTGCGTAGATAACAGATACAACAAGCATTGCTGATGGTCCACGCGCACCATATAAACTCACCAAGATAATAAGAAACAGGACTGTAAATACTCCAAATATACGCCAGGCTAAACGCACTTCATTCAGCGGTGCTGAAATAAGCAAATACATCATGATCGCTGACATAGGTGCCAATACAACACTCATAACGTAGTAGCCATACTTCAATACAGGCGCATCCAAAGTTGTAAATGATTCTTCCCGTGCGTAATCAGCCAATTCAGGCTCAACTATAGACACATATAAACCAGTACTTGAAATCGGAACAACTGACAGGTACCACAACACAATTAATAATGCTGGCAGAATAATGTAGAATACGTGTGGGATGAGGTCACGCTTTGCAATCACCTGCCCAGCCATTCGAGAAAAACTAGTGCGGCATGCTCGACGATATAGCACCAGGCTAGACATCAGGGCAATCACTGAATATCCATGAATAACGAAATAAAACTCCCATGGATCTGCCAGCATGTTGACAACCTTGTCAGACAAAATAGCCGAACCAACTTGAACCTGGAGAAAAAAGAACATGGCAACGAGAAATGACGGTTTCAGCAATAAAGAGCGGTCATGCATCACTGATACGATAATTATCATCGCACAAATAGATACTGCCAGCCATGATGCGGCGAAAAAATCAATCTCCACCTATAATCTCCCGCGATTACTCAAGATAATGCTTGCTCAATCAGTTCCCGTTCGGGCATATTGATCAGAACTGCTCGATGAGGTCCCTGAAATACGAACATACTCCCTGCTGCTACTGCTGACACCCCCGAAACATTTACAGCGTCTCGGAAATGTGAAAGATTACCTGCACCACCAAGAGACACTACCGGTACATCCACTGAGTCAACTACAGATTTTAGTAATTGAAGATCATACCCAGACATAGTTCCATCACGATCGATTGAGTTAATAATAAGCTCACCTGCACCTAGCTCTTCAACTCTACGTGCGACCTCTACTGGAGATTTTTTCATTGGTCTGCGCCCGCCTTCAATACACACAACCTTTCCACGCATGAATTTATTTGCAACATCAATACAAACTACAATACTTTGACTACCAAATTCATTAACAGCATCCGAAATCAATTTAGGGTCGAGTATTGCGGAAGTATTCAGCACTACCTTTTCCATACCAAGATAAAATAAGCGTCGCATATCATCAAGATTAGTAATTCCGCCACCATATGCCAGGGGCATAAAACATTCACTTGCCATATCTTCTATAAGGTCAAAATTTGGCCCGCGCTTTTCGATCGATGCCAGGGTATCAAGGACAACTATTTCATCCACTTCTTTCTCATTAAATATTTTCAACGCAACGAGTGGGTCCCCGACATATTTTGGTTTCTTGAACCGTAGAGATTTATAGAGTCCGGATCCTCGGAGTAGAAGGACAGGAATCACTCGTGTTCTTAACATGATTTAGCTGTCATACCCAAAAACTTTTTAAAAACATTCATCCCGAATCTGTGGCTCTTTTCGGGATGAGGTTGAATTCCGAATATATTACCATGCTGAACTGATGACACGAATGTCTGCCCATAGGAAGTGGTTCCAGCGATATCGGTCTCATAGTCACAAATAACATGATACGAATGCACGAAGTAGAATCGTTTCTCAACGCCATCATTTTCTATCAAGGCACTATGGGGCCTGGGTTTGACGGTATTCCACCCCATATGAGGAACTCGCAACCTGTCCTCCTTGCCACATTGGAACCGGACAACATCAGCCTCGAGCCAACCCAGCCCCTCAATACCAGTCGACTCTTCGCTTTGGCGTGCCATTAGTTGCATGCCGAGACAAATTCCCAGTGTCGGTACGCCTCCCTGCAAAGTTCTTGAATTCAGCGCATCAATCCAGTTTCCTTTATGCAGCAAGTCCATCCCCCTTCCAAAGCTTCCTACACCGGGCAGGATAATTCCAGTTGCATTTTTTAGCTGACTAGGTTCGTTCGTAATATACGCATCTGCTCCCACATGTTGGATCATATTCTTGATTGATCCGAGATTGCCAATACCATAATCAATGATCATCAACATTATTCGACTCCATTCAGCCTCGCCCGCTGAAAATTACTATATTCTGATCGCAAAACAAGCACTGTACTGGCAATTACTACCGCACCAGCAATAAGAAAGGTGTTAACAAAACCTAACAGGTTCTCTAAACCAAATATAACCGTGAACCAGAAGGTCCCACCCAGCACCACATTGCTCAGAATGCCAAAAAAACCTTTTATTTCATAATTGGCTATGCGGAAGATCTTGTAAAGATAAACAAAGTAGTACACAAAAAACACAGTTGTTTGAACACAAACGATATAAAACAGTTCATCCGTGAGCATAGCGGCCATAGTAACCAAGAGTATCGTCAGCATAGAGAAGAACGCCTCCAGATGAAACACCAATTTCTGGTTGCCCGTAACATCGAATATCCGATCCATCCAGTTCCCAAGTATATGAGGAATAGCCGCGAAGGATAGTATGGCCGCATAAAGTCCAGCTACCCGCCACTCCTCTCCAAAAACAACGCTAAAGAGAGGCTGACTGGAAAAAACAAATAATGCCCAAATGGGCACCATTAAACGTACAGCAGCTTTTAACAAACCGAGTACTTCACTTTCAAGTTGATCCAAGTCTCGCGTCGCTGCAATCTGGTAAAAAACTGGCTTAAGGGAACTTGCCACAAGATTATTCGGTACATTTATCATTCTTGCTGCAATCCCATAGAGACCTGCAGCACCACTATTTACAGCCCCCAAAAGAAGGTAAATAAAACGATCACGGAAAGTACCAATCAGGTTATATGGAACAATGAAGAACGGATATGCATTGTAACATTTTGCGAGTGCAATAATGCGTCTACGCAACGTCTCCTGACGCCAGTGCGGTCGGTATCCACTTTGGAAAATGTAAAATGTCAATCCTAAAACACCAGTAACCTGTCCTAGTATTGCTCCGGCAATCAGTGCCTGACTCGGCATATCAATGAAGTACGAGCAGGCTATCTGACCTACAGGAATCCCTGCCGCAGCCACACCCTGCATGATGGCAAATCCATAGAATTGTTCTCGACGAACACACCAGGCGCCCAAACACTCAGAAACACCCATCAAAGAGACCATCCCTGCAAACCCTGCCCCCCAAATCAAAGTATCGGGGACACCAATCTTATTCAGCAGAAATGATGGTACCAGCCAATATAGTAATCCCGCAAAGGTACCAACTGCGACACAGATCATAAGGGAGAGGAGAAAAAGAATGGAACCTGCCCGATGAAGCCTAGGCAGCACAATTGACTGCGCATAACCCAAGCTTGAAATTGATGCAAAAACCAATGAAAAGCTGAACCAAACAACCCAGCCACCATAATCGTTTGGTGTATAGATTCTGGTCAAAATGGGCGCAGACACCAGGACAATGAACGCGCCAATCACTCTTGCCCAAAACAGCCCAGCAACGCGTTTAACAAATATTCGATTGACAAAAGACACGGCTGGTTAACTATTAAGCTCTAGGGTGAAATAAGCTCTGATATATAGCGGACGATAGCATCCTATTTCATGCCAAGCCGACAGTGTGTTGGTCTAAATCGAAGAAATACTTCCTTGCCTGTTTCGATGGACTCGTAGATAGCATTTATGAGCTCCAGGCTTTTACGGCCTTCTAAACCATCGATCAGATGGGGGGTATTAGTCGATAACACCTCCACAACGTGTTCGTAGTAACTCTTATGGCCGAAACCGTAGACATCGGGCGGATTTTGAGAAAATTTATTTTTCACATCCTCATCTTCTTTTCTCATTTCGTCAAATTGCCAAGTCTCTAGTTGGTTGACTGCGAAACCTCCAATGTGAATTGAACCTTTCTCACCAAGTATAGATAATGAGCCTTCAAGATCCTTGGGGCGTGTAGCAGTAGTCGCCTCAATAATACCCAGGGCACCATTCGTGAACTTTAATATAACGACCGCAGTATCTTCAGCCTCAATATCAACTAGTGCAGTCGTACTTTTCGCATATACGCTTTCCACATCCCCCATACACCATTCCAGTAGATCGACATGGTGGCTTGCCTGGTTAGCCAAAACACCACCATCATATGCCCAAGTACCGCGCCACTTGTCTTGATCATAGTAGGCTTGCGACCGGCACCAGCGAACACGGACAGTTCCCATTACAAGTTTGCCAAATCGACCTTCATCAAGCGCATGCCGAACAGCCTGAACGGGCAAATTGAATCGATTCTGCTTCACAACAAATAGACGGATATTATTTTCGTCGCATGACCTGATCATAGAATCAGCATCTGCCAAGGTCAGCGCCATGGGCTTCTCAACAATGACATGCTTACCATACTTGGCAAGGTTATTAACATGCGCAGAGTGATTGCCACTCTCAGTAAGAACAGAAACAATATCTATTTCAGTAGTTGACATCATTTCATTCATATCAGTGAAGTATGGGACTGAATATTTATCCCCAAAATTTTTCGCACGTTCTTTTTTGGTATCACAAACACCTGCGAGAACTGCACCATTTATTAGTCCACCACCAAGCAATTCCGCATGTCTATTCGCAACACGACCACAGCCAACCAGTGCAACCTTTAACATTGTTACCTAACTCCAAGAAAATATACGTTCAAAGAAATAAAAAACGATAGACTACCGATGAATATTCGCTGTAGCAAATTCCTTAACAGCCCTCATCAAACCACCAAATTTTTCAAACAAGACTGCGCTGGAACCATAGCTCTTGTGAGATTGAATTGGGCGCTCGAATAACTCTCTAAATTCAGTTTCAGATAGCCCGAATTTCTTCAAAAAGAACTGGTAGTCCTTCGCATACTGATCAGGATCGTATTTTGGTTTATTTAATTCATCAAGCGCTTCATCCCTGGTCATTTGCCCTGAATTTACTAATGTTGCAAAGTGAGCTCGGCGCTTGTCAACACCATATTTCTCTGCTAAAACATAGCCTTGATAGATGCGTGTAAAGATTGACTCGTAATGCTTTCCCCCATAATACTTCCACCCAAGTTCCGCCTGAATTATCTTCATCACCGATTCATTATTGTAGTTAACATAATTAAGAATAGGGAACCACTTAATTCCCTTAACAAACGTGTAGTACAGAAAACGCTTCATACTCATTGCAGGAAATGTTTTCAACGGCTTCGCCCCAAAACGGCGATGAACAGATTTGATATGTCGTAAGTCTCGAGCATAAAACACCCAACTCATCGGCATAATTGCTTCTGTTGCGATATTCCCTCCACCCAATATGTACTTAATATTTTTCTTGGCGGCAATTTGGTAAAGCAATGCCGTAATCCCGTGGTCTGTGGGGATTTCCCAGTTAATGACGGAAGCTTTAATAAACGACAATTGTAAATCCCGAAACTCATCCCAGTCGACGACGTATGTAAAAAGATCAATGTCAAGATAATTAAGAATCTGCTCAATATTCTTTACAGCAAGCTCTGAGTTCCATCCATTATCAAAGTGAACTGCTAATGGTCTAAGTCCATATTTTTTCTTTGCGAGGTAGGCCACATAAGTACTGTCAACACCACCGCTTACACCAATTAGGCAGTCATATTGATGATTAGCATATTTTTTCTTTATGCCACTGATGATGGAGTCCAGATGCTGTTGCCCCTTTTCATCAAGGTGTAAGTCATTCTGAATACGCTCTTTGTATGAATGGCAGTGGTTGCATATGCCGCTTTCATCAAACGCAATTTCTGGGTCGCTGGTGTCCATCACACAGCGCGTACAAATTTGGTATGGCCTGGTCATAGTGCTATTTTCTATACTGGGTCACGGGACTGTACGACCAATTCCGAACCGAGTGGTGGGTAAGGTTTCAGCGGCTTCTTGCGAGCTGCAATGGAAATCAACTCCTCCTCGGCATTAACACACCCAAGAATTCTCACGACACCTCGCAAAGCGCTTTTTCGATCAATAATATTGACAGCTGTAAACCATATGATTTTAAAATACATACCAACTGAACCATGATCGACATAAACCATCGCCAAACGCGCCTTCCACGGCCTGACAAGTTGGTTATAATCGAGATTAGGGTCACTACTATTTTTTAGAATTTCCCCAAGATCTGAAAATACAATCGAGGAAAGATCCGTAATTCCTGGCCGAATCATCAGTAATTTCTGCTCTTCTTGTGTGTATAAAGCAACTTCACGATCGATATTTGGTCGCGGCCCAACAATACTCATTGTCCCTGTAAGCACATTAATGAACTGAAGTATTTCATCAAGTTTAATGGCACGAATAACACTTCCAATACGTGTGAGACGTGGATCATTTACGGAAGTTGAATCCACATTCATACAATCTGCCTTGGGAACCATTGTTCGTATTTTAAGCATTTTAAAAGATTTCCCGCGCAACCCTACTCGTCTTGGGGTATACATCGGGTTATACCGATCACTCAAAAATACCGCCGATAAAGCTACAAGCCCTACAGGAATGGTCAGTAATACCACAGGTATCGAAATCAAGTAATCAATAATACATCTAACCAGGCATGACTGTGTCATAGATTACTGACCAGAATTTCTGCAATTTTCTCCGATGCATAGCCATCACCGTAAGGCATACGTTCACGAGACATGGAGAACATATCGATATTTCTCCATGCATCTAGAATAGACGCATGATCTGCACCGACGATTCGATTCCAGCCCAGGTCAACCGTTTCAATCCATTCAGTTTCATCCCGCAAAGTGATACAAGGTGTTCCATGGAAGTAGGCTTCTTTCTGAATACCACCAGAATCCGTTAGTATCGCTCTCGCGCCTTTCTCCAAGACGAGCATTTCTGTATAGGAAAGTGGTTCAGTCATATTCAACTTAGATGTAAAGTCCTCCAACCCTGCTTGCTTTAGAATATTCTGGGTACGTGGGTGCAATGGTAAAATTACTTCTGTATCTACTGCGATATCACTAAGAGCACGGAAAATTTCACGTAATCGAATGGGGTCATCTGTATTCTCAGCTCGATGAACAGTGGCCAGTACAAAATTATCCGGGGTATCTGCTAGTCTATCGATTTGTGCGCTCTCAATTGCCACGTCTCCATAGATCCTAACAGCATCAAACATCACATCACCCACCCAATGGATTCCATGAGTAATACCCTCATTACGTAGATTATTCATGGCAAGATCTGACGGACAAAATAACAGGTTGGAAATCCTGTCTACGATAATACGGTTAACTTCCTCAGGCATACGCATATTAAATGAACGCAAACCCGCTTCGATATGAACAAGAGGAATATGCAATTTCACTGCCGCTAATGCACCAGCTAATGTAGAATTGGTATCTCCATAAATTAACATTGCATCCGGTTTTTCAATTTTAAGAACTTCCTCTATCTTCTCTAGCATTTGCCCCGTCATTGCTCCATGTGAAAGACTTGCAATGCCAAGGTTGTACGTAGGTTCCTTGATTCCCAGTTCATCAAAAAAGATATCGGACATATTGGTCGAATAATGCTGGCCAGTGTGTACCACAACCTCATTGATATATGCTCCAGGCATCGAATCAAGAGTCCGGGATACAACTGCCGCTTTTACAAATTGAGGGCGTGCGCCAATAATGGTGACCAACTTCACTAGCTTAAATCTACCATGATCAATTCCCACATACAGCCTTGTAACCTAATTATGATAAGCAAGTATTAACCTAACTTAGGTTTTGGTGATTCAAGCGTGAAGACCATCTGCCATGCCAGCATCTGCACAAAAGGAATTCTCATTAAAAGACTATCAATTGCTTCCGTTAACCACATAACTGGTTTAAATAATGGTGTTCTCGCAAATGGTATGGCTACAAGAGTTGCAAGATAGAAATACTTAACAGAAACTTTTCCAAAAAATTTCTTACTCTTTTTAAGTTCAGCCATGGTCAAGATATGGTCAACTTCCCAAGCAGTCCTCAGGTGTGGTGTCATCTTGCGATATACATTGATTATTGGGTTGTAACCTAGAGCTTCCATGGCAACAACCATGCCCCCCGGTTTCAGTACGCGAGCAAGCTCTGGCAATGCCGCATCCATATCTAAATGATGCAATACGCCATTGCAAACAATTACGTCAAAAGCATCATCTTCGAATGTCATATTTTCTGCATCCATCACATCAAAATGTGCAATATTATTGTACCCGGAATCACTGAGTCGGTTACGCGCAGACTCAATTTCCTCCGAAGAAATATCAATACCATTCACCGATGCATACCCAATTTTTGCTAACTTCAGTGAGGTTTCGCCTGGACCACAACAATAGTCCAATACCTTGCTACCTTTTGCGTGTGCACGAAGAATATTATCTTGATGATCGCGTACCTTTTTGGCAATCGCATAGAAGCGCTTGTTGGAGTATTTTGTTAAAAACTCACCTTCGCTCATAACGGAACGATCCGCCTCGCGTGCATTATGAAATTCAGCTTCAAGCTCTTTTCGATCACTCAATTTTTGATTCTCCCAGCAAAGACCAACCAGAAACTATTGATTGTATATTAAGGCAGGTCTGAATAATTGATGTTATTTCGTTACATTGCTCGTTCTCAGTTATACTAACAGATAAGAATCGCATCGTCGCACCCCGAAACTGCTATATTGCGATATAATTCAACCTGTTAGCTGTAACTAACATGCTATATGAACATCAACAACCTCTTGTCCGACACCAGATTCAATAATGCATACTGTGAATTTTCGTCCAAACCACAATACCACTTCTTGGTAAAGTCAGATCTTTCAGATTCAGACTGACTGGCTGGAACATTTCATTGCTTGAGTAAATGCCATCAGCTTAGAATAATTAGTCAGAGTATCAATAACCTTTTCACCGCTTCGTTATAAGGCTACTGCATGACTACTCGTATTATTCAAATTCAATTTCAAAACGATCAGCCCAAGCTATAAAGTTCAAACACCGCCAGACATATGCATCAGGCACTCTACGACCAGCACGTACTTCTATCCACATCGATATCAATGATGCATGATTTATCGGAGTGCAAGCTCGAGCGCGATCCGAGGTAAAAATTGATTCGATAAAATCACCCAGCGTATTAACCCATGCTTGTTTCGCCATATCGAAGCCAGCCTTATCTTTACGATCCAGCAACACATCAGGAACAAGCCCTCTGAGGGCCTTTATAAAAACATGTTTACCGATACCAGAATCGCCTATGAGATAACGTTCAGGCAAACGTCGTGCTGATTGAATGAAATCCCCGGTCAGAAACGGAACACGAGACTCGACCGAGTAGCACATAGATGCTCGATCCTGGTATCGTAACAGGTGTGGTAGTGTTGTCGATGAAATCGCCTGATCAAGAACATCGCGTAAAAGACTTGTGCGTCGTCCACTCGCTATCGGCTGGCTCAATGCTTGGGCACCCTCAAACCAGGCACGGTTCATCAAATCAGGCAAAAGCTCCCTCCCAATAATCTTACGCAATGCTCCTTGCAATTTATAGGGAATTAAATATTGTGCAGCCTCTAACCATAGTTTTTGGCGTCCTGGTAATTGGCTGGCTTTGATAGCAAATTTTAATGCCTCACAAAATTCTAGCCGCAGCAACTGTGAAGCAAAGCGGGTTGCTGCATAACCGGTATAACCGGCGAACAACTCATCTCCACCCTCGCCACTCAGAAGAACCTTGATATTATTTTCACGAGCCAAACGTGCAACTCGATGTTGTGGGTAGATCCCAAAATCAGCACTAGGGTGATCCTCCGCGTAAATTACCTCATCAAAATCATCAATTAACTCAGCGGGTGTTGGGCGCACTTTATGAGCAATACAGTCTGCACTCTGAACAGCCAGATCGATCCACTTCTCTTCAGAAACAGAAGGCTCAATAGCAGCAAAACTAAATGAATGCAATTCAGTATGTGGTCTGAGGTTGCGAACAGCCATGGTTATCGCAGTGGAATCAATGCCACCAGAAAGCGCAACTCCCACTGGAACATCACTACGCAAATGTAGTTCAACACTTTTCAAAAAATCTTGTCGCACACATTCTGCTGCTTCATCCTCATTCTTGAATTGAATGATATCGGGCTCTGATAAGTGAAAATAACGTCTAAATCGTAACGACTGCGGGGCATTAACAGATAGCCAACCTGATGACCCCGGCAACAACTGCTTTACTGCCGAAAACATCGTCCCCTCATCATGATCCGTAATACCGAACCGAAGAAAATGAAATACACGTTCACGATCAGCAACTCGCGAGATTCCAGGCAAAGTCATCAATGCCTTAATCTCTGACGCAAATGCAAACCCCCCACCCCATAATGTGTAATACAAAGGCTTGATACCTGCAGGATCCCGAGCAAAGAATACCTGGCTCAGTGCGCGGTCCCAAATAGCGAATGCAAACATACCGATCAGGCGCGATAACATGCTTTCACCCCAAACACGAAACGATGCAAGAAGAACCTCAGTATCCGTGCCTGTCTTGAATATTTGGCCCAAACTCTCGAGTTCTGATCGAAGCTCTAGAAAATTATAGATCTCGCCATTAAAGACAATAACCAGATCACCATCTGACGACACCATGGGCTGTACACCAGCTGCAGAAAGATCCTGGATCGATAATCGACGATGCCCCAAATAAACACGTGAGGTCACATCAGGCACATCAGAGCGGGACCCATGAAAAATACGACCGTCTCGTTCCAATGCCCAACCATAGTCATCAGGGCCACGATGCCTTATAGACTCGGTCATCCGCTTCAGAGCACTGGACTCTCGGCGAGTTTCAGAAAAGATTAAGCCACTGATGCCACACATAATAAACTAAAACCCGCATAGCCTTTCGGCTTTCATCAAATAACAAATTCTGTAAATAGGCTATTAGCAATGAAACTGGTGTCTAAATATTAACTAATAACTTTGTACAAGGCGTCAGTCGCTCACTGCTGATCCGCCCGTAAATCGATTGTCCATGAAAATTAATTTTGTTTAGCATCCATCTACCCACAATAGGTGAGTAATGTGACGTATCTATCCAAAATTTCGTAGAACCATTCTCTGCACTATCATGGTAATGAGGAATATCCTCACTAAAATCGTATATCAATGTATCATTATCCATCATCAATGACTTCACATTCCTTTTCCATTGCGTGAATCCTTTATAAACTCCTTGAGCTTTCATATGGGCAATCATTCTCTCGTTTAGCGGTAAAATGAAAAACGTCAGGCCAACCTGGTTTTCCCTTGCAAGCGTAAGAATAGCTTTCAAGTAGTCATATTCCTGTCCGCTTATTTCATCTGATCGTTATA
Organism: Gammaproteobacteria bacterium; assembly: GCA_003230085.1. Taxonomy (GTDB): domain Bacteria; phylum Pseudomonadota; class Gammaproteobacteria; order SZUA-140; family SZUA-140; genus SZUA-140. The sequence continues at coordinate 23,829 of QIGV01000090.1, forward strand.
TAAAGGTGTTAAGTATCCTTGTCACTTCTTTTGCTGTACGCTGGTTTGTGTGTTTATACACAGAGTAAGTCCAGCATCCATCACCTGAATGCTCACCATCAAGTGCTAGTTTAGCGTTTTTCACGGCCATAAACGTGAATAATGAAGATGGGATCGCTTTCTACATATACTTGAAGTCAGACAATGATAGATCAAATCCCGCCTCTTACCTGTACGCATGATCAAACATGAAATAGTCGAACCCAAAAACAATTTTCCTGACTGCCGTCCAACGGAATACGTGACGGAGATACGCGTAGGCTTCTTAAATCCTCAGGCTAGAAAATCCCAGGTTGTATACATCTCCACTGTCCAGAGCATCTGTCGGCATCCTTCGATAAACTCGGGAACTGCCAACTATTACTGAACGCGGTTGCCGAAATACCACTTCTAGCGATTTAGCGAATCTCATATTGATATCGAGGACACGATTATGGTCATTCCATGCCTCTTTCCAGACAGCTTCCCGTGAAAATAGCCAATACGGACCTGCTCAATATACATATGAACCGATCATCAGCAGAATCATAAGCAAGAACCCGAACACGATCGCGTTGTATTTTTTAGGGTCTACGCGGAAAAATAAACTGAAATGAGTTAAAGAGCATGAGCTATCTTTTAATTCATTCGAATCGGTAAAGAATGGTTGCGCTTCCTATTCCATATTGGCCAGTACTGAAACTGTCCGCACCTGGTCAGATTGCGTGAGGTACGGATGCATTGGCAAACTAATCACCTTTTCAGCCAATGATTCAGCAACGGGCAGATTGAACACCGCACCTGCAAATACTGGCTGCTTGTGCAGTGGCACCGGGTAGTGAATCGCTGTTGGAATACCTTCTGCCGCCAGCGCTTTCTGTACCTGTTCGCGGTTTTCCACCAAGACCGTGTACTGCGCATAAACGCTGGTATTCCCATCAGCAATACATGGTGGAACAACATGGCTACAGTTTTCGCTTATCAACTTCGTGTAGGTATTTCCGACTTGTTGCCGCAACTGAACCTCGTCGGAGAATATATTCATTTTAGCGAGCAGGATGGCTGCCTGAAGGGTATCGAGCCTGCCATTAATCCCTATCCTCGAGTGATGGTAGCGCCGATCCTGACCATGCACACGAATCTCACGCATAACTTTAGCCAGACTATCGTCACTGGTAAAACACGCACCGCCATCACCGTAACCGCCCAGAGGCTTGGATGGAAAAAAGCTGGTACAACCTATTGTTGACAGCCCACAGGACTGGCGCCCCTGGAAGGTTGCTCCAAAGCTTTGTGCCGCATCCTCTATGACGGGCAGGCCATGCTTCTCAGCAATCGTATTAATGGCTTCAAAATCCGCACACTGCCCATAAAGACTAACCGGCAAAATCGCCTTGGTCCTCGTAGTGATAGCGGACTCGATCTTTAAGGGATCGATATTGCAGCTCTCAGGATCTATATCAACGAAAACCGGCTTGGCGCCTATAAGCAAAATCACTTCGCCGGTAGCGATGAAAGTAAATGGCGTGGTTATAATCTCGTCTCCAGGGACAACACCCAATGCCATCAATGCTATCAATAGAGCATCGGTGCCGGAGGACACCCCGACACAGTGTTCTACACCGACAAAATCGGCAAGGCGCTGCTCCAGCTCAGCGACCTCCGGCCCCATGATATATTTTCCATGATCCAGCACAGCACGAATGTTTGTCTCGATTTCATCTCGAATACGCGCCTGCTGAGTTTTGAGATCAATAAATTCCATAGTCAATTTCTTGCCAGCTTCTCTACAACTCTGCCCAACAGTCTGTACTTGTCACCAGCGTGAGAACAGGTCGCCTCCCCTTCACCCTCGATCGGCAAGTCCAGCTGTTCACCGTACTCACTCATCCAGCCAATCTGCCGAGCCGGCACCCCGGCCACCAGCGCGTAGGCCGGCACATCCCGGTTAACTACGGCACCGGCCGCGACAAAGGCGTGTTCCTGTATTGTCACACCACAGACGATAGTACAGTTGGCACCGAGCGTAGCACCGCTTTTTACCAGCGTATCGCGAAATTCATCCTTGCGTGGAATCGCTGCACGCGGATTATAGACGTTGGTAAACACCATGCTTGGGCCGCAAAAAACATCATCTTCCAGCGTTACGTTGTCATATACGGAAACGTTGTTCTGAATCCTGACATTGTTGCCGATTGTGACCCGGTTACCGACAAATACATTTTGCCCCAGGCTGCAATTTTTGCCGATAACCGCACCGTCGCAGATATGAACCCAGTGCCAGATTCGGGTCTCAGCACCAATAGTCGCTCCCTCGTCGACAATGGCAGTTTCGTGCGTCTGATATTCCATTGATGTGCCCCTCAATACTGCAGCGGCAACGAAATGCGTTTGCCGTCACGTGCCGAGAGATACGCCGCGATCAATACTTCAAGCGAGCGCAAGCCCTCCCTGCCATCGGTCTCCGACTTCGCCTCACCATACAAGGTGCGAATAACATTGTCATAGTACAGGGGGTGCCCAAATCCATACACCGAGGTGGTCTCGTAACTGGCATCCTTGACCTTGTCATCGTCTTCATGTGCGGTGTCGAACTCCCAGTGCTGAACCTCGTTGACTGCCACTCCGCCTATGCGTACCGTGCCTTTCTCGCCAAGAATGGTAATCGACCCTTCCAGGTTCTTCGGATATGTTAGCATGGTCACATTCATCGACCCCATAGCACCGGATCGCCAGCGTATGTTCATGGTGGCAGTATCTTCCACTTCGATATCTCTGGCCAGCGTTCCTGTATACGCCTGAACGCTCTCTATGGGACCAATCAGCCAGTCGAGAAGATCCACATAGTGACTCGCCTGGTTCATCAGGGCACCACCGTCGAATTCCCAAGTGCCACGCCACGCATCCATATCGTAGTAGGCTTGTGGCCTCGTCCAGAACACATTGATGACGACCATGTAGATGCGCCCAAAGCGCTTTTGCTCGACCGCACGCTTCAGAAGTTGAAGTGTTGCATTGCGGCGATTTTGCTTTACGACAAACAACCGCACACCGGCATTGTCACATGCTTCAACCATGCGCAAACCATCCTGCCAACGGGTAGCCATCGGTTTTTCAGTCATTACATGGCAACCCGCATGCGCTATACGGCAAGTCTGATCAGGATGTAACCCGCTTGGCGTGGCAAGTACTATCAGGTCTGCACCGGAATTCTCTAGCAAGTCATCCAACCTGGCATATCCGGCTACCCCCGTACGTTGCGTTGCTATCGCCAGTCGTTCGGGGTTTGTATCACAGACACCAACAAATTCCAGACGATCCTTGTGTTTCTCGATCGCGTCAAAATGTTTGGTGGATATACGGCCACACCCAACCAGAGCCATTTTGATTTTTCTACCCGTTACTGATGCATTCGATTCAAACATCATTTATTTATGCCTTTACAATATGTTTTTCACGTTCGCGATAAACACCGCGGGTATCAACTATCAGGTGCGCATGCTGCCGCACAAGTTCATAATCAACTGCATCATGATCGGTAGCAATAATGATACAATCACTTTGTTTAATCGTCTCTATGTTCAACTCGATACATGACAAATCGAAGGCATACTTGCGTAATGGTGGAAATCGGGGTACATGGGGGTCGTGATAGGTCAACCGCGCTCCCTGTTCTCTGAGTATCGCCATAATACTTAAAGCTGGTGATTCCCGCATATCATCGACATTCTTCTTGTAAGCTATGCCCAGCATCAGGATATTACTGCCCCGAATCGATTTGCTTTCGCAATTTAGTGCTGTCGCCACCTTGTTCACGACCCATTCCGGCATGAAGCTGTTTACTTCACCGGCCAGCTCTATAAACCTGGTGTGAATACCGAACTCACGTGCTTTCCAGGTCAGGTAAAAGGGGTCAATTGGAATACAGTGCCCACCCAGGCCAGGACCAGGATAATAAGGCACAAAACCAAAAGGCTTGCTGGCTGCTGCATCGATCACTTCATAGATGTCTATGCCCATACGATCGGCAACAATTTTCATCTCATTGACGAGACCAATATTCACCGCCCTGTGGATATTCTCCAGGAGCTTGGTCATTTCCGCAACACGTGTCGAACTTACCAGTACCACCCGGTCAATAACACCCTGGTAAAGTGCGAGGCCAGCCTCTCGGCAGGCTTCCGTAACACCACCGCAGATTTTCGGAATTGTCTTGGTGATAAAGTCCGCATTTCCTGGATCTTCCCGTTCCGGGGAGTAGACAAGGAATACATCTATACCCACTGTCAACCCCGTGGTCTCTATCCTAGGTTTCAACTCCTCATCCGTAGTTCCCGGGTAGGTAGTGCTTTCCAGGGAAACAACCTGTCCTTTGCGAAGATGCGGCAGCAGGGCATCTACGGTATTCGTGACAAAGCTAAGATCCGGCTCACGGTAGCTATTCAAGGGGGTTGGCACACAAATTATCAATGCGTCAGCCTCTGCAATTAACGCAAAATCTGTGGTCGCTACAAACCCCTGGTTACACGCATCCGCTATGGCGCTATCAGAAATATGCTCGATATAGCTTTTGCCACAATTCAAACGAGATACCTTGTCGTTATCCACGTCAAAACCAAGCACCTTATAGCCTACTTCCGAATACCTGAGCATCAGTGGAAGTCCGACATACCCAAGCCCAACAATACCGATCACGGCGGTATTATCGCAAAATTTTCCAACCAATGAGCGAAGACTTTCCTGATCTACTACTGACATCAAAATAACCTGTAACCATTTAGAGGCATGTACATACCTATACTTATGTCGACAATCTCAACCTTCAGGATGTGAACAGCGCAAACAATACTATGGTAGCGTTACTGTCTGGACTCCCGTCGAGTACCAAGTAGAAATTCTGCAGCTAACGCCAAGAAAACGCCAACCATGACCCCGAGCACAACACTCAATATTGCAATCATTTTCTTGTTCGGCTTTTCCATACGATACGGAACACGTGCCGGATCGTCTATTATAACAGCTGATAAAGATGCGTAATCTATCGATATCGCCTCCATAAAAGCGAGCTTTTCCTGGAGATCGCGAAATCCACTGATAAACGGTTCTTCCGACTTACGTAACTCGAGCACTGAAATTTCAGTTTCGAGCGCACTGGTTCCTCGCATGTACAAAGGAACCTGGGCTGTATTAACTGCCAGCCCAGACGGTGATTTATCCATTACTTTGGGAAACGTACTGGCATCCTTAATACCAAGGGCATCAGCAATACGCTGGGCTTCCTTCAAGACAGTGATGGTGTCGAACCGCCGCCGCTCTGCTAGTTTCAACTTGCTGGACAACTCATCACGGATCTGCTTTATCTCCGCTTGCACTATGGCATTGGCATTTCTATATAGTTGTCTGGCAGTGCGCTTATTGGCAAAATTAATAAATTGGTTGAGTCGCTGTGCAGCAAGATTGGAATCCCGATCTGAAAAACTAACAACAGTAAAGGGGGTATTCTGTTTGTCAGATTGCACCCGCATACTCCCGTTAAATTTCTTATCGAATATACGATCAATATCGGCATCCGTATGTGGATTATTAGCAAGGTAATAGTCTGCCAGGTTGTTAATGTCAAAATATTCCCTGCGTAGTCCTTTTGATTTAAGATTCTTCAGAAAGGCTGTAAAAACGAGATCCGGTGTGTACAACTCTACCTTCAGATCTGCCCCGCCCTGGAAGTCTATCATCAGAGCCTGGATATCCTTCTGCTGCGGAGGCAACAGATATGCCTCAGCCCTATACGATGGCTCAACCCAGAAAACATAGGCAAATGCCAATAGAATTGCCACCAGCAAACTCAACAGGACAAGCATCTTGCGCGCCACGATTACACACCACAGGTCAATGAGACTGATTTCATTGTTCTGGTCCGTGTAGGGAACCACACAGACAGGAACAGGACGATCATTAGACCGACTTCCCTGCAATTTAGACTCTGAATCCATGCTCAATACTTACTCAACACGGTTATACACATCCTCAAACCGCACAATATCATCCTCTCCCAGATAACTCCCCGACTGCACCTCAATAATTTCCAGCGCTATAGTACCGGGGTGTTCAAGTCGATGCGTCATACCAAACGGGATATAAGTAGTTTTGATTCCATATCCATTTACAACGGCTAAAATCCAGCAATCGGACCGATCACTCGGCATATTCGGCTATTAATTTGACACAGGAA
>QIGV01000016.1 GCA_003230085.1 Gammaproteobacteria bacterium
GGTTAACGTTAAACAACAATCACTTTATAAACCAACATCAACATAAATGCAACACTTTTATTCAATAAATACGGTATATTGTGATGATTGTATCATTTTTACCACAATTCGGCGAGAAAGAAAGCACTGTCATAAAAACGTCATGGAGATAGGGAAGGGGAAAGATACAAGTTACAAGGGAAAAGGTACAAGAGAAAAAGTAGAGGGAGAAATCTTACAGTTCACTATCAATCCTGACAGCGACCATTTGATCTAAATATTGTCTTTTAACTTTCCTCTTGTATCTTTGCTCTTTACTCTGAATTGATATGGCTGGGGAACCAGGATTCGAACCTGGATTGGCGGAGTCAGAGTCCGCAGTCCTACCGTTGGACGATTCCCCAAAATGCAGAGTAAAGATAAAAGAGAAAAGATAAAAGTTGCAAGCCAGGAAGGGAAAAGTAGTCGTTTTACAAATCAGCCCGTAATTTATTGATCAGTCCCTGAAGCATTTTTGATATCTCGCTGGTTTCTCCTACCTGATTGGCCGCGACGGATTTGTCCAGAAGCCCCGCTTCAATGCCAATGTAGAGCTAGGTTCGCAACTCCGCACAAGATCCTTTTGCAATATTCAGAAAGCGCACGAATTCCTTGCGAGAACCTCGCTCATACCCTTCTGCAATATTGGATGGGATCGACAAGGAAGAACGAGACAACTGGTCCTTGAAACCAAAGTCCCTGCATCCTTGCAGAGACCTGTAAACTTCAACACTCAAACGGGCGCTACGTTTCCATACTTCCAACTTCTCGAAAGCTTCCATGCTTTCATGCTTTTCTCTTTTATCTTTGCTCTTTACTCTGAACTTAACGTTTCGAGAATTGTGGACGTTTACGTGCCTTATGCAAGCCGACCTTCTTGCGCTCCACCTCTCGTGCATCACGGGTCAGAAATCCGGCCTGGCGCAGCGGTGAGCGCAGATTTTCATCGGAGGCCAGCAGCGCCCGGGCAATGCCATGGCGTATGGCGCCGGCCTGGCCACTGTTGCCACCGCCTTTGACGGTAACATTGAGATCGACGTTATTCAGTAACTGGCAGGTCTCAAGCGGCTGTCGCACGATCATGCGCGCTGTTTCACGACCGAAATAGTCTTCCAGGGTGCGGTTGTTGACCTTGATTTGTCCGGAGCCGGATTTCATAAACACACGAGCGGTAGAGCTTTTGCGACGCCCGGTTGTTAAATAAGTATTGTCTGCCATATCTGCTTATCCCACCTTGCTATAGTTCGAGCACTTTGGGCTGCTGGGCGGCATGGCCATGTTCAGCACCCGAATAGACTCTCAATTTACGAAACATGGCCCGACCCAAGGGGTTCTTTGGCAACATCCCTTTGACCGCCAACTCAATAATCCGCTCGGGTTTGCTGTCCCGCAGTTTCTCAAAGCTAATCGATTTGAGGTTCCCGATATAACCGGTATGTTTGTAATATATCTTGTCGGTCGTCTTGTTGCCTGTCACCCGGATCTGGGCGGCATTGATCACCACGATATAGTCTCCGGTGTCGACATGCGGCGTATAGATCGCCTTATGCTTGCCACGCAGTCGCCTGGCGATCTCGCTTGCGAACCGGCCCAGCGTTTTATCTTTGGCATCAACAAGATACCAATCACGCCTCACATCTTCAGCTTTTGCACTATAGGTCTTCATGACTCTTCCAAAACCCTCGTATAATCATTCCGAGCCGTCCACAGCCCGGTAAAGAGCGGAAATTCTACAGAATTTAATATTGAGTTACAAGCAAAATTACCCACTTGTCAGATCTGCAGGCGTCCCACAACTCGGCCCTGGATGAGATGCGTGTCAATAATCTCATCCAGGTCCGCCTGATTTTTATAGCTATACCATACCCCATCAGGATAGATGACCAGCACCGGCCCTTCACCACAACGATTCAAGCAGCCGGCACTGTTGATGCGGACACCACCCGGCACCGCCATCCCCAACGCCTTGGCGCGGTCTTTGACATGCAAACGCATTGCGCTGGCATTCTGGTCCTGGCAACAGCGCCGCCCGTCCTGGCGCTGATTGGTGCAGAAAAAGACATGGTGTTTGTAGAACATAATATAAGAAAGATACAAGATACAAGGGGAAAGATACAAGGGCAGTGTCGTGTGTGTTTTTCTCTTGTATCTTGTATCTTGTATCTTTTCTCTGCTATTTATACCTTTTTCCTCGCGAGCATATTTTGAATATCGAATCCTTTATCCGGCAGGAAGCTGACAAATGCGTCAAATGTGGCCTGTGCCTGCCTCACTGCCCGACCTACATGAAGACACAGCATGAGGGCGATTCGCCCCGTGGTCGAATTGCACTATTGCAGGGGCTGGTCGAGGGGCAACTCCAGTTTTCCCCGCAGCTGGAAGCACACCTGGATAGCTGCTTGTCCTGCCGGGCGTGTGAGCATGCCTGCCCAGCGACAGTTCAATACGGACAACTGCTGGATGCCGGACGCGCCCATATCGCGGAGCACCATCATGGCGCTGATAGCCATTCCCTGCTGGATCGACTGTCAAACCACGCGCAACCACTGGGCATCCCACCTCTCCTGTTACGCCTGTATCAAACCACAGGACTGCAATGGATTGCCCGACGCAGTGGACTCCTGAAAAAACTGGGGCTACAACGATTGGACCAATACCTGCCCCGCATACCGCGCCACGTGAAATGGCGCCGGGAATACCCATCACAGGGCAAGTGTCGTGGCAGTGTTGCTTTATTTACCGGCTGCGCCAGCAATCTGTTTGATCAGGCAACCCTACAGGCCACCATTCGTCTGCTAACGCGATGCGGCTACAAAGTGCACATACCCCCTGAGCAAGTCTGTTGCGGGGCGATGCATCAGCATAACGGTAATATTGAACAGGCGTGTCAGTTTGCCAACTCCAATCTCAAGGTGTTTAATTCTCTATCCGCAGATGCGCTTATCTATACTGCTACTGGTTGCGGGACAACGCTGAATGAATATCAGACTCTAGCCCGGCAGGCATTCGACATGCCTGTCATGGATGTGAGCCGGTTTTTTGAGCAGATTTCGTGGCCTGACGAAATCACCGTTGAGCCACTTGACAAAAAAGTCGCCGTTCACGACCCCTGCACCCTGACTCATGTCCTCGGCAGCGAAGCAAGTGTGTATGCCCTGCTGGCAAAAATCCCCGGCCTGCAGTTAACGGCGCTACCGGACAACGCCACCTGCTGCGGCGCGGCAGGCAGCTATATGCTCACCCAGCCTGTCATGGCCGACGCCCTGCTCAGCGACAAAATTAAACTATTGGAAACGTTGCAACCGGATATCCTGCTGACCTCCAATATCGGTTGCGCCCTGCATCTGGTCGCTGGAATCAGGGAAGCAGGCCTGAAGATCGAAGTCATTCACCCGGTCGCATTGCTGGAAAGGCAGATAAAATCAGATAAAAGATAAAAGTCTACCCCTTTGCTCTTTTATCTTTACTCTTTACTCTGCCTTTCATCTTTCCTCTGAATTTATATCCAATATGTTGCCTTGGTCATAATTTTAGAAGTCAGACCCATGAGTTTTTTGACTGGCTCGGGCAGTGGAGCACCCCCGGCATTCAGAGCCGTGGTGGCGTGGTGGGCCTCATCTTCTTTCATTTGCTCCAGGATAGCGCGACTTTTATCATCCTTTGCTGGCAGTTGATCGAGATGCTCATCAAGATGGCGAATAACCTGGCGTTCTGTCTCAACAATAAAGCCTAGGCTCCACTTATCGCCGGCCAGCCCCGCCAGGGCGCCGATCACCAGCGATCCGCCATACCAAAGCGGGTTGAATATACTGACATGGCTGTCGAGATCATGGGCACGCTTCTCGCACCAGGCCAGATGATCATTTTCTTCGATTGCAGCCTGTTCCATCTTGTCACGTACTTCAGGCAACTTCGCTGTTAACGCCTGACCTTGATACAAAGCCTGGGCCGAAACCTCGCCAGCATGATTGATGCGCATCAGACGGGCAGACAATTGCTTTTCTGCTTCGCTGAGATCATTTTCCACGCAGACATCCGCCGGGTCAGGACGCCCGGAAACCTGTGGATTTCCGAATACGGTCTGGACGCCGTTATCGACGGCCATCAACAACCGGTCAATAGGGGAATAATTTCGTTCGTTCATCACTGCCTAGATTAAACCCGAATCTACGACATAACAACCACATTGATACGTCTCACGCCTCACAATTCACAACTTCACATCTTTCTGATGTTGCGCCCATAGAAAATCTCACTCATCTCCCGCTGCAACTGCTTTATCACCTGCTTTCGTTCCTGAATCGATAAATTGGCCTCTCCGGTACCGAACAGATAATTGTCCAGCTCAAATTCCTTGAGCATCATCTTGGTGTGGAAGATATTTTCCTGGTATACATTAACGTCGATCATCTGGTAGCGCGCCTTCGTGTCACGGGATATGAAGTTCTGGATCGAGTTGATGGCATGGTCGATAAAATGCTTCTTGCCCCTCACATCGCGGGTAAAGCCACGCACCCGATAATCCATAGTCACAATGTCTGACTCAAATCTGTGAATAAGATAATTCAAGGCACGCAGGGGCGACACCCGACCGCAGGTTGACACGTCAATATCCACCCGAAAGGTACTGATGCCATTATCAGGATGACTCTCGGGGTAGGTATGCACCGTCAGATGACTTTTATCCAGATGGGCCACGACGGCATCGTGCAGTGGCCCCGGCGCCGCGGGGTTAGGCAGTGTTTCGGATATATCAGCCTCTTCTGAAATCAGCATCGTGACGCTGGCGCCCATGGGATCATAATCCTGGCGGGCAATATTGAGGACGTTTGCGCCAATAATCTCCGCAACATCCGTTAAAATCTGGGTGAGACGCTCGGCATTGTAAGCCTCGTCGACATATTCAATATATTCACGACGGTGCTTGATACTCTTTGCGAAGCAAATATCATAAATATTAAAGCTCAAGGTCTTGGTTAGATTATTAAAACCGTGCAGCTTCAATTTTTTCTGTTTCAACATACCCAACACCAGCTTCCCACAATAGTCCAGGCCCTGGAGCACTAGAGTTTATTTGCAATTGGCCCATGATAAATCAGCTGGACGGTATTGCTATCAGGGTCCTGGCAATAAAAACTACGCGCCCCATCCCGGTGAGTTCGCGGTGCGGCCTTTATCGGTACTTTATGGGAAAGCAAGAAGGCATGCCACTCATCCACCTCCTCAGGTTTGCGGATAATAAAGCCGATATGATCCAGGTGTTGCGGAACGGCTGCGTCAAATTCGTCGTCTGATTTATGGAGAGCAAGATTATCGCAACCGGAGGTCAAATAGACATTGCCTGGATCCGGGCGCCATTCAATCTGCATTCCCAGCAAATCAACATAAAAGCGCTCACATGCCTCAAAATTATTCACACACAAAGCCACATGGCGCATTCCAGCAGTAGGCCCAGGTCTCTTCATTTTCAATGCTCCCTAGAGTGCTTACACAATATTTTTGACCTCATAGTCATGAGTGATTTCAACAGCCTTACCCAGCATGATCGATGCAGAGCAATATTTTTCCGCAGTCAACTTTACTGCACGCTTGACTGCGCTGTCATTCAAATCTCTCCCAGTGACGATAAAATGAATATGGATATGGGTAAATACCTTAGGTTCCTGCTCTGCGCGCTGACCTTCAATTTCAATAACACAATCCTCGATGGGCTGGCGCGACTTGCGCAAAATATGCACCACATCATAAGCCGTACACCCCGCTGTTCCCATCAGCAGCATTTCCATCGGCCGCACACCCAGATTTCGTCCCCCACCTTCCGGCGGACCATCAATGACCACAGCATGACCACTGCCGGACTCGGCTATAAACGTCGCATCCTGTACCCATTTAATACGCGCCTTCATAATGCTATCTCCTGACAAAAATGAGAACTGTATCCCAGAAATTATCCATACACTTGCCACTGGCTAGTGACATCTGTTATGACATACTATATATATCAACCACCCACGAGGAAGAACCATGGTGATAAACAGAAAACAAGTGATCAACTCCACCATAGAACGCTTTCTACATCATTGCCATCGACGACGTTACCCGGCCAAAAGCGTGATCATCTATGCGGGTGATACCCCTGATTCCCTATATTACATAATCGAAGGCTCCGTCACTGTACTAATTGAGGAAGATGATGGCCATGAGATAGTACTGGCCTATTTAAACGCTGGCGATTTTTTTGGGGAGATGGGCTTATTTGATCAAGGATCGGGACGCAGCGCATGGATCCGTGCACGCACACAATGTGAACTGGGCGAAATTAACTATGAGAAATTCCGCAACCTGGCTGCAACAAACACAGAAATTCTGTTCGAATTATCAAGCCAGATGGCAGTTAGACTGCGCCGTACCAGCGGCATGGTTGGGCGGCTCGCCTTCATGGACGTGGCCGGCCGCATTGCCCGCACCCTGCTGGATCTATGCAAAGAACCCGATGCCATGACCCACCCTGACGGCATGCAGATAAGAATCACCCGTCAGGAACTGGGACGCATCGTAGGATGTTCTCGGGAAATGGTTGGCCGAGTACTGAAAAATATGGAGTCACAAAGCCTGATCACTGCCAGAGGTAAAACTATTGTGGTCTTTGGAGCACGATAATCCACGCGGAGAAGGGGCAAGATATTGATGCCATTGCATCGAGGATGCCTCTCCATACGCATACTGGACTCTGACGGATATACTTTCAGCGCTCGCCGCACTGTCTACTGAGAAACCAGGCCTTTCGTAATAGACATCTAAACGCCATCGCCAACATCCCTGTAAATTGCTATATTGACGCCGATAATTCAAGTCAGCCGCTTGCTTGCCAATATACTATTTAAGAGGATAAGTTGTAGTAACTCGTTGATGTCCGTATGTCTATTAGAAAAACAACCTACTTCACGTATTTATTCTATATCAGCATACTCATGCCAGGCCTATGTTGGTACTCGGTCACGCTTGCGCAAGAAACACCACCTGATACCAATAGCACAATAACAAGCAGCACAACTCAGCAAGACAACAAACAAACAACAGGGAAGCCAGATACCTCTGAAGCAATAGACGACACCTGCCTTAAAGCACCCTGTGAGCCTGAATTTAAACCACCATCCAGAATTCTGAGGTTCGTCGATAAAACACACGCCGGCATATCAAACCGTCTTGAAGCAACCGTTAAGTACGCTGACCATTTTTTTGCTACAGAAAATGTTTTTGAAGACACCAACAAGAGTTACGCACGCCTGCCACTGGATACGATTTATGATCAAGACGATGGCCTGGAATTCAAGATCAAAATCCGGGCAAAAATCATTCTGCCCAACACCAACAAGAAGCTGAAAATACTATTTTCAGATACTGGCACCATCGATGATCCTGAGGCTAACCCCAGTAACTCCAGCACCGTCAGAAATGCGGTGAGTGACAACGACTATGCCGTATCACTGGAAACAGAATTCGAAAAAACCGGAAGATGGAAAATCCGTCCCGCGCTGGGTGTTAAATCACGCATACCTCCTGATCCTTTTGTCAGAATTCGCGCAATACGATATCAACCCCTGACAAAGAAGTTGCTGTCACGCCTATCCGCTACCAGCGCTTATCTGGCAATTGATGGCTTTGCACATGATGTCAATGTGCAGCTTAGCCGGACGATACAGCGTAACTTTCTGTTTCGAAGTTCGTCAAGATGGAAATTTACAGACGAAAAAGACTATTCCGAGGGCACTCAGATTTTTTCTCTCTTCCAGCATCTCAATGAAAAAGTGAATCTCGCCTATGAAGCCGGCATTTTCAGCGATAACGAGGACAATTGGGAAGTCTCTGAATACCGCCTGTGGCATCGCTACCGAAAGCTGGTCTATAAAGAATGGCTTTTTCTTGAGTTAATACCCGAACTCAGATTCAAGCAAGAAAATGACTATGATCCCAGCTATCGAATTACATTCAGAATAGAACCGGTGTTCGGAAAAAAACTACCCACCGCAAAAATACGCCAGGTGAATTAGCCTTATAGCAAGATGCTTTTCAACTATCCCAGACGCGCCCAGGTCTTGCGCTTGACCAAGTATAACATCAAGGTCAGGATAACCAGATAGGCTATAACATACTTACCCATCGAGCGCCTTTCTTCAGCCCGAGGGTCGGCAGCCCAGGCAAGAAATGCGGAGACATCTAACGCCATCTGCTCCATCTCCAGTCGCATCGTTTCGTCTTCTTCGACGGAATAGCCCAGCACATCCGGCATTTTAACGTCGGGGAAGAGAGTATTTTCAATAGCGCTATTTTCCTGTTCATGATAGGCCAGCAACAAACTGTAGATATAACGGGGCCCATTCTGGCGCGCCTTGGCCATCAAAGACAGGTCTGGTGGTACCATGCCAAACAGATCATTAGCGCTCTCGTGTGTAGTGCTACTGAGGATGCCCTGGGACATTTCCCGACCACGCAGGAACGGTTCTATCTCATTGGGTAAAAAACCGATCTCCTGAAGATTGTGATATTTAACGTATTTCAGGCTGTGGCACAGTACACACAGGTTAAGCGCAACCAAAGCCCCTCGTTTAATTTCTTCAGGCTGATGTCCAATCTCAACATCGCGTAGCGCCTGCTGCTCTGATGCCAGTAGTTGTGTCGGGGCAAGCAGGAAAGTCAACAGTAGAATTAATGTGGCGTTAGTTAACTTCATTTGCCCGATTTTGCACTACGCTCTTGTGCCTCACAACGTATCAACTCCTCAATGGCCGGCGGTAGCCCACGCCTACGCAACCATTTTTCCTCCGCCTTCGAAACAAATGGCAGTGAAACAAAAGCTGCGAAATAGATAAAGGTCGCGACTTGACCAACAACAGTTAATAACTCGGTTGGCGGCTGGGCGCCCAAATAGGTCAGTACCGCAACATCAATGATGAAGAGATAAAACATAATGCGATAAATTGGCCGGTACCGCGCACCCCCCGGAATTTTGGAGCGATCCAGATACGGCATCGCGGCAAAAATTATCACTGATGTCCCCATGGCGAGCACGCCACCCAGTAAATCCGGGACTGAACGCAGAATTGCGTAAAATGGCAAAAAATACCATTCCGGGACGATATGCGGCGGCGTCTGCATGGGATTTGCCGGAATGTTATTTTCTGGCTCAATAAATAATTCCGGGCTAAAGAATACAAATAGACAATAAATAATCAGGAAAAGGCCCAGACCATACAGATCCTTTACCGTGAAATAGGGATGAAAGGGTATATTGTCTTTGGCCGCCAGATTAATTCCTGAAGGATTACTGCTTTTCACATAATGCAGGGCGATCAGGTGAATCATAACCATGCCGAAAATGAGAAACGGGAAGAGGTAATGAAGCGCATAAAAACGTGTCAGCGTCGCATCACCGACAGCAAAATCACCCCGCAACCAAATGACAATCTCATCGCCGATGAATGGCGTAGCGCGAAACAGACTGGTGATGACCTGGGCACCCCAGTATGACATCTGCCCCCAGGGCAGCAAGTACCCCATAAAGGCCGTGGCCATCAACATCAGCAATAATACCTGCCCTGTCCACCACATCAGCTCCCGTGGCGCGCGGTAAGAACCATAGTATAAGGTGCGGGCCATGTGAATATAGATAACCGCAAAGAACGCGGATGCGCCGGTGGAATGCAGATAGCGGATCAGCCAGCCATAATTAACTTCTCGCATGATATGATCGACGGAATCAAACGCCAGGCCGGCATCAGCCTTGTAGTGCATGGCCAGAAAAATCCCGCTGATAATTTGCACCACCAGTACAAAACCAGCCAGAAAACCGAAGTTCCACCAGTAGCTCAGATTGCGTGGGGTAGGGTATTCGCCGAGATCATGCTTGACGAATGTCGTCAGCGGAAAACGCTGATCGATCCACTGAATGATTTTACTCATCAGATCTGCTCCTTGGTCTCACCCAGCAGGATTATTTCATCAGAGATGAAATAATAGGGCAGCAAATGCAGGTTGTGAGGCGCGGGCCCCCTGAGCACACGCCCACTGTTGTCATAGCGGCTGCCATGGCAGGGACAGAACCACCCTTCCGGCTTGCGGGTCGGCACACATCCGAGATGGGTGCACAGGCCAATCACAACCAGCCATTCGGGACGCAAGACTCGTTCTTCATCGGCCTGGGGATCAATTTTGCTCCCCATTGAGGCCTGGCTGCTGGAGATTTGTTCATCTGTACGAGAGAGTATAAAAATCGGCTTCCCCTGCCATTCGACCGTTTTAAGTTCACCTACCTCAATTTTGCTGATATCGATTTCGACAGTAGCCTTTGAAAGAATATCCGTTGACGGATTCATGCTGCTAATGAAGGGCCAGGCAGCTGCAGCTACCCCTGCCCCGGCAACGACACCAGTAGTCTTTTCAAGAAAATGACGGCGTTCAGGATCTCCTGGCAGGAGGGTATCAGTATCAGATTCAGACATGTCAGTACTCAAAGATTTGAGAAAAATGCTGCCAAATCGAGGATATCGGTATCATCCAGGCTCTGAGCTATAGAGCTCATCATGGGGTTTTTTCGTGTACCCGAACGATAGTCTTTGAGCACCTTAATGATATACGCCTCTTTTTGACCCGCAAGATTGGGGATTTCATCAACCAGACTAATGCCATCGGCACCATGACAACCAGCACACAATGCAGATTTTTCCTTTCCAGCATCAGCATCTGCTAAAGCTAGACTGCTGATCCCTGATAGTAAAATCAGGCACAATATTATCAAATAAAATTTCCGGGTTGGCATTATATACTCCTAACAAGAGCCTGATAACAATATTCGGGCGGTATTGTAACAACCGCGCCCGCTAATTTGAACAAGCCACGCGTTTTTTATTTATCGGTGATCATCGACAGTCTCTGATTTAGGAGCCTGTTTTGCTGCCCAGATCAAAACCAGGGACCCGGCAATACCCGCAATCAGCGATGCCGCCAGAACACCGGTCTTGGCCATTAGCAGATATTCCGCCTGGGAACTGAATGCCAGCTCGGAAATAAATATCGACATAGTAAAACCGATCCCGGCAAACAGAGCGGCGCCTGTGATATGTTTGAAATTAGTCCCTGCGGGCAGCTGCCCGATGCCCATTTTTATGGCAACCCAGCTGAAGCCGGCAACACCCAATAATTTCCCCAGGATCAGCCCTGCAATAACACCCAATGTGACGCTATTATCCAAGGCATCACCCAATGATCCAAATTCAATGGGGATGCCGGCGTTAAAGAATGCAAATACCGGGATAACCAGATAAGCCACGGGCATATGCATGCTGTGCTCAAGACGCTGTAGTGGTGACTCGGTCAAATGAACACTATTTTTCAATGTCTGCAAAATCGCCCGTTGCTCATCATTTTTCATGATGCTGACACCTGGATGTGCATTCTTATCAAATTTCGCCATAAGATTTTTCATCGAATCGCTGAAAAGAATTGGGTCATATTTTGAGCGCGCCGGAATCGTTAAGGCCGTCAACACGCCTGCCAAGGTAGCATGCACACCGGATTTCAACATAAACAACCATAACAGGGCACCAATAAAAAAATACGGTAACGGCGTTCGTATCCCAAACAAGTTAAACAGAACCAGAATGGCAAGCATCAAGCCAGAAAGACCCAGCATGGTCAGGTCCAGGTTTTCAGTGTAAAACAGGGCGATCACGGTCACCGCACCCAGATCATCAACAATGGCAAGCGCTACAAGAAAGGTCACCAAAACAGGGGGCACCCGCTTGCCCAGCAACACCATCACACCAACAGCAAAGGCGATGTCGGTCGCCATGGGGATACCCCAACCATCGGCAGCAGGTCCATTGGAATTGATTGCAAAATAGATCAGCGCCGGAAATACCATGCCTCCTAATGCGGCAACAATCGGCAACACCGCCTGGCGAGGATCGGATAGCTCCCCGACCAGAACTTCGCGCTTGATTTCCAGGCCGATAACAAAGAAAAATAGCGCCATCAGACCGTCATTGATCCAGTGCTGAAGTGATTTCTCAAATACCCACTCTCCAATGTGGAAGCCAAATGACACGTGCAGGAGACTTTGATAGGCTGCATATAGACTGGTATTCGCTACGATGATGGCTAGAAGGGCAAAAATCATCAGCAGCGCGCCACTAGTCGTCTGGCGGTGAATAAACTCTTCGAAGGGCGTCATCACCCTGCTAAAAGCTTTCTCCAGTAGAGAAAAATGCTCCCCCTTCCTATTTGTTGTCATAGCATTTACCGAATCAATTGAAAGTATGTATATTAAGAAATAAGCAATAGTCTGACAAATCAACAAATGCTACTATACCACGCTATTTTGGGTGCATTACAAGATGCTTGAATAGTCTGTACCACGCGACCTGAACATCAAAAGGAGAATTGACTAATGATTAGATCATCCATCATCATCACGGCTGTCACCATCGCTATTATGAGCATCGCTGCATCGGCTCAAGCGACAGAGGGGAAGGCTATTTATGATAAAACATGCGCGACTTGTCATAATACTGGCCTGGCAGGGGCCCCCAAACTGGGAGACAAAGCCGCCTGGAAAGATCGTATTCAGCAGGGCAATGATGCGTTGTACCAGAGCGCCATAAACGGCAAGGGCGTCATGCCCCCTAAAGGCGGCAATGCCAGTCTTGGCGAAGGGGATATTAAAGCCGCAGTTGACTACATGGTCTCACAAGGACAATGAGGCAGTAAGCTGGCGCACATTTTACAGTGGCCGGATGACGATCCCCAGTGAAATCATAGGGACAGTCTCTGTGCTGTCATCAAGCGGTGGAATCGATGGCTGGTATGAAAAATAATCCACTGCGCCATGAATATCAATGATGTCGTTCAGTTTGTAGCTCAGACCAAGACCAAGCGACAGTGCTGCATCGTCATCCTTGCGATTGATAATTTCGCCAGGGAAGGCGCTCGACTCCGTTTCGTAATAAACATTCCACAAGGATAAGCCAAACCGGCCCTGTAGAGACAGCTTATTACCAAAGGGATAAATCCCCACAACAGAGAAATTCAAAGCGCTGCCATCTTTGATTTCTATTGTTGTGGTGTTTCCTGAAAAATCATCATAACGATTACGCATGTCATAAAACACCATCCGGCTGATTTCGACCGCGTAATATCTGGATGGCTGATAACCTGCGCGAACCAGATAGGCGGCAGTATCATCATCGAACTCTTTAAACCAGACGTGTCCGGAATTGATTCCGAGATAAAACGCCTGCCTATCCAGCGCTTGTGCTGCTGGCGCACCTGCAAGAAGAGCACACAGGGCGGTCCCAATGCATAATAATTTCATTTGGCGGTATTCACCACATATGGAAATAAAATAATGGACTTGCGACAAAAGAATATATCACATAGGTATGAAATCGGAGAATTTGGAGGCACCTTAGTCTTGCGCTTTAAGTCTGCTTAATGGAATAATGACAAGCAACTCATTTCCTTACTAGGTGGCAAAAAAATGCTCAACAAGACAATTCTGGCCGGGTTACTCATCATCTTAAGTGTCGGCTTCCTCATATCATGCGCCAGCACCCAGGTTACCGGCGCCTGGAAAGATGCTGATTACAACAAAAAATTATCGAATGTGCTGGTGATCGGTGTCTCTGATAATATGACAACCCGGCGTCTGTATGAAGACACTCTGGTTTCGAAATTCCGGAAGAATGGCGTCAAGGCCGTTTCTGCTGCCGCAATCACTCCCCCAGGCAAAAAATTCAATAAAGAGACAATTAAGGAAATTATCAAAGACAAGAGTTTTGATGCTGTTATCATTACCCGCCTGATCCGCCTTCAAAATGAGACTCAATATGTTCCGCCGACCAACTACGTCTCAGCAGGCCCCCATTATGGATCAATGTACGGGTATTATGATCGCGCTTATGGTATGGCGTATGACCCCGGTTATATGGTAGACATCACGATCGCTTCATTGGAAACCAATATCTATGAGACCGCGGGAGAAAAACTGATCTGGAGCATGACCACCGAAAGCTTCTCGCCTGATCAACTTGATAAAATCATCTCGGAACTGGAATCGCTAATCTTCGATAAGCTTTCAAAAGATAGCTTAATCTGATCTACCCTGAAACAATATTTTCTAAATCAGCACCGCTTTATTGCGCAAAGATAAGCTTTATCTAACCCGGCGTCGCAGGCTTCTTGCCGTGAAATCCCTGTCTTTCAATCCGACATTGACCTCCGGCTCTGAGAATTGATAGGTGATGACAATAATATCCGTATCTTTGTGCCGTCTTTTTTCTTCGGGGAAGTCTTTGTCTTTCATTCGATCTATGGTTATAACAATGGCATCGTATACCCAGGCATCGTCTACCTGTTGCCAGGAAAAAGATGCCCTCTTGATCAAGTCGCCCTTTTTGTTGTAGTACTCGCGGGCAATCAAGGCACAGTCATCCCAGGAATCTTGTTTTTCAAATGTGGAAATGATGTGGCCATATATAGAGCTTGAGACAGTAGGCACACTCTTGACCCTATATGCTATCTTGCCTCCCTTCTGATCAGTGCCCAACAAACTATGGGTATCTTCATTGATCTGCCGGATGGTAAGATCCTCAGAATTCAGGCCCCAGTTCAGATTATTTTCCTCTCGCACAGACACGCGCTGCACTGACTGAAATTTTCTCAGGTAAATCCATGCTTCTCGTGGTTTCTGTGATCCCAGTGTATAGGTCACCCGCAAAAAATTATTACCGAAAAATTCTGGTGGCCCGGTGGTGAACAACATCAATTTACTTACCAGGTCTCCATCGCCGCGGTAATCCTTCCAGAGACGTTTATAGGTGCGCCTTTTAGTCACCTTGCCGGCCTTGTTTCTCATGGTAAAAACCAGATTTGTGCGCTGGTCCTCGCCCCAATTCTTGTAATAACACTGGTTCACGACTGTCAGAGCATCCACCTCCTGTGCCTGCCCGCTGATAGGCCATAAAAGTGAAGCGATAAAAACGATAAGCAGAAAATCAGGGATTTTTGACATGATCATTGATACTCCGTTAATGGCGGCCTAGCGGGGGAATATCTTATGCGGCACTATCAACTACCGCAAAACGTAGCTGGCATCTCTATGATACCCCTTCTCAATAGATCCGGACAGCGTAGATCACAGAGAATACTAATTGATTGTTAATTTCAATCAAATAAGTCGCTTAAATAAGCGCCGGGATCAGTCGCACGCATCAATATCTCGCCCACCAGAAAAGCGTTGACGTGATGCTCGCGCATCAGCAAGACATCTTTGCGCGCCAGAATACCGCTTTCTGTCACCACAATGCGATCGGCAGGAATTGAGCTTAACAGGTCCAGCGTCGTATCCAGACGGGTCTCAAATGTACGCAGGTCACGATTATTAATGCCGATCAGCGGCATGTTCAATGGAAGCACCCGCTCCAGTTCCGCCTGATCATGGATCTCAAGCAAAACATCCATCTCAAGCTGTTCCGCAAGCCTGGCCAGTTCAGCAAGTTGAATATCATCCAGGACCGCAACGATCAGCAGTATGCAATCTGCGCCCATACACCGCGCTTCAAAGACCTGGTATTGATCAATGATAAAATCTTTTCGCAACACCGGCAATTGGCAGGCGGCACGGGCCTGTCGCAGATAATCATCGTCCCCCTGAAAAAAATCCCGGTCGGTCAACACTGACAAACAGGCCGCACCACCCCGCGCATAAGATGCGGCAATCTCCGCCGGGTTGAAGTCGGCGCGCAGCACCCCCTTGCTGGGTGATGCCTTCTTGATTTCTGCGATAACTGCAGAGCTGCCTTTGTTGAGGTGCGTCTTTATTGCCTCAACAAATGGCCGTACAGTCGGCGCAGATTGTACTTGCCGTTTGAGCTTGTGCAATGGCAAATTCTTGCTGCACTCGACTATTTCCTCAGCTTTGCGCTGTAGAATCCGTTTGAGAATGTCAGGGGTATCCGTCATCTAAAATTATGCCCGGCCTGCCAGTGTGGCATAGCGATGTGCTTGTTCAAGCATCCACAAATGTCTGGGTCAAACTGACCAGCGCCTCAAACTTTTCTTCGGCCGCACCATTGGCAAGCACATCCTGCGCCTTGCTTACACCGGCCTCTAATGTCTCGGCCAGTTCTGCCGCATAGATGGCAGCGCCGGCATTAAGCGCCACGATATCATGGGCAGGACCACCACCACCGGAAAAAACACCCTTAATCATGGCCAGGCTTTGCGCTGCACTATCCACCTTCAAGGCGGTGAGATCTGATCTCTGAATACCGAATTGCTCCGGTTCAATCATATAAGTGTGAATGTCACTATCTTTCAGCTCCACCACCTGAGTTGGTGAAGCAATACTGATCTCATCCATACCGTCTTGTGCATGCACAACCAGCACATGTTGACTACCCAGTTTTTTCAGGACTTTTGCTATGGGTTCAAGCCATGCATTACTGAATACGCCAATCACCTGATGGGGCGCACCCGCCGGATTGGTCATCGGGCCCAGTATATTGAACAGGGTGCGCACGCCCATCTCACGGCGCGGGCCTATAGCATGCTTCATCGCGCCATGGTGAAGTGGCGCAAACATAAAACCCACGCCCAGTTGCGTCACGCACTGTGCTACCTGAGCGGGAGTCAGATCAATTTTCACACCCGCTGCCTCAAGTACATCCGCACTGCCAGACCGACTTGAGACAGAACGGTTGCCATGCTTGGCTACCTTACCGCCGGCTGCGGCAACAACAAAGGCGCTGGCTGTGGAGATATTAAAAGTTGAGGCCGCATCTCCACCGGTACCACAAGTATCCACCAGGTGGGCCTTATCCACATCCACATGGGCAGCGAGTTCTCGCATTACCTGCACCGCAGCAGCAATTTCATCTACCGTCTCGCCCTTCATGCGCAGGCCAATGAGAAAGCCACCGATCTGGGCAGGTGTAGCATGTCCATTCATAATGGTTCTCATGACATCAGCCATTTCCACTGCCGAGAGGTCGTTATGCTCGGTGACGGTACGGATAGCGGCCGACATTTCCATTGTTGTCATTGCTGCCCTCCTGATGATCCCAGGTCCCGTTTATGATTGTTGTTGCTCAGGAAGTTCTTTAATAAGTCATGGCCATACTGGGTCAGTATCGACTCCGGATGAAACTGAACACCTTCCAGTGCAAATTTCCGATGCTGGACACCCATGATTTCATCCATAGCGCCATCTTCACCCTCTGTCCAGGCCGTGATTGCCAGACAATCCGGCAAGCTCTCTCTCTCGATCACCAATGAATGATAGCGTGTAGCCTCGAATGGGCTGGGTAACCCATGAAAAACACCCGCGCCACAATGATGAATCATTGATGTCTTGCCGTGCATGATATGTTGTGCATGTACAATTCTGCCACCCAGTGCCTGGCCAATACTTTGGTGTCCCAGGCATACGCCCAGTATCGGGATTGAACCCGCAAAGGTCTTGATAGTCTCAAGCGAGATTCCCGCTTCATTGGGTGTGCAGGGCCCAGGAGAAATGACGATGTGGTCCGGCGCGATGGTCTTGATCTCTTCAAGACCAATCTGATCATTACGGTATACCTTGACCTCCTCACCCAGTTCACCCAGATACTGGACCAGATTGTAGGTAAACGAGTCATAATTATCGATCATCAAGACCATATTCTTTCCCACCAAACTTCATGAGCAACAGCGTGACACATTAAATCCAGCGCTCCGGCCAGGCTCATGCTCTCCTGTTATTCCAGTCCTGCACCGACCATGGACACTGCCTTGAACATGGCGCGCCCTTTGTTCATAGTCTCTTCCCATTCATTGGCGGGCACGGAGTCCGCAACAATCCCGGCGCCAACCTGAATGTACAGCGTTTCGTCTTTGATTACCGCAGTGCGTATGGCAATTGCCGTATCCATATTGCCGTGCCAGCCTATATATCCAACGGCGCCGGCATAGATCCCCCGCTTGACGGGCTCAAGCTCGTCAATAATCTCCATGGCGCGGATTTTCGGTGCACCTGAAACCGTCCCGGCAGGAAAGGTAGCACGCAGAACATCAATGGCTGTCATACCCTGTTTGAGGTCTCCGGTGACGTTGGAGACAATATGCATGACATGGGAATAACGCTCAATCAGCATCTGCTCGGTCAGTTTTACACTGCCTGTTTTGGCCACACGACCAGCGTCATTACGACCCAGGTCGATCAACATGAGATGCTCAGCCAACTCCTTGGGGTCGGACAATAATTCCTTCTCCAGCAGCTGGTCCTCCCTTTCTGTAGCACCACGTGGCCGCGTACCAGCTATAGGCCTTACAGTGACCAATCCATTTTCCACACGCGTCAATATTTCCGGTGAGGAGCCCACAATATGAAAATCGCCCATATTCATATAGTACATATACGGCGAGGGATTCAACGTACGCAATGCGCGATAGAGATCCAGCGGTGGCGCGCGATAGGGAATGGACATACGCTGTGAGAGCACTGTCTGCATAACGTCTCCGTCCACGATGTAATCCTTAATACGCCCCACGGCTTCTTCAAAGTCTTCGCGTGAAAAGCCTGAGACAAATTCCTTTTCTTCCACTGGCGCAAGAGTATGCCCGTCACGACGGTAACTCAGTGTTTCCTGTAAACAAGCTTCGAGTTCATCCAGGCGGTGCTGCGCTTTTTTCCAGGCATCGGGCAACGCCGCATTGGCATGCACTATTAGATAGAGCTTGCCAGCCAGGTTATCAAACACCACAACCTCTTCTGAAACCAACAATACAATATCAGGTGTCCCCAGGGGATCGGTGCTGTGACAATCAGCCAGCCGGGGCTCGATATAACGAATAGTGTCATAGGAAAAATAGCCCACCAGCCCACCGGAAAAGCGCGGCACATCCGCTATTTCAGGCACCTTGAAGCTATCGATAAATTGATCGATCCAGGCCAACGGGTCATGCGTTTCTATTTTTTCGACAAGCGCACCATCCTGCTCCAGAAAAATGTCATGCCCAACGACACGAATCAGGTTTTTACAGGGTAGGCCAATAATAGAATAACGCCCCCATTTTTCGCCGCCTTGAACTGACTCAAACAGGTAGGAGTAGGGGCTGCCATCAGCGAGCTTCAGAAATGTACTTAGTGGCGTATCGAGATCAGCAAGCACTTCCCGTAATACAGGAATACGGGTATATCCTGCTTGCTTGAAAGATTCAAACTGTTCGGATGAAACAGCCATCTCGCGGGTTTAGTTTAGAAAAATGTTGAGTTGTTCCAGACTATCGATAACAAGATCCGGGTCGGCATCACGAATATCCATACCATGATTATATCCATAGGTTACACAGGCGATCTGAAAGCCTGCTGCCCTGGCCGCCTGCACATCGTTGATGGAATCACCCACCATCAAACATTTCTCTGGAGCCACATTAAAAAATTTTGCCGCGTGCAATAGCGGCGCTGGGTCTGGCTTTTTGACAGGCAGGGTATCGCCGCTGACAGTAATCTGAAAATATTTATCCAATCCGAGTTTTTCAAGCAGGGGCACTGTAAAACGTGCCGGTTTGTTAGTCACACATCCTAATGAAAACTGGGCCTGTCTCAGGTAATCCAGTCCAGCAATAACACCCGGGTAAGGCCGACTGTCAACACAAATATTGTGCTCATAGGCCTCAAGAAAAACCGGATAGCCTTTATCAAATAGTGCCTCATCCGGTTCTCCCGCATAGGCACCAATCAAAGCTCGCCTGACCAAGCGTTCTGCGCCATTCCCAATCCACTCACGCACCGCAGCCTCACCATGAACGACCATGCCGAGCTGCTTCATCATGATATCTACAGAGAGGGCCAGATCCGGCACGCTGTCCACCAGCGTACCATCAAGATCAATCAAAACCATCTCCGGCTGCCCAGCCAATTGCTGCAATTGATTTGACATGGATCGGCTCAACGACAGTCCAGCATCAGGGCAATCAACGAGCAGCCTTGGCCAGCTCCACCCTCATCGCATCGATGGTGCGCTTGTAGTCATCGGTATTGAATATAGCAGAACCCGCTACAAACATATCCGCACCCGCTGCAGCAATGTCTCCAATATTATCGACCTTGACGCCACCATCTACTTCCAGGCGAATATCCAGGCCACTGTTATCGATCAGTTTGCGCGCCTCGCGTAGTTTATCCAGCGTAGCGGGGATAAAGCTCTGGCCTCCAAATCCGGGGTTAACTGACATCAACAGCACCACGTCCACTTTATCCATCACATAGTTGAGATAGTCCAGTGAGGTAGCAGGATTGAATACCAAGCCCGCTTTGCAACCATGATCGTGAATCAGTTGCAAACTACGGTCAATATGCTCACTCGCTTCCGGGTGAAAGGTGATGTAACTGGCACCCGCTTTGGCAAAATCCGGGATAATCCTGTCAACCGGCTTGACCATGAGATGCACGTCGATGTCGGCTGTGACGCCATGCTTCCGCAACGCCTCACAGATCAACGGACCTATGGTTAAATTAGGAACATAGTGATTATCCATCACATCAAAATGCACAACATCTGCACCAGCCTCCAGTACATTATCTACTTCTTCCCCCAAACGGGCAAAATTGGCAGACAGGATAGATGGCGCTATTAAGTAATCTTTCATGGCGATTCTCTTCAAATTTTTGGCTGTATAGGCTAGCACTCCGACAAGTCAGTATTGATGGAGCACCGCCTGTTAACTTTACCTGATCATAACCAACATTTCATATAAATTGCATCAATGAGTTGCCTTTCATGATCCCCTCACCCCAACCCTCTCCCTGTAGGAGAGGCAGTTAACAGGACAGTAGTAAATTGCATCGGTAGTATTCGGCCTTTCTGCAAGACTCCTCAAGCAGAAAAGGGGCCTAACGGCCCCTTTTCTGCTTGCCAGTTGGCAAACCTTTCATCGATCAGTTATTCACTACGGATCAGCCCGAACCGGTTTAAGGTTTTCTGCATACCCCACCAGGCTGCTCCAAAAACCGCCAACGTCACAACAATATCGAACATCGATGTCATCGGGTAATGATAGTACTGGCTGTCCACTGAACCTGCGATCCAGGTGTAACGTTCGATCCAGTATCCCAACACAATGGAAAAAGCAACCATGGTGATGATAGTAGGATTATGCCGGTTCCCGGTGAATATCAGCGTGACGAACGGGAAAACAAATTTCAGTCCCAGGAATGTCCACCATAATGGCCCGAATCCCTCCAGCATCATGCCATTAAAACGGTGCATCTCCTCCGGTATACGCCCATACCACATGATCAGATACTGGGTGAAATAGAAATAGGTCCACAGGATGGTCATGCCCAACATGAATTGGGCCATATAGTTGAAGATATAAGGCTGGAATGTCTCAACCAACTTGCCGGAGCGGTAGATGAAATACAGGAAAATGGTAAAAAACGCCAGAAACATATGGAATCCACTCTGGAAGTGATATACCCCATAACTTGCGCTGTGCCAGCCTGGCATCATCGTCATCTCGAAATCCCAGGCCACCATGGAACCATAAGAGAAATAGGCAAATGGAATCAGCAGGGCAATATTGCGGAAGCGGCGCTGTGCTTTATATGACTTATCAATATCACTTTGATGCTGATATTTGATAAATAAACCATACAGTGTCACAACAGCAACGAAACCCAGTATTTCCCTCCAAACCAAAAAGCTATAATTATGCCAGCCGCTTAGATGGACGCCCTCGTCATGTGCACCTTCAAGCCACTGAAAAGTGGCCTCACCATTTGCCAGCAGTATCAGCAGTAACACGCCCGCTATTGGGAACAGGGCTGCAAATGAACAGGCCAATTTACGAACCTGAAACCGCCATTGTCCATTACACAAGTGAAGAACGGAAGAAAATGTCACGCCTCCCAGCGCAATGTACAGGATAATTAAAAAGTTTGTCGTCAATACTGACCAACTACCGAAATCTTCCATTATATCCCTCGCCTCTTTTTATACTTGCCTAGAATAAGTGATTACTGGGCTGCAGCCGTACGCGTTGTTTCTGCTTGTGAATCCTTCAACAAACCGTGCTTAACATAATTGACAACATTCCAGCGTTCTTCCACGGACAGATCGTTCGAACCACGCAAGTCTTCCCGGCCCCGCGGCTTGCCGTATGCCGGCATCACATAGCTGCCAAAGGTAATGGTTCCGAACACCCAGCCTTCTGTCAGGGTCTCCTGAACATAGCTATCCACGAGACTGATCGCCCCGATTTTGGGGGACACGGGAGAATCTGCCTTACCAGTCAGACCGTGGCACGCTGCGCAGTAGATCTTGAACAGGGTTCTGCCTGTATGAAGCGATGCGTCCGACACCGGGATCGGGTTTGTAAGTGGCTTGGCTTCTTCGCGATTATTGACCTTAGTGGGTATTCCCGCAACAGGTATAGAACGATTCGGGAAGGGTGTCATGACCCCCTCCTGCGGCTTGATACTTGGTTGGTTAACCATATCGATCGACCACGGCCAGGCAAACACCAGTGTCGGAAAAAAAATTAACCCCAGAAATAGCTTAATTTTCATCTAACAACCTCATGCCTGATTTCCAGCGCCTCATGTTCGTTAAACAGGCTCATCAGTGGTTCGAGAAACTTTTCATCCACCTCCAACTCGATACCGACTTGATCCAGAGTCACTTTTTCACTGTACAGGCTCTTTCTCTTCCTCAATAGACGTGCGCCTAGCATCATACCCGTCAAGGTAAACAGCACGCTGAACAAAATCATCATCTCATAGGTCAGCACAATATTAGATGGGATAGGAATGACTGCCTTGCCGCCTTGCGGCTGAACGGTAAAATTGGCCTGGGCGGATGCCAGGAAAAGAAAACCGAAGGTGATGCCGAAAATTCCGCCAGCCAAGGTAAATTTCGGCACATGGGCCGGCCGTTCGCCCAATATTTCCTCAATTTCCGGATGCTCTATCGGTGAGATAACCGTAACATCATCCACAGACACACCGGGTACCTTGTAATGTCGAATATCCGAAATTGCCGCAAAGGCTTCATCAAAATTACTGAACAAGGCCAAAATACGTGCTTTTTGCATGACTACGCTCCCTCCAATCCAGGTGATTCTGTAGCGGGTGTCTTCTTATCAGTCGTGCGACGGTGCATGACTTCTGCGATATCCTTCTTGGCCATATGCCGACGATGGAAAATCATTTCCTTCACTTCATACATGGATACAGAAGGTATGATCTTGACAAAAATCAGGAACAACAGGCCAAACCAGCCGAAACTGCCAAACACAATGAACCATTGCACCCAACTCGGCCACATAACGTCATGGGCGGCAGGTGAGTAGGCCATCGACAGGGTTGGCGTGACAATCATCCAGCGCTCCAACCACATGCCCAGGTTGAGGAACAGTGAAACCACCATCATCACCGGTATATTTCGCCTGAGTTTTTCAACTGCAAGGGTAAATGGCAACACCGACCCCAGGAAAATCATGGCCCAAAAATAAGGGGCATAAGGTCCATAGAACTTGGCCAACAGCAACTCTTTGGAAATAGGATCATGGCCATACCAGATGGAGCTGAACTCAATGATGTTGAGGTAAGTCCACACCATTGCAATGGCGAAGGTCAGCTTGGCGGTCTTTTCCAGAATTGGAATGGTCATGTAATCTTCAAAGCGGAAGAAGTAGCGCAGCATGATAAATAGCGTGATGATAGCCGCACAACCTGAATACAATGCCCCTGCTACAAAATAGGGCGGGAAGGTGGTGACATGCCAACCCGGCATGATAGACACGGCAAAGTCAGACGAGACGATAGAGTGTACCGATACCGCCAGGGGGATTAGAAAACAGGCCATGATTAGATAGGCCTTGCGAAAGTGCCGCCACTGCCGGTCATCGCCACGCCACCCCAGCGAAAGTACCGTATATAATTTTTTACGCCAGCCCGTGGCCGTATCTCTGCAGATAGCCAGATCGGGTATGGAGCCCATAAACAGAAACAGTGCAGAGGATGTCAGGTAGGTTGCAATAGCAAAGGCATCCCAGACCAGCGGTGAGCGGAAATTTGGCCAGATACCGCGATCACTGAAGTAAGGCAGCACCCAGTACATATTCCACAAACGCCCGATATGGATAATCGGGAACAGGCCGGCCGTCATTAGGGTAAATGTTGTCATGGCCTCGGCGAAGCGGTAGATCGGTTTTCGCCAGTCAGCATGAATTATATGCAGGATGGCTGACAACAATGTTCCGGAGTGGCTCATACCAATCCAGAAGATAAAGGTGGCGATATATAAATCCCACATATGCGGCCAGTTCAGGTTGGACGGCCCCATCCCTACATTGTACTGATAGATCTCTGCGCCAATGGCAAAAGATAACAAGAGCAGACAACCGGCAATGGCCATCCAGTATCCCTTGCGTGGATTTTCCATGGAACGAAGGACATCTTCGTTAATCTTCGCCCATTTAATGTCTTCATTGATATCTTTGGTCATAACTATAGCGATTCCGTTTATATACTGTTATCACACACCATTACTGTTTTTAAACTAATCAGACTTCGCGCACACGCTCCAGGAACATAATACAAGGGTCCGTGTTCAAGCCCTCAAACACACGGTAACCACGCAGCTCCGGATTCTGTTTGTTCTGGCTGGACCTACCTAACTCTACCTGATGAGTACGCCACATGTTGGTAACCTGGGTTTCAACAACATCAGCGTCCGGATTAAAATGCTTGAGCAGGTCACCAAACACGATAGCTGATGTCGGGCAAGTCTGGGCGCAAGCAGTCATCGCTTCCCCATCCTGCACCTGACGGTTTTCCATTTTGGCCTTGTCCTTGGCAGTCCTGATTCTTTGCACACAAAAGGTGCATTTCTCCATCACGCCCTTGTCACGCACACTGAGATCAGGATTAAGCTGCATTTCCAGGGGTGCAGGCCAGGAGTCTTCATAATAAGAGTAAAAGTTAAAAAAGCGTAAGCGGTAGGGGCAGTTATTAGAGCAGTAGCGTGATCCAATGCAGCGGTTGTAAACCTGTGCATTCAGCCCATCAGGCGTATGATAGGTCGCTGCAACTGGGCAGACGGGCTCACAGGTTGCCGCGTTACACTGCTGACAATTCATGGGTAAAAAATTGGCGCCATGCTGGTTAAATTCGCTGACCCTGCCCTCACCCAGATCTGGCTCATCCCAATAACGCTCGATGCGCATCCAGTGCATGCCCTGACCCTTGGAGAATTTTTCCCTGCCAACAACAGCCAGGTTGTTTTCCGCATAGCAGGCCACCGAACAGGCGTTGCATCCAATACACTTGTTCAGATCAATGGCCATTCCCCACATATGTTCATAGTCGTGAAATCCGCCGTCCTCACGAGTCTTGCGATACTTACTCCAGTCTTCAAGAATATTACTAAGCGACATTATGCATCTCCTTCAGTACGCTCAAAAACGTCTGCGGTCACCGTTGCGATAAGCTTGCGCCCCAGTTGCGTATCATGGCCCTGAAACCTGACCATGGGCAGTGTTACGCCGGTCTTACTGACCTGCACCCTGGTGCTGTGATGCGCCAACTCACCCGTCTTCCTGTCTGTATTCAAAGCCAGAATCTTCAGCGGATTGACACCACGGCCCTCGGCATATCGGCCATAGGACTCATGCCCCTGGCCCATAGGGACTGCGATGGCATCCGGATGTATCCCCTTGAACACATAAACATTCGCTTCGATAGAGCCGGTAGTCGATGTTATTTTGATGGTATCACCGGTCTTGACGCCCAGCTTTCCAGCGGTGCTAGGATGCATCTCCGCCCATGAATCCCACACAACCTTGCTGATTTGATCAGGTGCTTCCTGAAGCCAGGGTATATTCGCATGGCGGCCATCCCATAGGCCCAGACGGGCAGAGGGTATGAGATAATAAGAGCCATCCTGCTTTGCGTTATCAGGCAGATCAAAATCCACTAAATTGACCGCAATTGTGGCGCCAGCGCCCGTATCGACGTCCAGCGTTCCTTTCTGCATAGTATTTGCCCAGAAATCTATATCACTGGCGCCTGCCTTGATGTTGTCAGGAAGGGCGCTGAACGCATCCCGCAGATAGGCGTAGTAATCCTGATAGTCGGAATAACCAGCG
Organism: Gammaproteobacteria bacterium; assembly: GCA_003230085.1. Taxonomy (GTDB): domain Bacteria; phylum Pseudomonadota; class Gammaproteobacteria; order SZUA-140; family SZUA-140; genus SZUA-140. The sequence continues at coordinate 26,206 of QIGV01000016.1, forward strand.
GCCTTCTGCATCTTCAGCATGGTCAAAAGCGAATCACCAAACCCACGGGTCTGCTCATAGAGCGGCTGCATTAGTGGCTGCTGAATAGCAATCAGTGATTGCCTGGGCTGATGGGCCACCACATGCGTCCCCCAATCTTCCAGTGGAGAATGCATAGGCAGAACCACGTCGGCCATCAGGGTCGTTTCATCTTCAAACATAGAGAAAGCGACCTTAAATCCTACCTTGTCCAACTTGCCTTTTAGATCAAGCGCATCCGGCGCTGTAAATACCGGGTTTGCCCCGCGGAAGAAGACCACATCCAACTGCTGTCCATCGAGGGCCTTGGCAAAGTCCAGCAAATCTTTACTACCACCAGTCCTGGCAGTCAGTTGTGGGAATGGGAATACACCTGATGATTCAATCGTCTCACCTATATTACCGAGGATAACATTGAGTAACATCGTGGCGGCCACAGTGTCGTAGCCATGTTCGTGGCCTTCTGCCGAGGCGCCAGCCAAAACTAAACTTGGTGAGCGCTCATTGAGCCAGGCTGCGATCTTGACGAAATGTTCTCCGGACGCTCCGGTTATCTTACTTGCCTTTTCAATATTGTAGCCACGTATCAGCTGCTGCAAACGATCCGGTAGCCCATCAAGCCTGGCCGGATCGCTGGTGGCCAGCGCATTGGCGATGGCCAGCGCAAATACACCTTCGGTACCCGGACGCACAGCAACCCAGAGATCCGCATTGGCGCCCGTCAGGGTCATCTTGGGTTCTACCTGGATGAGCACGCCTCTAGGCGCATTACGAAATTCGGCATACATGACTGAATTGTGGACAGGCGATTGCCATGTCCCCAGAAAATCCGCGCCAAATGACAGGATAACCCGCGCCTTATCTAAAGCCAGATGTGGCGCCGGCTCACCCAGCATGTCCTGATTGACTGCCTGCGAGACACTATTATTGATAATCTCATGCACAAAATGATTGCTGGAACCCAGCGACTCCAGGTGGGCATCCAGCAATGTTGCCTGGTGGCCACTGACCGTGTCGGTAACCCAGGCAAAGCGCTCTCCTTTCAAACCGGAAGCAGGTCCTGTTTTTCCTTCGATCAGGCTAAGTGCCTCATCCCAGGAAACAGCGGTCAATCCCCCGCCTTTTCTGACCATCGGTCGGGTGATGCGATCTGGATTATAGTGAGTCTGCACGCCAGACTGGCCCATCTGACACAATTTGCCCTTATTGATAGCGGATTCAGGATTACCTTCCAGTTTAAGCACGCGTCCTTCCCTGACCCGGCCATGCACACCACAACCGGCAGGGCACTGCTGGCAAGTGGACGCATAATAAACGCCCACCCCGGGTATGACGAATTCTTCCGGCACCAGATAAGAGGTAATTTGCTCCTTGCCTTCTTCCAGGGTTACTGTTGTAGGCAAGTCGCAGCCGGCCAGTGTGGCGCCAACGCCACCCCAACCCATGATCTTCAGAAAATCCCTGCGGTTTACTTTGTTACTCATTTTGAATCACCCCGTTTTCGTCACACGCTATGCGTGTGTACAACGTGAATTACTTATGACACTTCCAGCAGTCAAAAGGCCCTTTATTGGCTTCGTGGCACCTTCTGCAGAACCCCATAGTCAGCGGCTTAACCTTGTGGGCAACCGTCATCTTCTTGACTTCCCCATGGCAGAAAGCACAAACCTCGGAAACGTTTTCAACTTCCATGCCCTCGTTATCGAACACGAAACGTTTCAGGTGCTTCTCATGAGTGAAATGTACGTAGTCAGGCACGTCATGCACCTTTCTCCACGGAGGAGGCTCTTTATTTTCCCAATATTCGGTGAGTTTCTTGATACGTGGCTTGTCAGTGGCAATAACACTATGACAGCCCATGCATTTACTGGTGGGTGGTATACCCGCTACCTTGCTGCGGCGCGCGTAGGTGTGGCAGTACATGCAGTTGATTTTGTTGACGTCAGCATGGGTATTGTGTGGGAATTCGATCGGCTGCTCGACATCATCGCCATTATGTGTGCCGACCGGTGGCACTGCATTGGGCACCGTGCCCTCGGCGAGGACGATTCCTGAGAAGATCATCAATCCGAGCAGGAAAAGCAGAAATAAAGATGGTGCCAGGAAACGATTAACGAAACGTGCACCACAGTGAGTGATATGCCCTGACGGCAATTGCAGAGTATTAAACATCTCCCCCCTCAATACCTAATTTGTTATTTATGCAGAGACCGTATGTGCCCTGGACACAAACAGCCATCCTAATGTCTATATCAATGTTGGTGGCAACTGTTTTTTATTATTGTCGCCCACTCACGATTTGTACTCGCCGTTGGCAATCAGCATCCCCACTAAATCTGAGGCAAACATCAGAATTAGAGCCTTGCGTTCATACCTAGTGAGTGTACAACTCCAACGTCATTTTGGATACTGCTACCGAGCCTATTTTTAATAATTATTAATTATATCACTGTGCCGGAACCTCGGACGCTAACACAAACAACAATTATCATTTAATTCAGGCAACGAGAGATCAATGCTAGTCTAATTCAAACCACCCTGTCAATATCCATGTAGACTTATCAACATTTCACCCAGGCATGGCAATATAAACCCGCAATTAATTGGCGGTTATTTCGGCGTCACACCGGATTGGAAATCTCCATATATCGGCACTCCAAAGAAAATTTGTCTTGCAGGTGTTCGCCTAGCGCCTGTATACCGTAACGCTCGGTTGCGTGATGTCCTGCCGCAAAAAAATGTGTTCCCGCTTCATGGGCAATATGGGTAGTCGCCTCCGAAACTTCGCCAGTGAGGTAGGCATCTACGCCAGCATACGCTGCCTGCTCAAAAAAGGTCTGTGCTGCACCGCTGCACCATGCAATATGCTGTATTTGGTGTGAACCGCCGGGTAAATGCAGCGGGCGACGCCCCAGTTTTTTTTCTACGTGGGCACAGAAATCATCCGGACTCATCGGTACCGGCAAATTTCCATGCAACACCAGCCCATCACCAATGTCTTTGCCAAGTTCCCCGGCAACCTGAATGTCAAGTATGGCAGCAAGCCTGACGTTGTTGCCATAGCGAGGATGCGCATCCAGGGGTAGATGATAAGCCAGCAGATTAATGTTGTTGTTCAGCAGCAGTTGCAAGCGCTGCTTTTTAATGCCAGTCACACAGGGATTTTCATTTTTCCAGAAATAGCCATGGTGAACGAGAATGGCATCGGCCTGCATCGCGACTGCCGCCTCGATCACTGTAAGGCTGGCCGTCACACCGACAGCGATTCTGGCAATCTCACCACCACCCTCAACCTGCAAACCGTTGGGTGCATAGTCCGGAAATTCTGGCACATTGAGCAGCTTGTCGAGGTACTCCTGTAATATTTCCAGTTTAACCATTGCCGTAAACACCATTCTCCGGTTGCCTGTGATTCATGCTAGAGTAGCGCCCCATGAATTTGCGAAAAATTTTTCCCACCTTTCTGAAAGGGGCCTTGGCCGGTTTCGCCATCGGTTTTGCTATATACCTGGTGACTTCGACAGATCTGTTCAAGCCAACACAGGTCGTCGAAATCAAGGAAACTGCAGAGCCCTTGCAACGGGACGCCACCCATACGAGTGGCCCGGTGTCCTACGCCATGGCGGTTGAAGTTGCA
>QIGV01000072.1 GCA_003230085.1 Gammaproteobacteria bacterium
ATATTAAAATGGGTTTACTGAAAATTATACAACGCCTGATTTGTTAACTGCCAAGATCACCTGTTTATTATGCGGCTTTTATTCTTGACCTTGGTGTACCACACAGGCTGAGCTACACTATCAACCCTTAAAAAACAGAATAACAATCAAATTACCATGAAAAATAACCGCTGGCATATATTGCCGGACCCGCAAACCCTGGCTGAAACTGCCGCAAAAATAATTGAAGAATGTTCACAGTCCGCACTTACAGAAAAAGGCGCGTTTAAAATCGTACTGGCAGGAGGTACGACGCCAGAGAAAATTTACCAGCATCTTGCTAAAATTAAAACAGACTGGTCCTGCTGGTCCATATATTTTGGAGATGAACGCTGCCTGCCGATTGATGACCCGCAGCGAAACAGCATAATGGCCACCCACAGCTGGCTGAAACACGTCTCCATTCCAGAAAACAATATACACCCCATTCCAGCAGAATTGGGGCCTGAAGCGGCTGCCCAACGCTATGCTGGAGAAATTGAAAGCGCTCTCCCTTTCGACCTGGTTCTGCTGGGTATGGGTGAAGATGGGCACACAGCCAGTCTGTTCCCAGGCCAGCACCATAATACGACGGAACTGGTGCATCCGGTACATGAAGCACCCAAGCCGCCTCCAGAGCGCGTCTCTCTCAGCCTTGAGGCGCTAAATAATAGCAACACCGTCATCATACTTGTGGCGGGTGCTGCTAAACGCAAGGCGGTACAGCAATGGCAAGCCGATGAGGATTTACCGATTGCATCGATTCATGGTCGTAACGGCTGTGAAATCTATCTGGATCTTGCAGCACAGCCGTAATAAATCGTACATAAAACTATCAACTCTTCCCTGTAGTGACACAAATTTCTCCTACTCATGACAAATATACTTAAACAACACTACGACATCCTCCCTGGCAAGCAGTATCCCGGTGGCGCAACATTCGCCCCTGAAGGCATTAACTTCTCCATCTTCAGTCACCACGCTACCAGCGTCGAACTACTGCTTTTTGAAAACGCTGACAGCACCCAGCCCTTCCAGATCATTTCTCTCGAACAGCGTTATCATCGCACTTTCTTTTTCTGGCATGTATTGGTCAAGGATTTACCTGTGGGCGCCTATTACGCCTGGCGTATCGACGGCCCGGGTGATGTGGAGCATACGGGATTTCGCTTCAATCGCAACAAGGTGCTGCTGGATCCCTGGGCACGCGCCATTTCCGACAAGCTGTGGAATCACCAGCACGCCTGTGATGAAGATGATAATACAACCACTTCAATGCGCGCCATCGTGGTCGATAACCGCTACGACTGGGAGGATGACCAACCATCGCAGGTTCTCCCGGAACATACGATCATCTATGAAATGCACGTGGGTGGTTTTACCCGCCATAGTAGTTCGAGCGTTACCCACCCCGGCACCTTTCAGGGGCTCATAGAGAAAATCCCCTATCTCAAGGCACTGGGCATCACGCATGTAGAACTCCTGCCTATCATGGCCTTCGATGAACAGGATGTACCGCCTGGAGTGGCAGCCCTGGGACTTAATAATTATTGGGGTTACAGCACCCACAGTTTTTACAGCCCGCACCCTGGTTACTGCGTCACACCCGATGATGGCAGCCATGTACGGGAGTTCCGCGACATGGTCAAGGCGCTGCACAAGGCTGACATCGGCATCATTCTTGATGTCGTTTTCAACCACACTGCCGAAGGTGGCGTAGATGGCCCGACCATCAATTTCAAAGGTATCGGCAATGAAGCCTTCTACCACCTTGAGCCTGAAGACCGTAGCCAGTACCGCGACTATACTGGCTGCGGCAATACCGTAAACTGCAATCATCCACTGGTAGCAAGATTCATCGTAGACTGCCTGGAATACTGGTCCAAGGAAATGCATGTAGATGGATTCCGCTTTGACCTGGCAAGTGTTCTTTCGCGTGGTGAGGATGGCAAACCGCTGTATCACGCGCCAGTATTATGGAATATAGAATTCTCAGAAGCATTGATCAATAAACGCATCATCGCCGAGGCCTGGGACGCAGTAGGTCTTTATCAGGTGGGCGACTTTCCGGGGTACCGCTGGGCTGAATGGAATGGCCGCTACCGGGATACGATACGAAAATTTATCCGCGGTGATAGCGGTCTCATTGAGGAAGTCGCGTCACGCATTGCCGGTAGCAGCGACCTCTACCAGCCCCGCGACCGGCTGCCAGCCAATAGTATCAATTTCGTCACCTGCCACGATGGATTTAGCCTGCTCGATCAGGTCAGCTATGATCACAAGCACAACGAATCGAATGGGGAGGATAACCGTGATGGCTCTGACAATAACCTGAGCTGGAATTGTGGTATCGAAGGCCCGACAGACCAGGAAGAAATCCTTACACTGAGACACCGCCAGGCCAGGAATTTTATGGCCATACTGTGCCTCAGTCAGGGCGTCCCCATGATGCACGCCGGCGATGAACTGCTAAGAACCCAACAAGGCAACAATAACGTCTATTGTCAAAACAACGAACTGGGCTGGTTTGATTGGAATCTGGTTGATATCAACAGCGACATGCTGCGCTTCACCCGCGAAATAATTGCATTTCGCAAGCGCCATCCCTGCCTCATGCAACCCCGCTTTCTGACGGGTGTCAAAAATGAAGGCGCAGATATTACCTGGCATGGGCTCCACTTGCACCAACCCCTGTGGGGCGACCCTGCCGGCCAGATCCTGGCCTTTACTTTGACAGAACTGGCGCCTGGTAATAGCCATCTTCATATCATGCTGAACATGGGCAAGGAGGAACAGCAATTACAGCTGCCACTGATTCCCGAGCGTTATTGGCATCTCGCCATCGATACGTTTCTGGAACGGCCCAATGATATCCTGGCAATTTCTGAACAGACAGCTATGACAGAATCCAGTTATCGTATCCAGGCACACAGCATCGCTGTCTTTGAAAGCCGTTAGAAAATTAATTAAGGGGACAGTATACTTAATTAAAATCCAGCACAGCCGTCAGACTTGGTTATGTCTTGGGCCCCGGGCGAGCGGGTCTCAGGGGTCTGCCTGCTAGCACCTCGGCTGTTTGTATAAACCGATTATCCCCAAGTGGCCTACCGGTGCGTGAATGTTTTCGCAGAGCGTCAAGTCTCTGTTCAGTTTCAGCATCACCCAGGTAACCTTGCCAGTCCTTTATTCTCCCAAGCAGAGGAGATACACGGACAAAAACATCGTCTCGGCCACGGAGATGTGCACGCGCACTTGACCAAGGCCAGTCCTGAGCATTTTTCACCATGCTTGCCCGAACCGGATTTAGTTCGACATAGCGGACCGCAGCAAGTAAATGTTCCTCATCCATTGGGAAGGAATGAAACCGCTCCTGCCAAAGATGGCCTCGCCAGTCATTCCTTAAATTGATCATTCGTGTATAGCGCCGATGGGCCTCGGCAAGCGATTCACGCAACCCTTCCGCTGCTTGAGGAACGAGTATCAGATGAACATGATTGGGCATCAGGCAATAAGCCCAGCATTCCGTCCGAGCAGCACTGCAAGCCTTGGCTACAAGACCCAGATAAATCTGGTAGTCATTCCGGGAAAAAAATATCTTCTGTCGCCGGTTCCCCCGCTGCGTTACATGATGAGGATACCCGGGCAAAACCACCCGTGGAATACGTGGCATACCGTTCCTCCTTGAACAGTTTTATTTATATACCGCCAGCCAATTCTAACAGAATTCTTGATCGGATAATTAAGTATACTGTCCCCGTAATTCGCTCAGAATTCCTCAGGCGAGTCTGTCATCCGCCACCCGGTAGCTGGGGTCTTCAATCACATTGGCCTCCACCAGATTACCTGCTTTTTCCAGTAGTACACGACATTCCACGCTCAGATGACGTATATGTAATGTCTTGCCGGCATTGACGTAGCGCTCCGCAAGGGAATCAATCGCCTCCAGGCCGGAATGATCGTAGACTCGGGTATTTTTAAAATCGACCACGACGTCTTCAGGATCATTGCGCGGGTCAAACAAGTTTCGAAAACTGTGAATGGAACCGAAAAACAGGGGGCCGCGTAGCTCATAGACCTTGGTGCCTTTCTCATCAATATGATGGTCGCAATCCATGCGCTTGGCGGCAGCCCAGGCGAACACCACTGCAGAGACAATCACTCCCACAACAACCGCGACCGCTAGATCGGTTGCCACGGTAACCCCTGACACCAATACCAGGACAAAGGCATCCGCCTTGGGCACTTTGCCCAGGATACGCAGGCTTGACCATTCAAAGGTACCGACCACGACGATAAACATCACGCCGATCAGAGCGGCCAGGGGGATCATCTCAATCAATGGTGAGGCAAACAGAATGAAGGCGAGCAAAAATAGTGCGGCCGAAATCCCGGATGCCCGCCCACGCCCGCCCGAATTCACATTGATCATGCTCTGGCCAATCATCGCGCAACCACCCATGCCACCAAAAAAACCGGTCACCACATTGGCCGTACCCTGCCCGATACATTCACGATTGCCACGGCCACGGGTTTCAGTCAGCTCATCGATCAGGGTCATGGTCAGCAGAGATTCAATCAGGCCAATAGCCGCCAGGATCGCGGCATACGGCAAGATGATCCATAATGTCTCCCATACAAGCGGGACTGCGGGTATATGAAAATCAGGCAATCCGCCGGCGATAGAAGCCATGTCGCCCACCGTCCGCACATCAAAGCCGAAAAAATACACCAGCAGGGTCACGACCACTATCGCCACCAGGGGAGCAGGCACCGCCTTGGTGAAACGCGGCAGAAAATGAATGATCGCCATCGTCAGGCCAATCAAGGCAAGCAGGAGCCACAGTGCCGAGCCGCTCAGCCACTCACTACTGTCCCCGGGCATTTTGAAGTGCTGTAACTGGGCGAGAAAGATCACAATTGCGAGACCGTTCACAAAACCCAGCATAACCGGGTATGGCACCAGGCGAATAAATTTCCCCAGTTTCAGCAAGCCGACACTGACCTGGATTATTCCCATCAGCACCACGGCGGCAAACAGATACTCCACACCATGCCGGGCAACCAGATCGACCATGACAACCGCCAGGGCGCCGGTAGCGCCCGAAATCATGCCCGGACGACCGCCGATAGCCGCCGTGATCAACCCCACCATAAATGCGGCATACAATCCGACCAGGGGTCCGACACCTGCCACAAAAGCAAAGGCAATGGCCTCGGGAACCAGGGCCAGGGCCACGGTCAAACCGGATAATAGATCATTTTTCAGATTGGAGGTGGGCATCGCCCTTAGTTCAAACATTCACGGTATTCCAGGGTCAGTTGACAAAAACAAAGAGGAAAAAAGCGCTGAAGTATATAACAGATTGAATCAAGCACCAATAACCCATGGAAGAATACCTGAGAATGGCCTGCTGAACTTGCGTCGCAATACTCCCTTGTGTCAACATCAGGGGTTCATTTTCGATCACGAATAACATGGTCACTATTCAAGGAAGTCACTGATATGAACAAAGTTGATTTTGGAGTCATCAAGGCCTTTCAGTTTCTGGCTCTGCTGTTTTTTACCTTTACCGTATTTCTTTATTACGGCTCTATACTGCTGATTGCCCTAACTATCTTGCAATATCTCGCGATGATCTTTTCCCTGTTTGGTTCGTTTCTATCGGGCATCATCTCATTCGCAGCGCTTATCGGGCTGTGCTATTACATATACAAGCTTCCGGGACTAGTGGGTGCCTTACTGGAGATAGGAATGGAGATCATCAAACTGGGTTATAAAACCATCTGCCATTTTGGTGAATTAGCGGAAAAAGCTAAGGGCGAACAAACGACAGAAAAGCAGGACTCTGACCAAGCCAGCGCCCAGTAGCTAGCTCCAGGGATAAAGCAGACCCAACTATACTCTCGTACGTCTAAACCCGTAGGCAATTATGGCTGGGTGCGCTTAACCACAGGGATGACGCTTGATAATAATCTCGTCCCGGTCCGGGCCGGTTGAAACCATATCAATCTGCGTCTCAACATACTCTTCGATTTTCTGTAAATAGCTGCGGGCATTTTCCGGAAGCGCTTCGTAACGGGTAATACCTAGCGTGGACTCCTTCCAACCTGGCATATCCACGTAAATCGGCTCACAATCGGTAAGCAGCTCAGCACCCACGGGGCTAATAGCGTACGTCTCTCCATGGCAATGATATCCGGTACAGATCCGAATGGTATCGAGGCCATCCAGCACATCGAGCTTGGTAATACATAAACCGGAGATACTATTCAGACGCGCAGCCCGCCGCAATGCAGCAGCATCAAACCATCCGCAACGCCGTGGGCGCCCAGTTGTTGCACCAAACTCATGTCCCCGCTTGGCCAGGTGCATCCCGGCTTCATCATCGAGCTCCGTCGGGAAAGGTCCTGAACCCACCCGGGTCGTGTAGGATTTGGTGATACCCAGCACATAATCAAAATGCAGCAAGCCCATACCACTGCCGCTGGATGCCCCACCAGCAATAGTATTTGAAGAAGTCACATAAGGATAAGTGCCATGGTCTATATCCAGCAGCGTACCCTGAGCGCCTTCGAAAAGCACATTGGCGCCTTTCTGATGATAGCTGTAAAGCAGCTCCGGCACATCGACGACCATGGGTTCAAGGATGTCGGCCAGTGTAATCGTTTCATCCAGGACACTCTGAAAATCTATGACATCAGTTTTATAAAAATTTTTCAGAATGAAGTTATGATAATCCAGCATCTCACCCAACTTGGCTGCAAACCTTTCACGGTGAAACAAATCACTTAGACGCAGACCGCGTCGCGCCGCTTTGTCTTCATAGGCCGGGCCGATCCCCCGACCTGTGGTACCAATGGCTAAGCTGCCGCGTGCAGTCTCACGGGCAAGATCCATCGCAATGTGACAGGGTAATATCAGGGGGCAGGCGCCACTTATCTTTAAACGCTTGCTGACCGGTATTCCCTGACCTTCGAGCATATTCATTTCTTCTATCAACGCCGCAGGTGAAAGCACCACGCCATTGCCGATCACGCACTCGACGCCATCTCTCAATATGCCAGACGGAATCAGGTGCAGAACGGTTTTCTGACCATCGATCACCAGTGTATGGCCAGCGTTATGGCCACCCTGAAAACGCACCACGGCAGCCATCTGGTCCGTCAGCAAATCAACGATCTTACCCTTGCCTTCATCTCCCCACTGGGTACCGACCACAACAATATTTTTACCCATCTGCGTCTACTTCCTGTGCCCCAGAGGGTGCTATAACCCATTGCCCACCCTGCTGCTCAATTTTGCGGTCGCAACCCATCGCCGCTGGATCGTCCTGCTGGCCGGGCAAGGTGAAAATAACTCGCTCACCCTTGTCCCTTAATACGCGAATAAACTTACGCAACTCATCATCAGCAGACCAGGGAGGCGCCAGGATCGCACCTGAACGTGCCTGCTGGGTGGGACTGAGGGCCAGTAAAGTTTTGAGATCGGCACTGAAACCAATCGCCGGACGGGGACGACCGAATAATCTACCGATTTCGTCATAACGCCCACCGCGCGCGATCTCACGACTTTGCCTCGGTACAAAAGCAGCAAAAACAACGCCTGATTGATAACGATAACCACGCAACTCAGCAAGATCATAGTGCAACTGAATAGTCGCCAGTTGGCACTGCGCAGCCTCAGCCATTTTCTCCAGATTTTCCAGCGCGATATGTACATCCTTGCCAGCCTTTGCCAGGCAGCGGCGCGCTTCCTCAAGCACCTCCTTGCCACCATTAAGATCCACTAAACTGGTCAGCATTTTTCTCAGACTTGAACTAATAGTACTGCTAACCAGTAAGGACTCGATTTCCGGTTTGGCTTTGCGCTGCAAGGCATCAAATAACATCGATTCCTGCGATGTCGATAATTGCGCTTCCCGGGCAAGGGCGCGGAATATACCCACATGACCCAGGTCAATATGAAAATATTCCAGCCCCACCACCCTGAGTGTTCTGACCATCAGACGCAACATCTCAATGTCACTATCGATACCGGCATGGCCATACAGCTCTGCCCCAATTTGCAGCGGATTGCGCGACCCGGCAAAACCATCCTGGCGGGTGCGCAAAACAGCATCGACATAACAAAGGCGCACCGGCGTATCACAACTTAGGTGATGGGCATCTATTCGGGCAACCTGGGGTGTCATGTCAGCCCTGACACCCATCAGGCGCCCGGTATACTGATCGATAATTTTGAAAGTCTCAGGATCCAGATCATTACCGGCCCCGACAAGCAGCGATTCGAGGTATTCAATCAGCGGCGGAATGACCAGTTCATAGCCCCAGCTAAAGAACATGTCCAGCAGTTCTCTGCGCAGGGCTTCCAAATGAGCCGCCTGAGGTGGAAGATACTCATCGACACCTTCCGGCAATAGCCATCTGTTTTCTGTATCTAGGCGGGAATCATGCATTTTGAACCAGTCGTGATTTAAGGGTAGCAGGTATATACGCTGCTATTGTCCGGGCAGAATATTAAACCAGAAATAAAAATCATCTTAACAGATACAATAGCAGGACACCGACAACCATACTGGACAAGCCGGCAAAGCGTAATGTCTGATCATTTATTTTAAGCATACTGACGACTATCCGACGCATAAGCGCTGGATTAAGAAAGGGGATCATCCCCTCGATTATCAATAGCAGGGCCAGGGCTGCTAACAGATCGTGCCACATGCAGTTGCCTTAGCAATACTGGTCGACACTCATTTAGGAGCATTCCCCTTCGCACTCTTGAAGTACTTGAAGAAGTCTGAATCAGGCTCGAGCACCAGAATATCATTCTCCGTCCTGAACGTGGCTTTATAGGCATTCAGGCTCCTGTAAAATGAATAGAATTCAGGGTCATTATTGTAGGCCTTGGCATAGATCTCTGCTGCCTTGGCGTCTCCCTGACCACGGGTCTGCTCGGCTTCTCTAAAGGCCTCCGCAACAATGACCGTGCGCTGGCGATCGGCATCTGCACGAATTCGCTCAGCAGCTTCTGCGCCCTTTGAACGCAGGTCTTTAGCAGTACGCGCCCGCTCCGCCTCCATGCGCCGGTATACAGAGTTGCTGATATCCTCTGGTAAGTCGATACGTTTGATTCGCACATCGACTACCTCTATACCGAATTCTGTTGCCTGGATTTCTGTATTGGCGAGCAGGATATCCATGATTTTCTTGCGATCACCGGAAATAACATTCTGGATCGTACGCTTACCAAACTCGCTCCGCAGACCGTCCTTGATAATCTGGGACAGGCGGATATTAGCACGGAGAGTATCACCACCCATGGTCGTGTAGTACAAGCCAACATCATCGATACGCCATTTCACAAATGAATCGACGATGACATTCTTTTTCTCCGCAGTCAGATACCTTTCCGGATCGGCATCCAGCGTCTGTATCCGTGCATCAAACTTCTTGATATTGTTAATGACAGGAATCTTGAAATGCAGTCCGGGCTCGTAATCCGTACGGACGATTTCACCAAATTTAAAAAGTGCGGCACGCTCCCATTCCTTCACGGTAAACAGGGATCCCCATGCGAGAACCAGGATCAAAATTAAAACAATGCCGATGAGTGGCTTACTGTTTCCCATTAGCGTGTCTCCCTGCTACGCAAAGCTCTGCGCGAGCGCTGCGATGTGTTTTGTTGTGGCGCCGTTGACGTCAGGCTATCCAGCTGATTGTTCTGTAGCAAAGACCTTGGTGAGAAATTGCGCCCGGAATCCTGCATGATCCGGTCAAGCGGGAGATACAGTAGATTATTACCCCCCTCGACATCCAGCATGACTTTTCTGGATTTGCTCAGCACTTCTTCAATAGCATCCAGATACAAACGCTCACGGGTCACTTCAGGGGCTTTTTTATACTCCGCCAATAACTGGGTAAACCGGCTGGCCTCACCCTCGGCTCGATCGACAACCTGGGATTTATAGGCATCCGACTCCGCCAGCATGCGGGCAGATTGCCCCCTTGCCTCAGGCAATACACCGTTGGCATAGGCTTCCGCCTCATTTTTAAGGCGGTCCCTGTCTTCACGGGCCTTGATGGCATCGTTAAAGGCGCCCTGCACCTCTTCAGGCGGCTGCGCATCTTGCATGTTGACGCTGGTTATAATCAAGCCAGCACCATAGCGGTCCAGGATTTCCTGTGTAATCGTCTCAGTGCGGGAGACAATTTCACTACGTCCTTCCGTCAATACAAAATCCATCTTGCTTTTACCAATCGTTGTACGCAGTGCACTTTCTGTAGCCTGATGCAAAGTCAGATCAGGGTTGCGCACATTGAATAAATAATTCTTGGCATCCTTGATCTGGTACTGAACTGCCAATTTGATATCAATAATGTTTTCATCCTGCGTCAGCATCAAAGCCTCACGCGGTACATTCTGTACGCCCTGACCATTGCCACCGGCAGAACGATAACCAATCTCGACGTTACGAATCTCTTCGACATTCACCACTTCAACGGTATCGACGGGGAAAGGGATGCGCCAGTGAAGACCGGCCTCGGTCGTTTCAAGATATTTTCCCAGACGCAGTACAACGCCACGGTTTCCCTGATCAACGGTATACAGCCCGGTTGCAGCCCACAGCGTCAGGATGATTGCAGCAATGATACTCAAACTGGTTGCACCAGCCTTGAATCCACCGCCTCCCGATCCGCTGCCGCCTTTGCCGCCTTTGCCGCCGAATATCCCGCTCAGTTTTTCCTGCAGCTTGCGGACTACTTCATCAAGATCAGGTGGGCCCTGTTCATTTTTTTGATCGCCCCACGGATCTTTATCTTTTTGACCTCCCGGTTCATTCCAGGCCATTTGCTACTCCATTTTCTCAGTATTGATCTAAATCATGTAAACCAGCTTCACATGATACCTCTACAAGGGAAACACTTTCACTACGCAACTAGGCGAATGCTACTACAATATTACTAAAGGCGCTGATTTTATGGCTCTCAGCGCCTCATCGCAAGTATTTCCAGGGGACTCATACCCCAGGGGGTTCTGAATATAGTCCAGCTCGACCAAGTCTGCACCCTATTTCGAGACGAGTCGACATCCGCGCTGTTTCTTTAAGTAGCCCAGCACACCCTGCCTTACGACCACGTCGACTACCCATCCTCCATTCTCGCTCATTGACTCGCTTTCTACCACCTTCCATTTAAACAGTTTATCACGCAAACGTGCGGCCTGAGGGTGAAGATATAACCGCTGTTGTACCGTCCCTGATTCTTCCAGCCCCGTCTTAACATCAGAGTCTGTAAGTGAATAACCCGCAGTCAAATACTCTGATAGTGCCTGGCGCAGCAAATCGATCCCCGCGCCAGTTTGCGCCGAAATCCACACCCTGGTGGGCAAGCCATTTGCCCCTCGGTCGATATGGGGTTCCACATCTTCCAGCAAATCAATCTTGTTGTAGATCTCGATTTTGGGAACATCGTCCGCCTTAATCTCTTTCAAAACCTGCTCAACCTGGTTAATCCTCTCATGCCGCTCCTCATCGTGAGCATCTATGACGTGGAGCAGCAATGCAGCCTCCGCAGTCTCCTCCAGCGTCGACCGGAATGCGGCCACTAACTGATGGGGCAGTCCACGGATAAAACCGACGGTATCCACCATCACCAGTTGATCCAGAGGTGGTAACTCCAGACGACGCAAGGTCGGATCCAGCGTGGCGAACAACTGATCCGATGCATATGTCTTCTCACCCGTCAAAGCATTAAACAATGTCGATTTACCGGTATTGGTATACCCGACCAGGGATATAGTCAGCACATTAGACTTGTTTCGAGATTGACGCTGAAGTGAGCGTTGTTTTTGCACCTTGTCCAGGCGCTTTTTAAGATGCCGAATTCTTCCCGTAATTAAGCGCCGATCAGTTTCCAGCTGAGTTTCACCTGGCCCGCGCAGGCCGATCCCCCCTTTCTGTCGCTCCAGGTGGGTCCAGCCTCTTACCAGGCGCGTTGACAGGTGCCTTAGTTGCGCCAGTTCCACCTGCAGTTTACCTTCAAAGGTACTTGCTCTTTGAGCGAATATATCCAGAATAAGGCCAGTTCGATCGACAACACGACAGCCAAGAAATTTTTCAAGATTACGTTCCTGGATAGGTGACAGGGCATGATTGACTAGAACCAGTTCGGCACCTTCCTGCTGAACAATGGCGCTTACCTCTTCCGCTTTGCCCGACCCCATAAAATAACGTGGATTGGGAACTTTCCGCGACCCCCGTACTACGGCAACTACTTCAATATCCGCCGAGGTTGCCAGTTCGTTAAATTCATCCAGGCACTCTTTTTTCCCCCGCGATGTAAAATCAATATGTACCAGTACCGCGCGCGTCCCGCTTTGAGGTCTATCAAACAAGCTCGCAATATCCTCCTGAAACCAGAGGGGGTACGTCAGTGGTCATTATTGCTGGGTTCGTGGTCATCCATCAAGGGTGTTTTAACATTGCGCGCGGGAACAATCGTTGAAATTGCATGCTTATACACCATCTGGCTAACTGAATTCTTTAATAAAACGACAAACTGATCAAATGACTCAACTTGCCCCTGAAGTTTAATGCCATTGACGAGATAAATTGAAACTGGAACATGCTCCTTGCGCAAAGCGTTCAAAAAAGGGTCTTGCAGTGTCTGCCCTTTGGCCATTATTATTCTCCTTATAATTCGCCGACACTCCCTCCGGCATTATAATTATTGTTAATATATCAATCTCTTGCAACACATTTCGCAAATTTCTATCCCTGATTTGTGATTGTATCACTAACCACTGTTGCAGGTTAATTAATTGTGGCGTCTGCAAGCAATTTCAATGTTTTCACCAAATTATTTTTATTTTCGCTCGCCAATACATTGACTGCCTGCTCCGAACGCAACCATGTCATCTGACGCTTGGCCAGTTGCCGGGTCGCGATAACGCCCCGAGTCACTGCCTCATGATAGCTGTATTGTCCGTCTAGATAGGCCCAGAGCTGACGATATCCAACTGCCCGTATGGCGGGCAGCCCAGAGTTCAAGTCACCGCGCTGATGCAGCGCCTCCACCTCACAAAGAAACCCATGATCAAGCATTTCCTGAAATCTGTTCTCGATACGCTGATGCAGGATTTTTCGATCTGTTGTCATCAGTCCAATTTTAAGCACGCGGTACGGTAATTTTACTTTATCTTTACTATCAATTAGTTCCGTCATTGTTTTGCCGCTTAACTCAAAGACTTCAAGCGCACGCTGAATACGCTGCGGATCGTTAGGGTGAATCTGACTGGCGGAACGCGGGTCAATCCGCCGCAATCGCTCATGCATCGCCGGCCAGCCCTTTTGCTCGGCTTCTTTTTCGAGCGCAGACCGTACTGCTTTATCGGCTCCAGGCAAACTAGACAAGCCCTGCTCTAATGCACGGAAATACAACATCGTGCCACCCACCAACAGCGGGAGTCGCCCCATTCGGGTAATTTCTGCCATTTCCACAAGGGCATCAGCACGAAACTGTGCAGCAGAATAGGATTCCGCCGGATCACGAATATCAATCAGCCGATGAGGGGCCTTAGCGAGAATATCCTGGTCTGGTTTTGCTGTACCAATATCCATTCCCCGATAAACCATCGCGGAATCGACACTGATAATCTCGCAGGGCAATTGTGCCGCCAGGCACACTGCTAAGGCAGTTTTGCCACTGGCTGTCGGGCCCATTAAAAAAATAGCTGGGGGTAAGGACGGCTTCACCTCAAGCCTCGATCTGGAACAGAAGCATTGCATTGATTTCCATAAAGAATATCTTCACTACTGACAGGAACGCCGTCAACAGGCCATAAAACCCAGGAATGATGTTGGTTTTTCTAAATAATTGATCATTTTAGCCGAAAAGTTAAATAGTTCTTCGATTCCGAATGTTAGGTAATAATGGCCCACAGATCCATGACACAGGTTCATCAGGCAGACAGTAACGCAGAAAAGCGCGCCTATAAACGTAACCCCATCTATTTACGTGCCGTGTGCGTCGTAGGCGGGGATGTTGCTTATAATTGCGTCATTCGCGATTTTTGCAGCGGCGGATTGTATCTCGAATATGATCCAATTCCCCACTCTAGCTACCCGGCTCCCGGTACGCTCGTCACCATTAGCTGTACTGTACCCACATCGGCGCAGCGCATCGACCTGTCAATGCAGGCACGCATTGCCCGCTCGACAGACAGTTTCAGCGGTATTTCCTTTCTCAAGCCCGACCCGAACGTGGTCATCATTCTGCAGGATTATGCCAGCTCCCTGCAGACCAGAAAGCATCATCAGCAGAGCGCTACCCACCCTTCCCCTGATACGGACGACACCCACGAGGACTTGATCAGGGTCTGTCAGGACATGGTCGTAGAGCAGAGTATGGAATTAGCTACTAAATTTCTCGACGACTGTACCCAGCACCTGAAAAACCGCATCGATGTTGAAAAGGATACCCCGGTGCTGAATGCCCTTTTCGCCGCGCAAGGAGTATTTGATCTATCGGGATCCGCTTTCGCTAACAACTTATGTGACGCCATTCAAGAGAATTTAAATAATTTCTCAATCACAACACACCAGACCAACCCCCAACAACCGGATCAGCAACCCGTTACTGAACTCAAGCTGGTAGAAGATGATGCTTTCGATCAATGGCTCACGATGGTAGAGCTAAGTAACCCGGCTGAAATACACAACAAGCACCAACTTGCCTTGCTTGAACAGCGTCTAGCGATAATATACGAAATACCGGTACAGAATGAGAACAATCCATTCAGCCCCACCTTGCTGGCAAAGTCATATCTCATCGCTATCGAGCAGACAGACATTGACAGCCTGGCGCTCCATGACTGTCATATCGTATTTAAAAAGATTCTTACCGATTTCCTGGCATCACTCTACGAGAATCTCAATCAATTGCTGATCAAGCATCACATCCTGCCTGACCTTGAGAATACAATCAGCAAACCCCGGCAAGCTGCGCCTACCGAAAAAGAAGCGCCTCAGACTGAAGAGGTCCTGCCCTCTCAGACGGTGCAAAACCAGGTCGCACATAGACAGAGCGGCCAGCAAACATTCTATGATTTGGCCAGCAACCTGAGATCACTGCAGGACGGTATTAGCTCCCAGCAGAGCATGCCGTCTACAGCGACTCATGGTAACGCTAAGCCACCTGAAAACGCCCATGGTCCTGTTTCCTATTTCAATACGGATGAGGTGCTGCAGGCGCTCTCCAGGCTGCCACAACACAATCAGGCCCAGAACACACAAAACACTGACGCACGAGACTACTGTAGCCAGGTAAATGACCTACTTGCAGCGCAGGATGACAGCAATGGGGAACGCTACATCAGTCGGCGTGAGCAGAACATCATGGGTATCGCAGGGAACCTGTTCAACTCCCTGCTACAGGACATGCTGATTGCAGCCAATGTCCGGGGCTGGCTGCAGCAACTCGAGATCCCCTTGCTCAAACTGGCGATCGTGGATGAATCCCTGTTTCACGACAAAGACCACGCGGCACGTCAAGTCGTCAACAAGCTGTCACAACTTGAACTCTACAAGAGTACCGGCAGTGATCTCGGGGAAAGTGCCATCTGCCGCAAGATCAATTCACTGCTGGACAAGATCACGGAAGAAACGGCGCTGGATATCGATGTGTATAAGCATATATCACAGGAACTGGGACTACTCATCAAGATCCAGGATGAGGCCTACGATGCAAACCTGGGTGACCTGGTAAAGACCTGTGATGCAGAGCAGCAAATTCTCATCACTCAGGATAGTGATGAGAACAGTGAAACAGCAGATAACCACACGCTCAACACCAGTCATAGTGAACATTTACAACACTGGGTCGAAAAAGTTAATCGCTTAAAAATCGGTGACTGGCTGTTGTTCAGCGAAGACCCGGAAAACCTCCATCGCCTGCGCCTGGCATGGATTTCAAAGAAACGTGATCGCTATGTATTCGTCAACTTGCGTGGCCTGCGGGAATGCACCCTGACCCAGCTTGAACTGGCGGGACAGTTAGCCGAGCAAACCGTTATCCCCCTTGATAATGCCGACGATCCTGCACTTGATCGTGCTCAATATACGATGCTCCAGAACCTCCACAAACAGCTCCTTCATGAAAGTAGCCATGACCAGTTGACCGGACTATTAAACCGCAGCAATTTTGAAAACTGCCTGAGGGTCATTCTGAATGATGATAAAAGTCAGATGGCTAATAATACCTTGTGTTACCTGAAGATCGGGCAATTCGATGTGATCAATGCCACTTGCGGATATGAAGGAGGAGACAAGCTCCTCTCAGAAATCGCCGAAAACATGAAAAATGGCATCAATAAAGATACCGAGCTAGCGCGACTTGGTGGCAATAAATTCGGGATTCTCTTAAAAAACT
Organism: Gammaproteobacteria bacterium; assembly: GCA_003230085.1. Taxonomy (GTDB): domain Bacteria; phylum Pseudomonadota; class Gammaproteobacteria; order SZUA-140; family SZUA-140; genus SZUA-140. Next base: position 16,447 of record QIGV01000072.1, read on the forward strand.
GTCCCCTCGAGGAAGCCCGGCAAATAATTCTGGAATTCAGTAATGAGTTGCAGAGCACCCATTTCTGCTACGACGAAAGGGAATTCACAATCACATTCAGCATGGGTTTGGTCTCCGTCAGGGATCACAAAAATATTACGACGCTGCTACAGGCCGGCGAAGCAAGCTGTAAGGTAGCTGAAGAAAAAGGTAATAACTGTATCCATGTATATCGGGAAGATGACCAGGAGTTGTCACGCCAGCAGAACTCTATTTACTGGCTTGAGCGGGTTAATGACGCGCTCGAAAACGATACACTGGCAGTGCGCTGTCAGCCCATCGTGCCCATTACAGCGGATGGCTTTGGCGCCACACATCACTCTGAAGTACTGCTGTGCATGACTGACGAAAATGGTGATCCAGTCTCGCCGGAGGAATTTATCCTGGCCGCTGAACACTATAATAAAATGCCGGAAGTCGACAAATGGGTTATTAATCATATTTTCCAGTGGCTGAGTGATAATCAGGATAGCCTGCCCAGCATGGGCTCATTTGCCATCAACCTTTCGGGAAGATCCTTGAATGATAGTGGATTTAGAGATTTTATAATTGAAGCTTGCAGCAATAGCGATATTTCAATGGAACATATCTGTTTCGAAGTCACTGAAACCGCAGGCATCACTAACCTGTCAAGTGCAGCAGACTTTATTCTAAAACTCAAAGAGACCGGCTGTAGTTTCTCCCTGGATGATTTTGGCAGCGGGATGTCATCCTACGGTTATTTGAAAAACCTGCCAGTTGACTATTTGAAAATTGACGGCTCATTCGTCAAAGAAATGGACAAGAACCCCAATGACTTTGCAGTAGTCAAATCCATTTGTGAAATTGGACATTTTATGGGCAAAAAGATTATTGCCGAATACGTCGAATCAGAAGCCATCCTGGAACAACTGCGCACTATTGGAGTAGATTATGCGCAGGGATACGCCGTGGGCAAACCCAGCCTGCTAAAGAAGCTCTGATTTAGCCCCGCCGCTTCCTGCCATATCATACAAACGGCTGGCTGCCCGCTTAAAGCTGAACCTCATACGCCTCCCACGATAGAGTTTATCCGGCAATACAGCAATCGTGGTTATCAAGCAGATATTATTATCGTATAACGCATCGATGAGATGAATAAAACGTTGCGCGGCAGCATCCGCCGCTTCCTTCATTACAGGGATATGCGTGATGAGCAGTGTGTCAAAATTTTCAGCTATTTCCAAATAGTCACCAGACGAACGATGTGTGGCACACAACTCATGAAACCCGGCCCATAACACCCGGTCATTTCTCGCCATAATCTGGATATCTCTGTTATTGATAGACAGGTTTTCCGCCTGGCCAGGAGAACCCAGACCAGTCAGCGTCATATATCTTTGCAGTATATAAGCATGGGCATCTGTATCTGCCATGACGGGATAGACATGCCTGCCCTCTGCCACGTTCTCAACTCCATGCCTGCGGTAATCGATTCCACTATTGAGTGATACCGTGGTGGTGTATTGCTTTATCAACTCGATGGCTGGAAGAAATCGCTGGAAGAAATCGTTCTCTTTGCAAACCATTCTTATAAAGTACGTCCGGCACTACATTGGACGTCATCACCAGCGCCACACCATTTGAGAACAACCCCTCCAGCAATCCACTGAGCAACATGGCATCGCCAATATCGTTGACGTGAAATTCATCAAGGCATAGTAGCTTTATATCGCTGGCCAATCGCCCGGAAATGATCTCAAGAGGATTGGGGACAGAGGATAACTTTCCGATTTCTTTATGGATATACTGCATGAAAGCACTGAAATGAAAACGCTGTTTATCACAGATGGGAACGCTATCATAGAAGCGATCCATCAGATACGTTTTTCCACTACCTACGCCACCCCATAAATATAATCCAGCATATGGCCGTGGAGCACGCCCTCTCAAGCGATCAAAAAAACCTGCCGCTGAACGTGGTTGCATAAGGTCATCGTATAAAACCTGCAGCTGAGAAACAGCCTTTTCCTGATCAGGATCGGCAAAAAAGTGATTACGCGATAGATCGATTTGATATAGATGTTTAGGCGTCACAGGGGTATGGCTACATATAGTACGTACTATTATATATCGGCATCACCACCGCAATGGATTAATGCCAGGGGCGTAAACCGGCGCCTAACAAAGAGATTTCTTGTCTGTGTATATGGTGAGAAAACCCCGACACAAGACGATTATCGCTCTTCATCACCGGGTACTTCTACCGTTAAAAACGCTTTCCATTGATTCAGCGGCGGGAAAAAAGCCGGTGTCTTCCGAACATAATCATTGTATGACTCATCAAACTCCACCTCGGCACGTCGCTCTTCGAGCCTGGCCAGGCGCACATAAGCATAGAGCAAAATGGGAGCCATCAAAATGGTAAGTAACGTGGGCCATTGCACCAGAAACCCGACAATGAAAAAGAAGAGCCCCGTATATTGCGGGTGACGGACGTAAGCGTATATGCCATCGGTGACCAGACCACCACGAGCGGCATGAATCTGCGCCCATCCCTTTGATAATAGTGTGTAACCCATAATCAGAAATACCAGACTCAACCCCATTACAATAGCCCAAGCCAGAGTTGAGCCACCGAATACCACCACCCACAAATGACCAAACTTATGGCTGAAGGGCTGCAATACCGGATAAGCATCGCCTAGCCAACCAGTGAGCAGATAGATAGTCAAAGGAAAACCATACATCTCGGCAAAGAGGGCCACCAAAAAGGCGGTCACCACCCCCATGCTACGCCACTCGTCACTGCCCCGCGGCTTGAGAAAACCTAGAATAAAAAAGAGGAAAAGACCGACATTAAAGGCTGCTACGACCCACAAACCGTAAAAATACCCGGTATTACCATCCATCTATATTTATTTTCTCTAGTTCCGTAGAAACAACACCCATCTCATAACTTGAGGCGACGCAGGCGCAAAGCGTTCATGATCACCGAAACCGAGCTGAAACTCATGGCTGCGGCGGCGATAATCGGTGACAGCAGGATGCCGAAAAATGGATACAGGATACCCGCCGCCACTGGCACCCCGGCTGTGTTATAGATAAAGGCAAAAAACAGGTTCTGGCGGATATTGCGCATGGTCGCATGGCTCAGGTGCCTGGCCCGAACGATGCCGCGCAGGTCACCCTTGACCAGCGTCACGCCGGCACTCTCCATGGCCACATCGGTACCGGTACCCATCGCTATTCCGACATGAGCCTGGGCCAGGGCGGGAGCATCGTTGATACCGTCACCGGCCATGGCAACAATATGGCCTTCGGCCTGGAGCTGTTTCACGACCTCGGCCTTCTGGTCCGGCAACACTTCGGCCTGAATCTGATCAATATCGAGCTTGGCAGCCACCGCCTCTGCAGTCGCCCGGCTGTCACCGGTAAGCATGACAACCTTGATACCGGCGGCATGCAGATCACGAATGGCCTCAGGGGTCGTCTCCTTGACTGGATCGGCTACGCCGATCAGTCCGGCCGCCTTATTGTCTATCGCCAGTAGCATCACCGTTTGACCATCGGCACGCAGGGTATCCGCCTGCTGGGGCAGATCTCCGACCTCGATCCCCAGGCTTTCCAGTAACTTGATATTTCCCAGCGCCACCGGGTGGCCATCCACTGTGCCAGTAACACCCTTGCCGGTCACCGACTGAAAATTCTCAGTCTTGACCAGCGTCAATTCTCTCTCCTCGGCGCCCCGCACGATGGCCTCAGCCAAAGGATGTTCACTGGCCCGCTCCAGGCTGGCGGCCAGCCGCAATGCCTCGTGCTCGTGAATGCCATCGGTCGCCACCACAGACACCAGCTTCGGCTTGCCTTCAGTCAGGGTGCCAGTCTTGTCCACCACCAGGGTGTCCACCTTTCTCAACACTTCCAACGCCTCGGCATTCTTGAATAACACCCCCATCATCGCCCCTTTACCGGTGCCGACCATGATGGACATGGGTGTTGCCAGCCCCAATGCACAGGGACAGGCGATGATCAATACCGCTACGGCATTGATCACGGCGTAGGCGATAGCAGGCTCCGGCCCCCAGATACCCCAAACAATGAAGGTAATCACTGCGACCGCTACCACGACCGGGACGAAATAGCCCGCCACAAGATCCACCAAGCGCTGGATTGGCGCCCTCGAACGCTGCGCATCGGCAACCATCTGCACGATCTGTGACAACAATGTATCAGCGCCAATTTTTTCGGCTTTCATCAGCAGACTACCCGTACCGTTGACCGTGGCACCGATCAGACGCTCCCCCGCCATTTTTTCTATTGGCATTGCCTCACCCGTCACCATGGACTCATCCACGTTGCTTTCCCCATCGATCACCGTACCGTCCACCGGCACCTTTTCACCGGGACGCACCCGCAGCGTATCGCCAACCTGAACATGTTCCATCGGAATGTCTTCTTCAGTGCCATCGTCCCGGATGATGCGCGCGGTCTTGGGTGCCAGCCCCAGCAATAGCTTGATGGCCGCATTGGTCTGACTGCGCGCTCGCAGTTCCAGCACCTGTCCAAGCAATATCAATGCGGTGATCACCGCTGCCGCTTCAAAATAGACCGGTACAACGCCAACATCATTGAACACCTCGGGCGGGAAAACACCGGGGAAGATTGTAGCAATAATACTATAGGTATAGGCAACCGATACACCGAGCCCAATGAGGGTAAACATATTCAGGTTACGCGTGATAATCGACTGTATGGCGCGCACATAGAATATCCAGCCTCCCCAGACGATCACCGGGGTTGCGACTATCATCTCAAGCCACTGGCGCAAACCGGGATTGATCAGCTCCGCCATGCCTTCGGGCCAGAACTCGGCGGCCATGGCGCTGAATAACACCGGGATGGCCAACGCAGCACTGACCCAGAAATGTTTGGTCATATAGTCGAGTTCGCTGGTGTCCTCCTCTGCCTCTACCGTGACGGCCTCCAGGGCCATGCCACACTTGGGACAACTGCCCGGTTCGTCCTGTACGATTTCCGGGTGCATGGGGCAGGTGTATTCGGTCTTGCTCGGTGCAGCGGTAACCACCATGGGATCCAGCGCCATGCCGCACTTGGGACAACTGCCCGGTCCTTGTTGCTGGACTTCCGGATGCATAGGGCAGGTATACATCGCCGTATCCGATGTCGCCGCCGGCGTGCTTGAAGATGGGTGATCATGTTTACCTTTACCACCACAACAGCTATGCGCCTTTTCCGTTTGTCCGTGCTTCGATGCCTCGCCAGGATGCTGTTGTTGCTTGCCACCACAGCAGCTATGTTTTTTCTCCGCATGTTCAGGCTTTGATGCCTCGTCAGGCTGGAGATACTGTGCCGGTGATTCCTTGAATTTTCCCAGACAGCGTGCGCTGCAGAAATAGTAGTGCTCATCTTCATGAACCTGATGAAACTCCGAATCGGAAGCCACCTCCATGCCGCATACAGGATCTCGTGCCATTATTCTTTTCCTTTTATTCAGAATATAAGATTTATTTCATAAATTTCAGACAAAATCTGTCAAAATCTACAGTGGTTCTATCACCGTCTCAATCAGATGACAGATCTCATCACCGTCTGGTTCTCCGTCCGGCATGGCTTTCCATTTTTCCAATGCCTCCTCCATACGGTGTTGCAGAGCATTCAGTTCAGCCAACCTGATACGGTTATCATCGATACGCTGGCAAATAATATCACGGACAGCGGGACAGGGTGATTGCCCCTGGCTTTCGTGCCTGAAAATTTCCTGGATATCGTTCAGGGAGAAACCCAGTCCCTTCGCCTGGCGGATAAATTTCACCTTTTTGATATCACTACCATTGAACAACTTGTAGTCGTTGTGAGGGTCCCGCCTTGGGTTTAGCAACCCGATCCTTACATAGTGACGTATGGCATCGGATGTCACCTGGGCTGATTTGGATAATTCGCTGACTGTCATCATCATAATCACCTATGAAATAGTGTATTACGTTTCTTCTTCCTGAGCATTCTACCGCAGTCTAATACCCAGGTGTCACACACAGGTCAAGCTTTTAATCACAATTCAATTTAAATACCATCACCCGGTAGAAACCGTCAAATATTTGATGGTTCTCAGTCAATTCAACGCGCTTCCCGAGAGCCAGCGCCTCGGCCTGCAACATGGCCACGATATCTTCACGCCAGAACTCCTGCAGGAAGGGCTCATAGCGGGTCAATAACTTGCGGACCGGCCAGCAGCGATACAGCCAATGTGTACTCGGCTCCATGCCGTATTCTGTCACTACCAGGCTTCCTCCCGGTTGCAACACCCGAATAGTTTCACTCAAAACATGCCGCCGGGCTTCGGTCGGCATTTCGTGCATGAGAAAAAAGATCAGCACAGTGGCAAAACCATTATCCCTAAGCCCAAGATATTCGGCGTTCATGCGCATGGGCAACAAACCATATCGTTTCGCAGCAAGTTTTGACCGACTGGCCTTTAGCTGAGCAGAAGACACGTCAAGAAGAAAGAGCGGTTCATCTCCCAAATGATGCACCAGACTCGGTGTCAGCTTGCCATACACACAGGTTAGCTGCAAAAAACGCCCGGCAGGACGTTCCACCAGACAGGACATGGTCTTTTTCAATAGGCGGTTATACTGCCCGAACAAAATAATATTGATGATTGGCTGATGATCAAAAAACCAGATCGCGGGTCGCCACAAATATGCCCACCAATAATGGCGCGCCAGATAAACCGGTGTGCCATCCAGAAAATAGCGCCAAAAAGATAGACCAAATTTCAGCAAGCGTAAAATACCATCTAATAAGAATGCCTCATCCTACGTGATGGCAGGACAACAATCCAGATCCGCCAATGGTGCTTGACAACACAAAAATACGGGGTATTGTTGAGATTAATCGGGATATAGTAAGGAGCAATAATGACATGAATAAAAAATACCTCGCAGCCCTGTTAACCACGACCATACTCAGCATACCGTTTATCGCATCCGCCAACCCGGATGGTGAATCACTATTCAAAAGCAATTGTACAATGTGTCATGATATCGACCAGAAAAAAATGGGGCCCTCTGTAAAATCAATGAACACTGATCCCAAAGTTTTGCACGCAACCATCACCGCAGGCAAAAATGCAATGCCAGGCTATGATGGAAAATTAAGCGGCGCCGAGATTGATGCACTGGTCAAATACCTGGTGGCAAACCAATAAAAACATGACTATCGATAACAGACTGAGATCTGTCACAGGTATTGTTATGAACTGACATCCTGTGTATCACCTTCTTCATACGGACAATAATAATTAAGGGGAATCCGAGATGAAAATGAGATATCGTTATTTTAAAATCGCAGGCACAATTGGGCATTCCAGATTAATCTGGCTAATATCAGCCACCCTCATCGTCAATTTTTTTCTCATCAGCACTGCAAATGCGATCCCTGCCTTTGCCCGAAAATATCAGGCTGAATGCAGTACCTGCCACAATAACTGGCCTGCACTGAATGCCACTGGCCGCAAGTTCAAGGAACAGGGCTACCGCATGTCTCGCGCAGAGGAACAGGGCTTTCTGAACTGGGACAAAACCCTGCCCGTTACCGCCATGATCAAGGCCCGACCCTATGAAAAAGAAGATAACGGCGACAAAAAAATACGTGCGCTGCACGAGGTAGAAATCATGATAGGGGGCGTGATGGCCAAGGATATTTCCGGCTTTTTCGAACTCGAGGCAGAGGATGACAATGATTTTAATGTTGAGGTGGGATCAGCCTCAATTGCCTATCACCCTATGGATGCGCTCAATGTCCAGTTTTCATGGGGAGCGATCACCTGGAACGATCCCTATGACGTCTATTCCAATGCCCGCAAGTTAACCCGTAACCGTGCCTCAGTTATCAATGAACGCTTTGGTGGCGCAGATAATAATGGGCGCGTGCGTGATTCACGGCAAAACGTCACCCTCTATGGTCGACCAAAGGAAATGATCTACTATAGCATTGGTATCAGCGGTCTTGCAGATGACTCAAACGGTGAGGACAGCGACGTTATCAACGGCCGCCTGGCCTGGGATATCAAACAGAATATCATGGTAGGGCTCACCGCCATGAGCGGCTCTTGTGAGAACACCGCAAGCAATTGTGCCGTTAAACGAGATTTTACCCGGGTCGGAATCGATGCACAGGCAGACTTCGACAATATTCGCGTGATGGGCGCCTTACTGAGCGCCAAAGATGACAATGCCGCGGGTACGAACGAGGATGAAAATTTAGCGCTATACGTCGAAGCCAGCTATGCCTTCAAGAAGGACGGTCGCACGACCTTTGTCCCTCTACTGCGTTTAGACAGCTATGAGAGAAATGACGGCAAGGATGATTTCACTGAACTCACTGCCCAGGTCAGCTATTACTTAACACAAAACGCGCGTGGCTTCATTGAGTTCTGGAATCAGGACGCACCGGGCTCAGGTAATAATAACAATATGCTGACTTTGCAGGGTGAGGTCACATTTTAGTCGCTATGAAATAATTTTCTGAAAATTATTTCATAGGAGGGACTTATCCAGTTCATCCGGGCCAGGCTCTGATCATTATATTTTAAATTTCCCGCGGCTTACCGTCGCGGGAAATAAACCACCCCGCAGCAAGCTGACGGGGTATTATTGTAGGAGCCCACCAATCCCGTCAGTTTCACGCTGTAGAAATATTCTTCTCCCGGCAGGTGGCGCAATCACATTGCTTATCTTTGTCCATAAACATCAACAATGCTGGCAGTAGCAGAAAATCCATCGCCAGAGCCACGCTGACTGCTGTGGCTGTGAGAACCCCCATGTCTACATTAAGTTTGTAGCTGGAGAAGGCCAGCACGGAAAAGCCGGCAACCATGATCAGGGTGGTCACCCACAGTGCCTTACCCACATGCGAAAAACTATAGCGAATAGCATCGTGAGTGCCCAGACCTTGTGCTTGTTTGGCACGGCGGTATTTGCTGAGTATGTGCACCGTATCATCGACGATCAGACCCATACTGGTGGCAGTGATCATGGATGCGATGATACCGATTTCACCAACAAAAACTGCCCACAATCCAAAGGTAATCAATACCGGGATAAAGTTGGGGATCAGGCTGATCAGACCCAGGCGGATACTGCGCAGGGCGATGACGAGTATTAAGGAAATCAGCATGAACGCCAGCGCAGTACCACTCAGCATGCCAATAATATTTCTCATAGCAAGATTCACAAACATGACAATCGTGCCTGTTGCCTTAGCTTGCATGGCTGGCGGCATGTTTTCCGTCAGCCATGTCTCGGCGCGCTTAATCACTCCAATAATCTGTTTTTGCGGGAGGGTATCCAGGGTCACCGTCAGTCTGGATGCAGATTTACCCAGATCGATCTGGCTGTTGAGATCAAGCCCGTAGGGCAAGGACATTTCATATAACAACAGGTACTGAGCCGCCAGGTCGCGCTTGTCCGGCAGACGGTACCAGGCGGGATCATCTGCGTGCATGGATTTATTCAGCCGTTTCATGATATCGGTGAAGCTGTTGACATGGGTGATCTCAGGCTGTGCACGCAGCCAGTTAGTAAAGGCCTCCAATCGTTGCAGATACCCAGGCTCAGAAATACCACCGGATTCGCCGGAGTCGATAGAAAACTCCAGAACATAGGGACCCGTAAGGTTGGCGGTGGCGAAATCTGTATCGACCCGAAACGGAATGCTTTCATCAAACCACTGGATGAAGCGGTCATCTAATTCAAGACGGGGGATGAAAGATATCAAGACCAGGCTAATGATCATCATACCCCAGAATACTGGCACGCGCCGACTGACTACAAAGTCGCCAAAGCGATCCATGGCCAGGCGTCGGCTCACTACCTGTGGTCGAAGTCGCAATGGCAAGACTGACATCAATGCCGGCAGAAAAGTCATGGAGAATAACCACGCCGCGACAACACCGATGGCCGTGATATTGCCGAGCTCATTAAAAGGTGGTGAATCGGAAAAATTGAGGCTCAGAAAACCGATACTGGTCGTCAACGTGGTCAGAAACACAGGCTCTGCAGTGATACTCAGACTTTTCACCAGCGCATCATGTTTCGAATGACCGTCCCGCATTTCGTCGAAGGTGGCCAGCAGGATGTGCACACTGTCGGCGATGGCGAGGGTAAGAATGATAATCGGTGCCAACGCGGTCGATGCATTCATCTTGATACCCAACCAGGACATAAGTCCCAACGCGGTGACCACAGACAGGCTTACAACAAATAGTGTCGCCACGGTACCAGAAACCGAGCGCAAGAAAATCAGCAGGAGCAAAATCATCAGGCCATACATCACTGGCACCAGGATGTACGAATCTGATTCGCTGACCTGAATCTCAGCCGCACTGAAAATGGCGATTCCGGTGAGCGCCACTGTCAGGTCAGGATAAGCGGCGCGCAACTCTTCTGTCAGTTTTTCGGCATAGGTCACTGATGCCGGCAAGTGCCCGGTGTGATCCTTGCCGGGAAACTGCAAAGTGACTGAAACACCAGTAGTGCCGGCATCATAGGAGATCAGGCGTCCCGCCAACGCCGGTTCTGCCAGTGCAACGGCCTTAATCCTGTCCAGACCGATGGCATCAAGCGCCTGAGGATTTTCCACCAGGTCGGCCACGGTCAAGTCATCGCCATCGGCCTCGGTATACTGGTAGTTGGTGATAGAATCCACACGAATAGAATAAGGAATTTGCCAGGCCTTTTTAGTTAGTTGCCTGACGACCTCCAGGGTCTCGCGGGTAAAGATGTTTTTGTCCTTCGGCTGGAGGACGAAAAGAATATTCTCGGAACTGGTATAGGTGTCCTCGAATTTTTCGAAGGCGATCAGTTCGGCGTTGTTTTTACCGAAGTACACTTTGTAATCGGCAGTGAATGAGAAATTACGTAAACCCAGGCTGGCAGCCAGGGTCGCAAGCAGGCACGCAATCAGCACCGGCCAGCGCCAGCGTATCGCCCAACGTGCATAGGCAGGAACAAGATGTTCAGTCAGTTTTTGCATGACAATTCCCGTGACTGGTCACTGCTGTCCCGGCTATCCCTTCTCCCACAGGGATTTAAAGGGACAGTAGTGTTGACTGACAGTTCAAGCGGTAGCTTAGCTGGTGGCGCAAACTCCCTGAATTAATCCGGGTAGATCAGGATTGTCCATCGGATCATCTTGTTCGATAAACAGGTGGCGATATAAATCAATCATCAAACTCTTCCCGGACTCGATGTTCTGGCTGAGCTCCCAATCGAGTTCGAGCAGCAGACTCAGGTAGCTATTGAGCACGCACATACGATCGACAACACTGCGAATATGAAGGCTGGCATAATCAGTATCGCTTGATAACAAGTGCTCTATGCGTGACGTCACATCATCTAATAGCTGGGCCGCACGAGAACGATGCGCTGTCAGAGATAAATGTCCGATTGCCGCAAGCACATCGCGCAATTCAGCCAACCAGGGGAGATGCAGGCTGCGGCTAGCAAAGTCTCGCAGCACCTGGGCACACAAGGTGTTGTGGGTGCCCTCCCAGCTCTCCAGCACGATCGCATCTCGGTAGAGACGTGGCAGCACTGAAAACTCCTCGATAGTGCCATTGCCACCCAGCACCTCGATGGCATCACGGACCACCTGGGTACACTGGACTGCGGTCCAGTATTTGTTGATATTGACGTGGGTTCGCCTTGCGCCTTTAACATCACTCGATGGCTGGCCGGCAGCAAGCCGGTCATTCATGGCAAGAATGCGAAACGTGGTGGACACGGCGGCGCTGGTAATGACCTTCATACGGGCAAGAATCTGTGCGAGTGTGGGATGCTCGATAATTGCCTTGCCGAAAGCAGTGCGGTGCCGGGCATAGCCTTGTGCTTCAATACAGGCACGCCGCATCAAGCCACAGGTGGCTACAGCATTGTTAACTCGTGAGGTGTCGAGCACGATGCCCATCAGATTCTTGAAACCTTCTTCCAGCGGACCAATGGGTTCGCCAAGCGCGCCATTGAAATCAACCTCAGCAGAGGCCATCGAGCGTGTACCGAGTTTGTATTTCAAACGGCGAATCGTGAAATCATTGACCTCCCCGTCCACTGCCCTGGGAACGAGGAACAAGGCAAGGCCTTGCGTCCCTTGCGGTGCACCCTCAGGCCTTGCCGTCATCACAAAGAAGCTCGCATCGATGACCGAGCAAAACCATTTCTCTCCGCTGATACGGTACAGTCCCTTGCGCCTGGCATCCGGGGTGGCAACACAACTGTTCGCAGCGACGTCCGAGCCACCCTGTACTTCAGTGACAAACTGCGCGGCGTGCAAGCGCCTTTCATAATCTGTCTCTAGCAACTGTGGTAAATAGGATTTTTTTTGTTCGGCTGAGCCGACTTGCTGCAGCAGCTTGATCAGCCCTGCTGTACACGCCACCGGGCAGGCGTGCCCACCCTCACCATTGTGAGCAATAAAATAACCCAGAGCGCCACTAAGAATTTCATTGCCCGGTTCTTTCAATACCGCGAGTACACCGGTACCCCAGACACAGGCGCCAAGTTCGTGATAGCTCGGGTGAAACACCACTTCTTCTGTACGTTCGCCGATGCCGTTGAAACGGCTCAGGTATGGCAGGTTCTCATCACGATTGGAGACAATGGCCAACTCATCCATTCGGGTAGCCGACAGGCTTGCGGCCTTGCTTAGCATGGCCTTATGGCGTTGATAGCCTTCGCCCATATGCATCATTAGAATCCGCTGGAAATTGGGATCGGCCTGCAGGTAATCTGTGGGCTTATGCTCCCGCCATGCGGCGAGTGAAGCGCGAGCCTGATCGTTTTTTTCAGACATACCTTCTCTCTACACGAGCGCCGCTTTGATAGCCGCGCAGATAACAGTGATTGGAAACATCATGCTACACTACCACCATGAATCCTGCAATTTCACCGGGGAAGCGTTTACGTGCAGCGCTGAAACAGGAACACCCTCTGCAGATCGTTGGGGTGATAAACCCTTATTGTGCCCTCCTCGCCGCACATAGCGGATTCCGCGCCCTCTATCTTTCCGGTGCCGGTGTTGCCAATGCATCCCATGGCCTGCCCGATCTCGGCATGACAACCTTGAACGATGTCGTGGAAGATGTTCGCCGCATCACCCGGGCCTGCGATCTGCCCCTGCTGGTGGATGCCGACACGGGTTTCGGCCACCGCCTGATGATCGAACGCACGGTGCAGGAACTCACCGCAGCGGGTGCAGCGGGCATGCATATAGAAGATCAGCAAAATGACAAGCGTTGTGGTCACCGCCCCAACAAACGTCTGGTTTCCACCGAGGAAATGGTGGCTCGCATCAGTGCTGCGACAACAGCACGACCTGATCCTGAATTTGTCATCATGGCACGCACAGATGCGCTTGCCAGTGAAGGACTCGATGGCGCATTGCAACGGATGCAGGCCTACAGCGCAGCAGGTGCCGACATGCTGTTTGCCGAAGCCTTCACCACCCTGGAACAATACCGCACCGTGACGGCGGCACTCACTGTACCAGTGTTGGCGAATATCACCGAGTTCGGCAAGACACCGTTGTTCAGCGTGAACGAATTGCGATCCGCTGGCGTGGCGCTGGCGCTTTATCCTTTATCTGCGTTTCGTGCCATGAGCTCGGTGGCCGAGCAGGTATACACCACGATCCGGCAACAGGGTAGCCAGAAAAGCACGCTGGATCTCATGCAAAGCCGCGATGAATTATACACACACCTGAATTATCTCGAATCTGAACGCAAACTGGATCAGGAGGGGCCGGACGATGAGCGAGAGGAATAATAGTGGCTTGGCCGGTGTGGTCGTAGGCCAAAGTGCGATCGCCAGCGTTGAGTCATCCGGTAACGGCCTAAGCTATCGAGGCTATGACATTCTAGAGCTTGCTGAACAGGCGAATTTTGAAGAAATCGCCTATCTGTTAATCCACGGCAGGCTGCCAACAGAGGTCGAACTGCGTGATTACCAAAGCGACCTCATGCGACACAGAAACCTTCCCGAAGCATTGAAGACAGTACTTGAGCAGTTGCCACCCGAGACGCAACCCATGGATGTACTGCGAACAGGCTGTTCGGCGCTGGGCTGCCTTGAGCCGGAATCGGATCAGCGGACAGTGACATCGATCGCCGATCGTTTGCTGGCAAGCTTTGCCTCAATGCTGTTGTACTGGCACCATTTTCATGTCAACGGCCAGCGCATCGAGACCATGAGCGATGAGACATCGGTCGCCGGTCATTTCCTAAGCCTGCTTAAACAGGAGACCCCGGACGAGCTGACGCGGCGCGCAATGGATGTATCGCTGATCCTGTATGCAGAGCATGAACTCAATGCATCAACCTTCGCTGCCCGGGTCGTCGCCTCCACCTTGTCTGATACCTATTCGGCGATGACCGCGGCGATTGGCGCACTGCGCGGCCCCTTGCACGGTGGTGCAAATGAAGCTGCCATGGACATGATCGCGCGCTACGCAACCGTTGAAGATGCCGAACGAGGCATGCATGAGGCCTTGTCGAACAAACAATTGATCATGGGCTTTGGTCATCGCGTCTACAAACAGGGAGACCCGCGCTCACCGATTATCAAAGCCTGGTCGAACAAGCTGGCAGTAGCAACAAATAAGACCCGCCTGTTCGAAGTCTCCGAGCGCATTGAGCAGGTGATGATGCGCGAAAAGGGATTATTTCCCAATCTCGATTTCTATAGCGCCTCAACCTATCATTCCTGCGGCATCCCGACAGCATTTTTCACACCATTATTTGTCATTGCACGGTGCACAGGCTGGGCGGCCCATATTATCGAACAACGCGAAAACAATAAGTTGATTCGCCCTCTAGCCGAATATACTGGTCCCACGCCGCGGTCGTATATCCCGATTGAACGGCGTCATTAGAAAATATTCGTCTACCCGGACACCCAATGACCACTACCGATCTGACACCCTACGCCAGCGCAGATCCACTGTTACGCGACATCGCCGATTATGTTATCGACTATACCAATGACAGTGCTATTGCCCGTGAGACGGCGCGTTATTGTCTGATGGATGCTTTGGGCTGCGCGATCGCCGCCCTGAACAGTAGCGAATGCCGGCGGCGTCTGGGGCCAATCGTCCCCTGTGCAGTATTACCCAACGGCGCACGGGTACCGGGCACGGACCTGGAGCTCGACCCGGTACGTGCCACCTTTAACCTCGGCTGCATGGTGCGCTGGCTGGATTATAATGACACATGGCTAGCGCAGGAATGGGGCCACCCGTCCGACAATCTGTGCGCCATCCTGGCCTGCGCCGACTATATCAACCGCAATCAAGCCCCGGCACTGACCATGGGAGATGTTCTGGGTTACCTGATCAAGGCCTACGAGATCCAGGGTATTCTCGCACTGGAAAACAGCTTCAACCGCATCGGGCTGGATCATGTGATTCTGGTCCGGATCGCATCGAGCGCGGTGGCAACTGCCCTGTTGGGTGGCAGCAAGGATCACATCGTCAATGCGCTCTCCAATGCCTGGCTCGATGGCGGTGCACTACGAACCTACCGTCATGCACCTAACACGGGCTGGCGTAAATCCTGGGCCGCCGGCGATGCCGCCGCGCGCGGTGTACAGCATGCGCTGGCATCAATGGCAGACGAGATGGGCTATCCCACAGCCCTGTCAGCGGCTCACTGGGGGCTTGAAGATGTTTTATTATCAGGCCAACCACTGAAGATGCCTCGTTCCCTGCAAAGCTATGTGATGGAAAACATCCTGTTCAAGCTTGCCTCGCCAGTGGAATTTCACGCCCAGACCGCCGTCGAATGCGCACTGGAACTACATAAAAAAGTGGCCAACCGGCTCGACAAAATTGAGCGCATCGTTTTGGAAACCCAGGAATCGGCCCTGCGTATCATCGATAAAACGGAGCCATTGCGCAACCCCGCCGACCGTGATCACTGCCTGCAATATGCTGTGGCAGTCGCGCTGATTTTTGGTGAACTCACCAGCCGACACTATGAAGAGGAGACGGCAAAAGATCCGCGTATCGACAAACTGCGCGATAAAATGGAAGTCTTGGAAAATCCGGCCTACAGTCGTGATTACCTCGATCCCGACAAACGCGCCATTGGTAATCGGGTGACGGTCTATTTTACCTCCGGAGACACAGCGCAATGTGAGATGGACTATCCACTCGGCCACCCTCGCCGCCGGGAAGAGGCGCTGCCACTGCTGATCGATAAGTTCCGTACAAATATTGCCGACCATTTCTCCTCTCAGTGGGCCGACAAAATGGTTCAACTTCTGACCGATCAGGCACGGCTCGAACAGATGCCTGTGCATGAGTTTATTAATTGTTGGGTCGGCTCTACATAGCACTTACTTATAATATCTGCCCATAAGTCCCCTCTCCCACAGGGAGAGGGCTAGGGTGAGGGGGATTCAAACAAAAAAATTCCTTAGTTTAAAATCACCTCACCCCAACCCTCTCCTGCAAGGAGAGGGGGTTTATATAAGTACCATTCAGAGCTGGACCCAACTAACCAGGATTAAAAAGCAGCGCTATTGAATATCATAAAATGGCTTAAAAATCGGCGTATTCGTTATACACTCAGGCACCACCCGATCCCTTTCGATTTGTGGAAAGCGGTGACCCGCAAGTTGGTATTGCTACATGACTTGAGTTCGGTGGAAAAAGCCCACTTGCGTGTATTGGCGACTTTGTTTATTCGTAGTAAAACGTTTACTGGCGCACACGGTTTTCAAATCACAGATGAGATGCTCGTCATTATCGCCACCCAGGCGGCACTGCCGATTCTGAAACTTGGACTGGATTATTACAATGGCTGGATCGAGGTTATCGTTTATCCAGGTGCTTTCCGGACAAACCATAACAATATCGATCCGAGTGGACTGGTTTCAAGCGAATCAAATACCTTGAGTGGAGAATCCTGGTTACGCGGCCCGTTGATTCTCTCCTGGCAAGATGTTGAACATGATCTACACGCACCACACCTGGGGCATAACGTCGTGATACATGAGTTCGCGCATAAACTCGACATGCTGGACGGCAGCGCAGACGGCTTACCCCCACTTCATCCCCAAATGAAAATCAAACAATGGGCAGATGCACTCAGTACTGCCTACGAAGTTTTACGCCAGCAGGTCGCCCACCATCACCGCACACGTATCAACGCCTATGCCGCCACAACCCCCGCCGAGTTTTTTGCTGTCGTCAGTGAATATTTTTTCGCTGCGCCAGATATCCTTAAACAGCACTGCCCGAGTGTATACCTCCAATTAACGAAATTTTATCTTCAGGATCCTCTTGTTCGCCGAAAATAAAAAAGATATTAGAAAGTTAACCCATCAATTATACATATAATATAACCTACTCTGACTAGCTTGGCACGAATAGCAGACCACACACAAACTTACGCATACTGACAGGCAACGGTTAACAGTCCTTGAAACTATATTCTCAATTCACTACTATTCCAACGAGCATCAATAATGCAAGAAGCTAACGATGTTAATTAGCTATGCACGTATCCCGGTCCACGGTCAAAAACTGAAAAAGAGGAATCTTCCCATGCCTTCCGAATCATGAAAAGACTTACTGTTCACACTACAAAATTACTGACCTGGACTAATCGCCTGACTCACATCGTGATAAGCCTGGCACTCGTCAGCGCCACGATCCTACTGGCCGCACTCTTCTTTAACGATATCTACCTGGCAATTAAAAGCCACTCTCTGATAAAGGGATTTCTACATGCCCTGGGTATTCTGTTATTGCTTTGGACCATGGTGGAGCTAATCAATACAGAACTCGATCACCTGCAAGGAGGAACCATTGACGTGGCGATATTTATCGAAGTCGCACTGGTTGTCGTGGTACGTGAAATTATTATGTTACCCGTGTCAGAAATACACCCCTCCTGGATTGAATTGAGTATGTGGGCCGGTGCAGCCACCTTGCTGGGTTTAACATACTATCTTGTTCGTTCTGGCCAATACCTCTTGAGAAAAACGGCTGTATTACAGAACATCAATAAGTCACCACCGAACAAGTGAATATTTCAAGTGTATATCCGGGGCCACTGCGTCGAGGAATTTGACGCCCATGCCAGTGGCATGGTTACTATTTCATTCAAATCGCCTCGGCTCTGCAAAGACTAAAAATATGAACATCTTGCACTCCAGCATTATGGCTTAACAGGCGCCACATTAACACCAAGACTATACACCAGTTCACCTCCAAAATAGGCTGCTGTCAGCAGGACACCAGCTCCTGCCAGAGTGATAACGAAGAACAGCCAACCCATGGTTGCATTGAGCCGTATACCACGCCAGCGCGCAAATACCTGCCATATGGCAAGACCAATCAGCATCCAAAGTGTTGTAAGACCCAATTCCTCATGCTTCTCCAGCGGCGCTTTGTCAAAGCCAAGATCAACCGCTTTATCTAAAGCGATATCACCAAATACAGCAGCAGCAGCTGCTGCTAATGCGGCCAGCAGCAGCGCACTCAATCCGACAGATGGCAAACAATTTTTTGCTGCCAGATCTCCTCCTTTCAGCAACACCAGAAAATCAATGAAAACGGCCAACAGAAGCAATACAATAGGAAAATGAACCAGCATTGGGTGAATGTGTGCAATATCTATCATCACTTTTCTCTCTTTTCATTTATACATGAACGAAGTAGATTTCTTCAGCAGTCTGAGACTGCTTTCATACTCCATTTAGAAGGTTAAATACAGTATACCGAATCCCAAATATTAGTTTTGTAGCGTTTAGAAAAGATATGTCAGAGTTCTTACAATCCCTCATGACAGTGGCAAACAACTACGAGCCATTACTCGTAGAGTATGGCCTGATAATTATTCTCACTGCCATCGCGATAGAGGGTTTCGGAATACCTGCACCAGGTCAAAGCCTGCTTATCGCGGGTGCACTACTAAGCACACGCGGTGAATTCGATATCCGC
The DNA here is from genome assembly GCA_003230085.1 of Gammaproteobacteria bacterium. Lineage (GTDB taxonomy): Bacteria > Pseudomonadota > Gammaproteobacteria > SZUA-140 > SZUA-140 > SZUA-140. The sequence goes on from QIGV01000072.1 coordinate 35,470, forward strand.
CTGTTACTTATATCGGCCTCGCTTGCCACGATAGCCGGAAGTACGCTGGGCTATATTATTGGCAGAATCGGCGGCAGAAAACTGCTGCTTCGTCTACCACTACGTCCCTCCAGACTTGAACGTATGGAGGCATTCTGTCAACGCTATGGCACACTACTCGTCATCCTCTCGCGCTTCATCGACGGCCCCCGGCAACTCACTGGTATTTTCGTCGGCAGCCTGAAAATGCCGGCCATAGTGTTCCTCCTGGCAACCAGTGCAGGTGCAGTGTTATGGGTTGGTTTTTGGGGGATCAGCAGCTACTACCTTGGCCAGCATATACATGCCATTGCACAGGTTTTCGAATCTATTGCGCCTTACACCTGGATTACTACAGGGATTTTAATCCTCGCAATATGCATATATCTGTTCCGAAGACACCATCACCGTAATAAGTCAACGCCAGGGGAACACTAGCCAAAAAATTCCCCGGATAGCCAAAGTCCTCCTGCCAAAAAACCAAATGTAATTATAATTACGACTATGACAGTGCCCGACCCTGGTCGTTCACCACCGCCATGATCGTCGTGACCACCTTCGCCCTGGTCAACAGGGCTGCCATGTTCAGCGCCATGTTCCAGCTCTGGGCGGACAGTCAACATACCGTGTTTCATGTTGTTGACGACCAACCACCAATTGATTGGGTAGGCTAGTGCGAACCCTACCACCAACGCCATCGACATGGTAAACCAGAAGGCGAGTTGAAAGGGGTCACCGGCGCCCTCAATCCGATGCATCAGGAATTTCATGGTCGGGATCATACCGGTCATCAACAGGTTCATCGACACCAACTCGGGGATGAACGTTTCCTTTAGCGACCGTGTGTACGAACCGCCAACCATATCACGCATAGCGAAGGCCTGGAAATAGGCCCATCCAAAACCAAATCCAAGTGTGTACTCAAGCGCGAAATCACCCCATGCCGAGAGGCCCAGGTAGGCGCCGATTGCAGCGCCAGTAATGATACCGATACCGTCTCCGGCAGCACAATGCATGGTTGAACCAAGTACCTGGCGCCACGTTGCAGAAACATACTGCTCATGGGTGCCTTTCAGCGGTTCGCGGCAGCCAAGCACATAGAAGAATGCGCCAAGCGGACCGGTAAAAACAACCAGGATAACGAACGCCCACTTGAGTACCGTCGACTCAGGCGTCTTTGGTATATCAATGACGACAAAAGCCACCGACAGGCCGGTCAAAACAAACCAGGCGATCATAATACCTTCAATCATAATATCTATCCTTGCACAATGCTTTTATTGATTATGAGTTTTTCTTCTTTTTTCGACCAGGGCCTGCGCTCGCCGACATACATTTTCAACAATGACGACCCAGCTTCATTGATATCGGAGCAATCCCTCGTTCTGAGAGCAGCTGCATTGACATGGTGTGCCTCCTCAAAATAATACACTTCTCACTTTACCCGGATGACGACACAGGCTGCAACCCATCCCGGTAAAGACCATTTTTTCCGCAGTGGTATCGGCATGTGAAACTGCAATGGTGTTAAGCTTGAGCACAATGTAAAACCTGTGTGCAGCTTACGGGTCAAGCGATTTTACCTTACATTGCACGTTCCGATGCTGGATGTCGCCTGGAAAGAAAACGAGTGCTTGCTGCTGATCGCACCTCCCCTGACCACTCTGTCAACAGCTGGGGTTTCGGTCAAGGAATATAATGGCAGTAGCCAAACATGGCATTGAGGTTCTGTTACCATCGGGAGATAATGAGATTCATACATGAATAAAATCGACACCGACAGTAAGTACAGAACCCTGACCCCGAGCCAGATTCTCTCCTGGGTGGAGGATGAGACACAGGTTATGCGGTTGCGTACCGATCTTGACGTCATCCCCGGGGGATACATGGCGGCAGCGATCCCGGTACTGGTCGACTGGCCTGCCAGCAAACCGCACGGTGATCAGGCGTTTATCGTTCTGCGGCACGTCAACTATGGCGGTAACCCGTTTGAGAAATCCACCATACTGCACAGTGTGCGGGTCCCGCTTGATGGGCTGGCGAGTGTTGAGCTCACGCTGGTACCCTTTGGCGAGGGCGGGCGGCTAGGGCCCTTGCAACATGTGCAGTTGCGTTTCATTTTTGAATCGGGCAAGGAGCCTGAGCTGCTTAACCTTGCTGGTGCAGAAACCGGTGCAGACCCGCGAATTCCCGACCTTGTGTTTAGCTGGGTATCCTGGCGACGCCCGGATGTCAGCTGGAACTTACGCAAAGGCATGGATGACGAATCACAGATTTACTGGCTGAGTCTACGTGCCTTCGCCGGCTCACAGAAATTTCTGGAGGATGTGCTGGAAGGACGCGACTGGTATTGTTATCCCTTGCGCTTACCGGGCGGGAAAGAAGGCTTGGCTGAACTGTTCATGTCGACGGTAACACTGGGAGATGGTGTTGCACGCGATACACTGGCGCGCATGCTTGCGGGTGGAGAGGAAGCTTGGTTGAAGCATGCGCCTCCCGATAATAACGCAGAGCAGGATATTCGCAGCCAGTGGAACGAACTTCTCGTACACATCAAGAAATCAGATCCACAGGCATTGGCAGAGGTGCTTCTTCCCCCGGAGCAGGACACCTACCACCCACTGGTACGTTCCTGCGCTACTCTGGCGCGCCATACTGTGTTACTGACAGTAAAGCGGTTGATTGCCAACGGACAGGGAGAAGGTGTGGTACTGGATAAACTGCCCGAACCGTTTCTCGGTACCACAGAAGTCTGGATGAAGGAATTCGCCCATGCCGGCCTGAGAGGGCTGTTTCTGTGTGCACCAATCGCCATACGTTACGTGATGAGGCACCACGAGACAGTACCTAAAGACATCCCTGCTGAGCTCGATGCTGCCGGTCTCATTCAGCGGCACAACGGCAAGCGTTGCCGGATTCATTACAGTCATAAGGGTACAACGCCCTATGGCCCTGCATTTTTTGTCTAGACCTTACCTGTTGACATGCGTTTTTTAAGCTGGCTGACAGACAGGCTTATTCTTCAATCCAGCCGGCATGATATCCAAGTGCCGGAAAGAAGTCCTGCGCGATTCATACATGGTGATGGTGAACTGGAAGTATGGGTGCACCGCGTTGGACAGGACACGCAGGGAACGCCGGACCTGTACCTTCTCGAGTTTCCCGGAACGGCCAGTCGCGCCGAGCACAAGACTGATTTTATCGAGGACTGCTGGTCGCTAAGGTGCGTAGAAATCTGGGCAGTTAATCCTCCCGGTTATGGTAATAGCAGCGGCACGGCGAGTCTGCAGAAACTGCCGGCAATGGCCGAATGTGCCCTGCAGGAAGTTCGGCAGGTTGCCGGAGAAACCCCCGTGATTGTTGCCGGCGGTAGTCTCGGTAGCGTAAGCGCACTTTACCTTGCTGCACATCACCCGGTTGATGGTCTGCTGGTACAAAATCCACCGGCCCTGCGCGAGGTGATTTTGTCACTATCGGGCTGGTGGCACTTCAAGTGGCTAACCCGTATGATTGCCAAACAGATACCACGTGAACTGGACAGCCTTGCAAATGCCCAGAGGGTGACAGCTCCCGCTGTCTTCGTCACTGCGCAGCAGGACAAGGTTGTACTGCCCCATATCCAGAATCAGATCATCAAAGCGTTCAATGGACCGTTAAAAATATTTTCCATGCCGGAAGCAGAACATGATACCCCCCTGACGGAGAGCGACTTTGAACAACTACGCCCCCTGGCAAGCTGGCTATTTGATACCGTTACTCATTGAACAATAACTCAGCGATCACGACCCTCCAATTTACGCCAGGTAAAATGTTCGTACACACCCGACCAGTACATACCGAAGCCGATAGCAAACAACAGCTCCTCAATGGGCATATAACCAATATTTATCCCGGATAACACTCCCAGATTCCAAACCCGATCAATATAACCCGGGGCACTCCATTCCAGACCTGCTAAAAAGATGGCGTAATAGATCAAAAACAGCAAACCTCCAATCCAGGTTTTTGATTTCAGATCCGGCCGACAGAGAACAGTTGCCAAAGCACCGGCAAACATGGCAAGAATTGAAGGGTAAATCGGGTTCCAGGGGAATAAATAGAGCGCAATAAAAACAAAAAATGGCGTGGCCAGTGCTTTGTAATGATGCCGGTGCAAAGAGTGATGGCGTTCACAAGCGCCCACAGCCTGAGGAATTTTTTGGGTTAGAAGGTTATAAAATACGGAGCCAATACCACCAATACCAAAACAGAAAATCAGGCTTTCGATATCAAATCCTGTATTTTCTGCCAGATCAAACAGGCTGGGTGGCATCCAGTATTCCGGTACAAACAGCGGTTCGCTCAGGCCGAATGGCATCGTAAACAGGCTCGCCCATAGCATAGCCCGGCGCTGCGCGGGAAACACCATATAGACAAGCGCCCAAGGTATCAGAAATGCGCTCGACCAGAGCAACCAGACGTATTGATCAGGATTCATTGCAGACAGCGCCTTATAACCATCGCCTGACACTCCATCCCAAAAGCTCTGCTAATCGCGGTATCCAGCGGCGATTCCGCCAACGTGTGGCACACACCGCTGAAGCTTCTGCCACGTCAAGCTCAAATTGTGCTTGTAAACGACTGCAGAGGTCAGGGTCTCGACTGACCAGGTTCAATTCATAGTTTTGAAACAGACTGCGATAATCAAGGTTGGCAGTACCCAATGTCGCCCAGTTTCCATCCACGATGGCGACCTTGGCATGCAACATTCTGGGCAGGTACTCATAGATCCTGACACCCGCATCTAACAGATGTGCATATACGGCATTGGCTGCCCAGCCCGCCAGGCGTACATCACTGGTACGCGGCACTAATAATCGAACATCAACACCCCGTTTTACCGCCGCAAGCAATGCTTTCTGCGTACGATGATCGGGCACAAAATAAGGCGTCGTCAGACAGACCTGTTTTTTGGCGCTGCTTAATAAGTCTTTATATAAACAGGCCAGTCGCCGCCGACAAGAGCGGGTCTGATTGGGTACCAGCACACTGCTTTTCCGGCCATCGTTATAGGGCAACCAGCGTCGATCACCGCGCCAGAATGCGTCAAACAACTCGGCAGCCTGGCGGGCCAGAAGCCCTTGAAAAGAAGCGTGAGTATCACGCCAACGTTCAGCGCCAAAATAGCGCCGTGAACTTTGCCGATGTATATTAAAGCCACCCAGAAAGGCCTGATGACCATCTACCACCAGTAGTTTACGATGATCACGGCGGTTGTAGCGCAACGGTTCACGCCAGTGCCAGGGATGAAAGTGACGTACCTGCACCCCCGATTGACCTAGCTCAGGTCCCAATGAGCGGTAAAACTGAAACAACGATCCTAGCGCATCTACCAACAGACGCACCTCTACTCCAGCCCTTGCCCGCTCCGATAAAGCACGGGCAAAACGACGGCCCACCTCATCATCGGCGAAAATGTAAGTCTCCATCCACACCTGCTCTTGCGCACCTTCGATAGCTGCGAGCATCGCCTCAAACAAATGGTCACCTTCCGTATACAGCTGAATGGTGGCGCCAATAGTGCCTGGCTCCGGCAGTGGGTTGCATGAACAAGGATCATCCACCATGCTATTTCGCATTCAATCCCTGATCAGCGCCGCGACACATGCGCCAGTGCTTCTCGAACATCGAGTTCCCGAGTCCCGTTACCAGTACGTAAGAAATAGCGAGGGACCTTACCATCGACACAATATACGGGCTCTGGTGAATGCTCCACAACGATACGGCAAACATCTTTTTCATCTATTCCATAAAACATGCAATGCACAAGTGCACAAAGATCCCCTCCCAGACGTGTTTTTACGATGTCTGTGATACACCGCTCAAACCCATCCCGGCCTTTATGTTTAAGCGTCTGGTAATCGTTTGCTAATCCGACGATGTCTCCATCGTCATTGACACCCACCAGCAGGCTTCCGCCCTTATGGTTCATAAATCCCGCGATCGTTTTTGCAATCACACTCTCGAGCGCGCGATTAGGCTTGTCCTGCTGGTGGTCCCACCGCACCGAGGACTTAAATTCAAGGTGCTCGCTTTCGCCACTTTTGATCAAAAACGGCAGGTCCACGGCCAGTTCTTTTTCAAGAGACCGAACGGTTCGATGCTGCCTGATAATGGCAAGATGATACAAGCCAAACCAGGAACCAATGCCACCACCAATAAGGCCGAAAATTATGCTCATGGGGATCATCTCAATTGAAAAAGAGGTTTCCAGTCGAAATAGCAAAAACTCCCACAGACTTCCTACACCTGTCGTCATCGTATCCTTAAATTCAAACCAGTAGACAGCTTTGGTCAGGGGGTGCAAGACAATGATCCCTATCACTGCGCCAAGCAGAAAATGACGCGTCAATGACCACATGTCAGAAGATGTTACTTTCATGGCCTGCTACAATAATCTGGCATTGATGTCTAGCATGTTTTGTGGGGCGAACGCCTGAACCACATCTGATACAGGGAACTGAATATCTGTATCGCTAAACATAAACCCAGCACCCCGCCAGCAATAACTACGGTATAAGCGTAAACAGGATCCCACTTGGTGAGAAACCAGGCCAGGATATCCACGAACATGGCAACAAAGGGTAATACAATCAGGGTAGACTTCAGCCCACTGTGCATCTCGACACGCCGGAACACCATACCCACGCCGAACAGAATAAGACCAATACCAAACAAGTGTATGTGTGATACTTTCATCAGACTATGAATCGACATGCCGGTATCAATGCCGGTTACCTCCTGGATACCCTCATAGGTGGACAAATTCGGAATATCCAACCCGGACTCGGGACTATGACAATCCAGACAGCGCTCGGCCAGTATCGGTCTAACAACCGATTTATATCCGCTTTCGGGTGCTCCGGATTGAATCCAGGCAACAATTTTTCCACGCGCCTTGATCTGGATATATCCCGACATCGGACCTCGCATTGCCGCCTCCAGGCGACTACCACTACGGTTACCATAATAATCTTCTGCAATATCCTCTACCGAAAGACCAGGCTTGCCATCGACATTTTCAAAACTTGTATAGAGAAAAGCCAGCGCCATCAAATACCCCAGCCCCATCAGTAAAACAAATGAGGTATAGAGCAATCGTTCACTGAATTCACATTCACAAATAGGTCGTAATTTCATTTTCTAATTCCAGTTTAATGATGGTGGGAAGAGGTGACTTCCAGACTTTCGATCTGTAGTTCCTCGCTTTCTTGTAAAAAAGCGCGACGCAAGCGCTCTGACCAGCCTCCTCCCAGTTGAATGCCAATCTCAACCAGCTTTTCCTCAAGCTGCTTCAATGTCACCTGCAGCAAGTCATAGGTGATCTCTATGGTGTCTTGCGATACCTTGAGATCCTTGATACCCATCATCGCCTGCAGTGCCTCACTGACCTGCGTGGTATCCTCCGACGACAAAGGCTGGGACAGGCGAATGCGGCGCCGCTTGACCACTTCCCGACCCTCCTGCTTGGGCGCCTTGTGCCCGGGTGTACCGATATATAAATGGGGATTGGTCAAAAAACGTGCCTTGCACTGCTTTGAACAGAATGCGAAAGACATCTGTAAATATTCAATCGCATTGTCCTGCGAGTCCACCATCATCCCACATACCAAATCCTTGACCCGATCATCATCTTGGCTCATACCTCACCTCCTTCTAGTGTATATACGCCTCGGTCACATAACGCCGCATCATGCGGTGGGTATTGAAAAATGAAGCATTCTTGCAGATAGCACCTTTCATGACCTTGACCCATTTGTCCTGGTGATTGTGATACAGGGGCAAAACAACATGTTCCAGTTTATGGTACAGAGATTGTTCATCCGCACCATTATCGGATTCTGCACTGTCACCGATTGACCAGCCGGTCACCCCTTCAATGCAGCCCTCGATCCACCAGCCATCCAGAATACTCAGGTTGGGAACACCATTGAATGCCGCCTTCATGCCGCTGGTCCCGGAGGCTTCCATTGGACGTAGTGGCGTATTCAGCCACACATCTACACCCGCCACCATTAAACGGGCAATCTCCATATTGTAACCCGGCAGAAAGGTCATATTGACGATGCCGTCAAGTTCATGAATGTGGCGATGGAGCATCTCTATAAGCTGCTTACCGCCCTCGTCATGGGGGTGCGCTTTACCTGCCAATACAATTTGAAAAGGGTATTTTTGCGCAATCCTCTTCAAACGTTCCAGGTCGGAAAAAAGTAAATCGGGGCGTTTGTAAGCCGTCATGCGGCGCGCGAAACCAAAGGTGGGAAGATTACTATCAAACGTCGCCCCGGTCAGCGTCTTGATTTTATCTATCAGCGAAGCTTTCGCAAGCTGGTGTGCGTTTAGGACTTCCTCATCTGAAATACAACATTCGGCGCGCACCAACAGCTCCGGTTCATGACACCAACCACTCAGGTGGTGATCAAAGAGTTTAGCAAAACCCGGATGGGTCCAGGTATAGGGATGCACCCCGTTGGTGACTGCATTCACCCGGTAACCGGGAAACATCTTGCGGGAGATTTCGGCATGGCGCTTGGCCACGCCGTTGACGTATTCACTCAGATTAAGTGCCAGGCGCGTCATATTGAGCTCGTCCTCCCCGGCAAGCTGTTTCAAAGTAGGCAGATCGATAAAATCACCCAGAACACTTTTCACCAGATCATAGGAAAACCGGTCATGCCCGGCTTCCACCGGCGTATGTGTCGTGAAACAGCACAGCTCCCGCACCAGCGGAATATCATAGGATGGCTCACCGGGGCGCCTGTCCTCGGGGTGATAGGCAAAGCGTTTCAATAATTCCAGGCCCAGCAAGGCAGAATGACCTTCATTCATATGGTGCTGGCGGACTTCAAAACCCAGTGCCTGTAGCAAACGCATGCCGCCAATGCCTAAAATAATTTCCTGTTTGAAACGATAGCTTTTATCTCCCCCATACAGTGTATGAGTAATCTTCCGGTCTTCACTACTGTTCTCGTCCAGGTCCGTATCGAGTAACAGAACAGGTTGCCTGCCCCCCATATGGCCTTCAAGGATATAGAGCCAGGCACTCACCCAGACGGGGCGTCCTTCAATCGTGACTGAAACCTTGGCGCCCAGTGGAGTTGCATGATCCGCCGGATCCCAAAACGCGGGCTGCTCGGTCTGACGCCCCTGTTCATCAAGCGCCTGACGAAAGTACCCTGCCCTGCTGACCAGACTGACCGCCACCATCGGCAGATTCAGATCGGTAGCTGAACGCATGGTATCGCCGGCCAGCACCCCCAGACCGCCACTATAGGTGGGAATATCATTGCGTAGTGCAATCTCCATCGAAAAATAGGCGATCCGCGGTTCGTGGATAAATTCATTCAACATGGCCAAATCCTTTTATTTATTGTTCTACAGTCTAAAACCTTTGTGTAACACCCAGGTCAATTGCTTACTTCAGTGGCTCCATTTCCAGTTGCGAATCTCGGGCATATCTTCCCCGTAAGTGGTGATATAGGTTTTATGCTCAATGAGTTTATCGCGCATTTGCTGCTTCAGATAGGCGGCCGATGGACCCAGCTTTGCGACACGGTCAATCACATCCTGCACCAGGTGATAGCGATCCAGATCATTCCTGACCACCATATCAAATGGTGTGGTAGTGGTGCCCTCCTCCTTGAAACCCCGCACATGCAGATGATGATGACACAGGCGTCGGTAAGTCAGGCGATGGATCAACCAGGGGTAACCATGATAGGCAAAGATCACAGGAACATTAGAGGGAAACAGATCATTAAAATCAGCATCTGGCAAACCATGGGGATGTTCACTGGACGGCTGCAATGTCATCAAGTCCACGACATTAATAACCCGCACCTTTAAATCCGGTAGATGGTGGCGCAGTATATCCACTGCGGCCAACATTTCGATGGTGGGCACATCCCCTGCCGCTGCCATCACAACATCCGGGATGCCGTCCTGATCATTACCCGCCCACTCCCAGATGCCGATCCCGGCGATGCAGTGCCTGACGGCCTCATCCATATCCAGCCACTGAAGTTGGGGCTGCTTACCGGCCACAATAACATTCACAAAATTTCGGCTGCGTAAGCACTTATCCGTGACAGCCAACAACGTGTTGGCATCCGGTGGCAGATAGACCCGAATGATATCCGCTTTTTTATTGACCACATGATCGATAAAGCCGGGGTCCTGGTGAGAAAACCCGTTATGGTCCTGGCGCCAGACGTGAGAGGTCAGCAGATAGTTAAGTGATGCAATGGGCTGTCGCCAGGGAATTTCAGTGCTGGTCACCTTGAGCCATTTGGCATGCTGGTTAAACATGGAATCAATGATATGAATAAAGGCCTCATAGCAGGAAAACAGGCCATGCCGTCCGGTGAGCAAATAACCTTCCAGCCATCCCTGACAGGTATGTTCACTAAGAATCTCCATCACCCGACCGTCAGTGGCCAGATGATCATCCTCGGGCAGTGTCTCAGCCTGCCAGGCCCGGCCGGTCACCTCAAACAAGGCACCGAGACGGTTGGAGGCCGTTTCGTCGGGGCCAAAAATACGGAAATTACGACTTTCCTGATTGAGCTGCATCACATCCCGTAACAACTGCCCCATGGCTCGCGTCGCCTCACCCAGGCACTGACCGGGATGATCTACCGCCAGCGCATATGCCCTGAAGTCCGGCATCCTGAGATCCTTCAACAGCTTGCCGCCATTGGTGTGCGGATTGGCGCCCATCCGCAGCGCTCCCTGTGGCGCCAGCGCTGCCAGTTCCGGGATCAGAGCCCCACGTTCATCGAAAAGTAATTCAGGCTGGTATGACTTCAACCATTGCTCAAGCAGTTTGAGGTGTTCGGGTTTGCTAGCAAGTTCTCCAAAAGGCACCTGATGGGAACGCCAGTAGTCTTCGGTTTTTTGGCCATCCACTTCCCTGGGACCGGTCCAGCCCTT